>CAKTXH010000082.1 GCA_934630975.1 uncultured Clostridia bacterium | reverse complement strand
GACGAAGCCCATGTCCTGAGACATGCTCTTGCGGCCCTCGTCGGAGGTCACGACCCAGTTCATGAACGCGAGGGTCGCGTCGATGTCTTCCTGCTTGGCGGTGCCGTTGACGCACCAGTAGTTCTCGGTGCCGGTGCACAGACCCTGATTCTCTTCGCCTTCCACGCCAATGTAGATCGGCAGCATGGTCAGGTTCTCAGCGCCGAGGGAAGAAACGTCGTTCCAAGCCCAAGTGCCGTTCTGATAGAACACAGCCTTTTCGCCGACGAACTCAGCCACGGCGTCGTTGCCGGTCTTGCTGGCCAGCAGCTTCGGGTCGCAGGTGGAATCGGTGATGTACAGATCCCAGATCGCCTTGTAGTTGTCCAGATAGGTGCCCTTGATGGCCTCGGTGGAGCCGATGCCGTCCGCCTTGTACTCGTAGTAGATCGGCATGTTGGCCAGATGGGTCTTGAAGCGCCAGTCGGAAGAACCGTCCATACCGGCAGAGGTGAAAGCGCCGTCCACGCCCAGCTCGTCCTTGCGGGCCTGAATGTCGTCGGCAACCGCCTTCAGGGTTTCAAAGTTGGTGATGTCGGAAGCCTTGTAGCCGGCCTTCTCCAGCAGCTTGGTGTTGGCGATCAGGCCGTAGGTCTCGATGACGTAGGCCACGCCGTACACCTTGTCGTCCTCCTTGAGGGCGAAAGCGTCGGAGGTCAGGTGCTTGGTGATCTCGGCGTCCTTGAGATCATAGCAGTAATCCTTCCAGTTGGCCAGACCGACCGGGCCGTTGACCTGGAACAGCGTCGGCGGGTCGCTCTTTTCGATTTCGCTCATCAGCGTGGTCTCGTAGTTGCCGGAAGCGGCCGTCACGACGGTCACCGGCACACCGGTCTGCTCGGTGTAGAGCTTGGCAAGCTCCTGCCACTGGGCGTCCTGCTCGGGCTTGAAGTTCAGGTAGTACACCGAACCCTCGGCCGAAGCGGTCATAGCCAGAGCAAGGCACAGGCACGCGGCCAGAGCAAAGGCGATGATTTTCTTCATGATAGTTACCCCTTTCGTTCAGTAAAGAATTTCTATGGTCGAAGCGTCCTCCCGCTTCAAACATACGGTTTTGCGGCGGTTGCAAATCGTCATGCAACGCTCTTGCACTCATTATAGACCAAGCCCATCAGAAAAGCAAGAGGCTTTTTGGCTTTTTTAAGCTCATTTTACAAATTTGAGCGTCCATAAATCGACATTTTGTGAATTCGCCGCCCGTGCCTGCCCGATCCGATGCGCTTTGGTTCGTCAATTTACGCAAATTCATGCAATTCTTTGCGTAAATTTCGCACACCCGGTTGACATTGTTCCCCTCCTCTTTTACAATAAAGGCAGCAGCGAAAGCGGGCTGTGCATGCGCCGCTTTCCCTTCATCTTCTGCACAAAGGAGCGGTTTCTTGTGGCCGTAACCATCCGGGATGTGGCGGCGCTGGCAGGCGTGTCGCCGTCAACCGTATCCAGAACCTGCCGAAACAGCCCTTCCATCAGCGAGGAAACCAAGCAGCGCGTCCGTCAGGCCGCCAAACAGCTCGGCTACGTCATGGAAGGCGCGTCGGCGCAGTCCTCCGCGCCGCGCACCATCGGCGTCATCCTGCCGCCCAGCGCCAGAGAGGTGTTCGAAAACCCCTTCTATCTGGAAATGATCCGCGGCATCAACCAGTTCTGCAACGCCCACCAGTATATCAGCACCATCGTCACCGGGCGCGACAACGACGAGATCCTCGCGGCCATCCGGCTGCTCGTCTCCTCCGGCGCGGCGGACGCGTTTATTCTGCTCTATTCCCGTCAGGGCGATACCGTCATTGATTATCTGGTGCAGGCGAAGCTGATGTATGTGCTCATCGGCAAAGCCTACGCCTATGCGAACAAAACGGTTTACATCGACAACGACAACTTTCTCGCCGGGCAGGAGGCGACCGAATACCTCATCCGCAGGGGTCATCGACGCATCGCCTATCTGGGCAGCGACAACGCCTATCTCTTCACCGCCGACCGCAGGCGCGGCTATCAGGCGGCGCTGGCGCTGGCGAATATCCCCGTCCGCTCGGATTACTGCGTGGAAATGCCTTCGCTGGACAGCGGCGACGCGGCGGTGCACGCGCTGATTGACCGGGCAGACAGGCCGACCGCCATCGTCGTCAGCGACGATCTGCTGGGCATGACGCTCGAACGCGCCTGCCTGACGCACGGGCTTTCCATTCCCAGAGATATTTCCATCATCTCGTTCAACAATTCGCTTTTCGCGAAATTGACCTCGCCCCGGCTCACGTCGGTGGATCTCAATTCCTTCCAGCTCGGCATCGAAGCGGCCAGCCAGCTCATCAGCCATATCGACCGCCCGGAGCTGATGGCGACCAAGAGCATCATTCCCCACCGCATCGTCGAGCGGGAAAGCTGCCGGGATATATAAGCGGGCTGCAAATTCGTTCAGTCCACAAAAAATACGCTCCTCTCTGCGGCGGCAGCCGTTCAGGAGGAGCGTATTTTTTGTTACAGAATATTTTGCAGCGTCAGCGCGCAGAGCATTTCCCGCGGGAATGCGCTCAACGTGCGCAGCGCCAGCGGCGAGAACGAGCCTTCGCGCAGCAGCAGGTGATACAGGCAGGAAATCACCAGCCTGCGGTCGATCTGCGGCTTGGCGAAAAGCACGCCGACCCGGCCGCCCAGCAGCGAACCGAGCATGGATTCCGCCTTTTCCAGCGGCAGTCGCGCGCGCAGTTCGTCGCGCAGCGTTTCAAACGTCAGCACCTGCGCCGGGTTGACCTCCGCAATCTGCGCGCAAAGCTCACAGCCGCGCAGGAAGTAATCAATGCAGTCCGCCTTTTCCGGCAGTTCCTCTTCCAGCAGGGAGAAGAACGGCGCGCCGACCTCCCTCGTGCGCGTAATTGCGTTGGAATGGCACATGGAGGTTTCCAGCTGCGTCAGCCGGATGACGTAATCCTGCGCGCGGGCATAGAGCGCCTGCGCGTCCACCGCATCGAACGAATACGTCACGCCGCGCATGCGCCCGAACGCGCGCATCACGTCGTTATAGCCGAGGATGCGGTTGCGCGCGGAGAGCGCGCTGTCCAGCGTCAGCAGGCCGCCGAGCGGCTGCGACGTGCGGATATAGGTGATATTCGGCCTGCGGTCGTACTGCGTATGGGAGCGGTGCTTGCCGATGTCAATGGCGATGATCTCCCGCGCGCCGCTGCGCACGGCCATCTCCACCGGCGTGTTATCGCAGAAACCGCCGTCGATGTAGCGGTCGCCGCCGACCTGCTTCATCGGGAAAATCGGGAAGCAGGAGGCGCTGGCCATCAGCCAGTCGTGCAGCGAACCTTCCTCCATCTCTTCCAGCCGCTTTTCTACCATCGCCAGCGACGGGAAGCGCGTGGTGACCACGCCGAGGCGAACGCCGCTCCGGCGGATTTTCTCCTCGTCCACCAGCCGGTGCAGAATCTCCGTCAGCGGGGTCACGTCCACGCCTTTCTTCTGCGCGTAGCGGGTGATGAATTCCAGCAGCTTTTCCGGGTGGTCGAAGATGTTTTCCGCGTCGTCCGCGATGGCGAGGCTTTCTTCGCTCACCACGTCGCTCAGGCGGATGTTGTCCCACAGTTCCGCCGCCGCATCCATGCTGCCCTGCGCGTACATCGCCGCATGCAGCGCACCGACGGATGTGCCGAATACGCTGCCCGCCTTGATGCCCAGCTCGTCCAGCGCGGCGATTGCGCCAACTTCATACGCGCCTTTCGCGCCGCCGCCGCCCAAAACGAGCGCCGTTTCGGAGGGAACCAGCGCGCGCATCAGGCACGCGCCTCGATCTTCGCCATATCGGTGAGCATTTCGGCGGTCTTTTCAATGCCCATCAGCGCAGAATTGATGCAGATATCGTAGTTCTGCGCCTTGCCCCACTTCTGATCCGTGTAGCGGAAGTAGTGGTTGCCGCGCTCCTTGTCGGAGGTGGTGATGGCCTTCAGCGCGTCCGCCTCGCTGAGGTTGTGGCGCGCCATGATGCGGTTGACGCGCGTTTCGCGCGGCGCGTACACAAAGACGTTGATGGTGTTTTCGCGCCCGGCGAGGATATAGTCCGCGCAGCGGCCGACGATCACCGCGCTCTCCTTCGCGGCGATATCGCGGATGACCTGCGCTTCGGAAATGAAGATGGATTCGCTCAGCGGCAGATACTGGCTGGAGAAGAAGCCGCTGGAATACGCGGCGCTCGCGGCGAGGTTCTGCATGAACCCGCTGCGCACACGCTGCTCGTTATTGGCGATGAATTCGTCGGACAGGCCGCTCTTCTGCGCGGCCAGGGTGATCAGCTTTTTATCGTAATACGCGATGCCGAGGTTTTTGGCAACCAGCTCGCCGATTTGGCGGCCGCCGCTGCCATATTCACGACCGATGGTGATGATTAAAGGATTCCGCATACAGATGACCTCCTCATCCTGTTTGGTGGCTCTATTATACCACATCCGCCAAGCGCGGGACAAATCTTTTTTGGGAACGATTGGGGCGTTGCCCCACCCCCACCAAGAACCTGAGGTTCTTGGATTTCCCGCTAAGGGTTTATCGAAGTTTGAACTTTACACGGCGGTGTGCTAAAATAGGAAAAAACGACACCAAGGAGGGTCATCTATGACCATCAGATTATATGATCAGGACGTCGATATGCTGACGTTTTCCGCCGTGGTCAAAACCTGCGAGCGGCGGGAAAACGGCTATGTCGTCACGCTGGATCAGACGGCGTTTTTCCCGGAGGGCGGCGGACAGGGCGCGGATCACGGCACGCTGGGCGATGTGCAGGTGCTCGACGCGCACGACGTGCACGGCGAAGTGGAGCACCTGGTCAGCAGCCCGCTGACGATCGGCAGCGAGGTGCGCGGCCATGTGGACGCGGTGCGCCGGCTGGATATGATGCAGCAGCACAGCGGCGAGCACATGTTTTCCGGGCTGGTGCACGGGCTTTTCGGCTATGACAACGTGGGCTTCCATATCGGCACAGAGGCCGTGACGATGGATTTCAACGGCATGCTGACCGAGGAGGACGTGCGCCGCGTCGAGCTGCTGGCGAATCAGGCCGTCTGGCGCGATCAGCCGGTCGAAGCCTTCGTGCCCTCCCGCGAGGAGCTGGCGGGCATCGAATACCGCAGTAAAAAGGAAATCGACGGCGACGTGCGCATCGTCCGCATCGAGGGCGTGGATACCTGCGCCTGCTGCGGCACGCATGTGCACACCACCGGCTGCGTCGGCCAGATCAAGGTGATCGGCATGCAGAAATACAAGAGCGGCGTGCGCATCTCCATTCTCTGCGGCCGCCGCGCACTGGAATACGAAAACGCGCTGTTTGATCAGGCCAAGGCCGCGGGGCATGCGCTTTCCGTGCCGACGGAGGAGCTTTCCGGCGCGGTGGAGCGGGCGCTCAGCGAGCGTGACCGCCTGCGTGCGCAAAGCGACGCGCTGGGCATGCGCATTTTCGAGCTGCTGGCACAGCGGGAAGCGGAAAAGGCTGTCCGCGTCGTGGTCTGCGACGCGCTGCCCGCTTCTCAGGCGCGCAAGGCCGCCGGTCAGCTTGCCGTCGGCGCAAAGCTGGCGCTCGTGCTCATCCCCCGCGAAGAGGGTTGGAACTTCGCATTCTCTTCCGAAACGGAAGACGTGCGCCCAGTGACCAAAACCCTCTGCGCGGCCTTCGGCGGCAAAGGCGGCGGGCCAAAGGACATGACGCAGGGCGTTCTTGCCTCCGGCACGGAAGCCGAAATTCGGGCAAAGCTTTTGTAATCACCCTTCCACCATCTGTGGATGGTGGAAGGGTGATTACCCCGGACACGCGATTTCCAGCACCTGCTCGATCATCTTATGAAAGAGCTGCGCCTCCACCGTGTCTGCGGCGCGATAATAAACCTCTTTCCCCTCGCGGCGGGAGACGATCAGCCCCGCCATGCGAAGAGGACGCAGGTGGTGCGACAGCGCGGGCGAAGACATCTCCATGCACTCCGAAAGCTGAATGACGCATTTCTCGCTGTGGCAGAGGATAAAGAACAGGCGCACACGCGTCGGGTCGCTCAGATATTTAAATAGCTGCGCCGCCGCCTGAAACGACGCGGTATCCTGCGGCGCGGGATGCAGATGGTGCTCACTCATACGGTTTTCTCCCCTTGTGATGCGTTTTTCGCCCAAACGGAAGGTCCTTTCGCCCAATCGGAAGAGGTTGCGCAAAAGCCCTTGCGCGGACGGCTTAAACGCATTATACTACGGCCATATCAAATAAACAAGTGCTTAATTGATAAATCATTAGGCCGAACAGAAAGGAAGTCGACGAAGATGAAAAAGAGCTATAAAATCGAAGTGGACTGCGCCAACTGCGCCAACCTGATGGAAGAAGCCACCCGCAAGACCGCCGGCGTGGCCAACGCGACTGTCAATTTCATGACCCAGAAGATGATCGTCGAGTTCGCCGAGGGCGCGGATGCGAAGCAGGTCATGCAGGATGTGCTCAAGGCCTGCAAGAAGGTCGAGCCGGACTGCGAAATCGAGCTGTAAGCGGCCCGAAGCCGCAGATCCTTCCCGCCGCAGCTTGATTTGTTTTGCACACGCGGTCAAACTGTGCATGCGGAAAGAAACAAGCTTTTCAGCGCCTCGTTTCAAAGCGGAATGAGGCGCAGTTTTTCCAAAAATCATTAAACGAACGCTTAATTGAAGGAGATCGGATCATGAACAAGAAGCAGAAAAAAATGCTGACGCGGATTCTGATTGCCGCGGCCATGCTGATTGCGCTCAAGCTAATCCCGGTGACCGGCGTTTTGCAGCTTGCGCTGTATCTGGTCGCCTATCTGGTCATCGGCTATGACATTCTGAAAAAGGCATGGAAAGGCATTTTGAACCGCCAGATGTTCGACGAGAACTTCCTGATGGCGGTCGCCACCATCGGCGCGTTCGCGCTGGCGATTTACGAACGCAGCGGCGACTATGTCGAAGCCATCGCCGTTATGCTGTTTTATCAGATCGGCGAGCTGTTCCAGAGCTATGCGGTCGGCAAGAGCCGCCGCAACATCAGCGCGCTGATGGATATCCGCCCGGATTACGCGAACATCGAGCGCGACGGCCAGCTTGAAAAGGTTGACCCGGACGAGGTGGAAATCGGCAGCGTGATCGTCGTGCAGCCGGGCGAAAAGGTGCCGCTGGACGGCGTGATCCTCTCCGGCGCATCCAGCCTGAACACAAGCGCGCTGACCGGCGAGAGCCTGCCCCGCGACGCCAAAGAGGGCGACGAGGTCATCAGCGGCTGCATCAACATGACCGGCGTGCTGCGCATCCAGACGACGAAGGAATTCGGCGAATCCACCGTCTCCAAAATCCTCGAGCTGGTCGAGGATTCCAGCTCCCACAAGTCGAAATCCGAGGATTTCATCTCTAAGTTCGCCCGCGTGTACACGCCTGCCGTCTGCTACGGCGCGCTGGCGCTGGCGATTCTGCCGCCCGTCGTCCGCCTGCTGATGGGCAATCCCGCCCAGTGGGGCGAATGGATTTACCGTGCCCTGACGTTCCTGGTCATCTCCTGCCCCTGCGCGCTGGTCATCAGCATCCCGCTGAGCTTCTTCGCGGGCATCGGCGGCGCGAGCAAGGAAGGCGTGCTCATCAAGGGGTCGAACTATCTGGAAACGCTGTCGCAGGTCAAAACGGTTGTCTTCGATAAAACCGGCACGCTGACGCAGGGCGTTTTCGAGGTCAGCGGCATCCATCACAACGAGTTGGAAGATGAAAAGCTGCTGGAATACGCGGCGCTGGCCGAGTGCGCCTCCTCCCACCCCATCAGCAAGAGCCTCCAGCGCGCTTACGGGAAGGAAATCGGCCGCGACCGCGTGAGCGATATTCAGGAGATCAGCGGCAAGGGCATTTCCGCCAAGGTGGACGGCCACGCGGTGCTGGCGGGCAACAGCAAGCTGATGGAGCTGAACCGCATTACAGCCATCGAATGTCACAGCGTCGGCACGATCATTCACATCGCCATCGACGGGCAGTATGCGGGCCACATCGTCATTTCCGACGTGGTGAAGCCGCATGCCAAGGAAGCCATCGAGCGCCTCAAGCGCTCCGGCGTGGAAAAGACCGTCATGCTCACCGGCGACACCGCGCGTGTGGCCGAGCAGGTCGCCAAGGAACTGGGCGTGGACGAAGTGCACAGCGACCTGCTTCCCGCCGACAAGGTGGCGCAGGTGGAGAAGCTGCTGGCCGCGACGAGCGAAAAGGATAAGCTGGCGTTCGTCGGCGACGGCATCAACGACGCGCCGGTGCTCAGCCGCGCGGATATCGGCATCGCGATGGGCGCGATGGGTTCGGATGCGGCCATCGAAGCCGCGGACGTTGTGCTGATGGACGACGACCCAATGAAGATCGCCAAGGCCATCCGCATTTCCCGCAAGTGCATCGGCATCGTCTATCAGAACATCGTGTTCGCGCTGGTGATCAAGTTCGCCTGCCTTGCGCTCGGCGCGCTGGGCATTGCGAACATGTGGGCCGCGATCTTCGCCGACGTCGGCGTGATGGTGCTGGCCGTGCTTAACGCGATTCGCGCGCTGCGGGTGCACAATCTGTAAATGGAAACGTGCGGGACGCTGTCCCGCGCCCTGCCAGAAACCTGAGGTTTCTGGACTTCCCGCCATTCAAAAACTTCCTTTGCTCGATGCAGAGGAAGTTTTTGAATGATTAAAAAGAAAAGATCGACTTGTTCAAAGCAAAATACCGTGTTATAATGTTTCCTGTCGGTTTTGACCGGCAGGCACGGCGCGGGCTTGACACCATTCCATCTCGGAATTAAACCGAAGGGAGGTGAAAGCCATGCCGAACCTTCTGCTTGTGATATCTGGCGCGTGCATCGTCGCATTCGTGCTTCGAGAAGCGCTGGAAGACCTGCAAAAGAAAAAAGAGGATCATGACCGCCATCATGATTCCTCTGACGAGCAGGGCTAAGACTCTGTAAAAGCCCGCTGCTGTGCCTATATTGTAGCATCGTTTCAGCCGCCCGTCAAGAGCGGCTGTTTTCTTTTTTCTCCTTCCTGTATTCGCTGGGCAGAACGCCGTAAGCGCTCTTGAACGCGGCGGTCAGCTTGCTTTGGCTTTCATAGCCGACCTTCTCCGCGATTTCGGCGAGGGAATCCGTCGTCGTGCGCAGAAGCCGCGCGGCGTATTCCATGCGGTGCTCCTTCATATGCGCGGCGAGCGGCTGGCCGTAGACGGTTTTAAACAGGCTCTTGAGCGTCGAAGTATTGATGTGGTACTGCTGGGAGAGCATTTCAATCGTGCAGCGCTGGCTCATATCCGACATCATCTGGTCGTGAATCTGGCGGATGAGCGCAATCTGTTCGGCCTGATAGGCGTTCTGGGTGACGGGCGGCGCATCCATGACGCTGAGCAGCAGCATCAGCTCCTGGAATTTCAGCTTGGCGTAAGGGATCAGCAGGCGCTCGGGCAGGGTATACAGTGGATCGAGCAGCGCGCCAACCTGTTCCGCCGAGGAGAGCACGGAGAAGCCGTTTTCCCCGCAGAACTGCGTCAAGATCCGCGCGCCGGAGACGCCCGCCTCGCGCATGAATTCCGGCGGGTTTTCGTCCAGCTTCGCAACGTCCACGCGGAAGCTGAACCCCAGATAGCCGTCAAACGGGAACTGCATCACCGATTCGGCGCAGGTGTGCAGCCCGTGCAGCGAAATATCCCCCGCGCCCAGATACAGTGCCAGCCCCGCGTCGCTGGTATAGCCGACGCGCCCGGCATAGCAGTGGTTGATTTCCAGCATCGGCATGCCCGGCACATCGTGGTGAAACGCGGCCGATTTCGCGCTGTACGCCTGAAGCGTCAGCTCCACACCGGGGTACAGCGGCCAGAGATCCAGCCGCCCCTTTTCGTCCTTCCCGATGCAGGCGCAGGCAGGCGGCGGGAAAAGCGGCGCGCCCGAGGCCGCCCGAATGAGCACCTCGCCCTTGGGCACATCGGCAAGGCGCTTTGCAAGCGCCTGTTTCCAATCCTCCGGCATGGCAGCCGCCCCTTTCGTCTTTGCTTGGAACCATTCGTTAGTTTTCGCAAACACATTGTATCATATTTTTGTCAGTCGGAACAGCCCGATTTTCGTTCCGGCGGGTTTGACGCGGCTCCTGAAAAGTGCTAAAATGAAGAAATCGGCGTAAATTCAAAAACAGCGCAAATGCGCGTACTCCTTCCACCGCCTGCGGGCGGTCCCCCTCCCTCGAGGAGGGAGGTTTGGGGAGCGTTTTTTCCTAAGCTTTAATGGAGCAAAAAGCAAAATCAGCGCAAAAAATGCGCCGGTCACGGCAGTTCGTCAAACGAATCAATCACCGCGTCGCAGCAGGCGCGGATGGCCTCGCGGTCGCGGGTATTGGTCGCATCTGTGATGCCGACCACGCCGAGGCCCGCGTTTCTAGCGCCCTGCATGGCGTAGAGCGAATCCTCGAACATGACGCAGTTCTCTTTCGGCACGCCGATGATTTGGGAAACGCGCTCGAAGAATTCGTTCCGGCTCTTATCAAAGCCGAGCATATCGGTGCTGAAAATATAATCCATATCGCTGACCAGATGGGCGCAGTTCATGCCGATCATCGCCAGCCGGGCGGGCGTGGCCGTCGCGAGGACGCATTTCACGCCGCGCGCGCGAAGGCGTTTGAGGTATGCCGCCGCGCCGGGCTTATGCGGCACGCCCGCGCCGTAAATCGGTTCCATCGCCTTACAGGCTTCCACGCAGAGCGCGTCGAAGTTTGTATCAATGCCGAACTCGTCCCTAAAATAATCGACGACCATCGTGCCGGACATGGACATCATATCCGCTTCCTGTTTTTCCGTCGGCGTAATGCCCATTCCGCGCACAAACACGCCGTTCAGCTCGCGCCATTTGGTCATGGAATCGAGCAGCGTACCATCCATATCAAAAATGGCGGCCTTCATCGTTTCAAGCATGCATATCCTTTCCGGGGGAGTTACGCCGGGGGCGTTGCCCCCAGTCCCCCACCAAGAACCTGAGGTTCTTGGATTTCCCGCTTCATTTATCGCTGCGCGATAAATGGCATCGTTCATATCAATCCGATGTAGGGGCGCGCATTGCGCGTCCGCGGATCTCTGCCGATTTTCGAGTATACCGTTTACAGCAATACTTTTCCATTATACCGATGTTCTCCCATCCAGTCAAGGAGGCCGTTTCATGACCCGAGAGCGATACATCCGCATGACGGAAGCCACGCGCCGCGCGGCCGACCGTCTGCCGGGCAAAGCGAAAGCCCTGCGCGCGCCGACGCTGCTCTGCGCGGCCATTTACTGCGCGTCGCTTTTATACCTGATGTTCACCGGCGACCGGCGGATCATCCGCGCGGTGCTCGTCCCCGCCGCATGCTTCGCCGTGGTGACGGTTCTGCGCCCTTTAATCGGCAAGCAGCGCCCCTACGACCGTTACGGCGCGCCGCCCGTCGGCGCATACAAGCCCGGCAAGGGCAAGAGCATGCCCAGCCGCCACACGGCCAGCGCCGCCGCCATCGCCTGCGCGATTGCCTACGTCTTTCCGCACCCGGCGGTGATCGTCTGCATGGCGCTGCTCTGCGCGCTCATCGGCGGTCTGCGCGTGCTCTCCGGCCAGCACGACCTCGACGACGTTCTGGCCGCGCTGGCGCTGAGCCTGATTCTCTCCCTGCTCGGCTATGGTTTACCCGCTTTTTTCGGCATTTAGCGCATTGTGCCAATCACCCTTCAAAACTTACCTAAATTTCACATTTCGTTCCCCTGAAAACCCGATAAAAAGCGGAAATCTTCTGCCCGGCGGCAGGGGATTTTTTCTTTGCGTCGAAATCAAGCCGGAAGCGGGCTTTCGCCCCGCATTTTCAAAAGCGTACCAAGAGTTTTCACACTCTGAGTTGCTTGAACTTCATTATTAACCAAGGAGAATCAAGCTATGAAATCCATGACTGCCGAGCAGCGCAACCACATGCTCCTCTGCGACCCGGTGAGCAGCG
>CAKTXH010000081.1 GCA_934630975.1 uncultured Clostridia bacterium | reverse complement strand
CTCGTCGAGGTTGCCAAGAACGCGTAAGCGATTGCGCTTTCAGGAGAATCGGTTTTTGCCGGTTCTCCTTTTCTTTTAACGAAAGTAATCGAGGAGGGGATGAAGCATGGCGCTGATTGGCAAGTGGGTGTTTCCGCCGATAACGGTTCTGCTGCTGATTCTGTCGTTCTGGGAACCGGCGCGCAGGCGCGTGCTGGCCGGACGGGGCGTTCAAAGGCTGGAAAAACGGCTGACGCTTTCAAACAAAGGGTATTGGGCCGCGTTCGGGTTGATTCTGGCGGCGGGCGCGTTCGTTCGCTGCTATCGCTTTCTGGAACTGCCGCTGGGGCAGAATCAGGATGGCACGATGGCGGCGGTGGAGGCGTTCTGCCTTTCCAGCGGCGGAACGGATCAATTCGGCACGAGCTGGCCGACGTATTTCGAGGCGTGGGGCTATTCGCAGATGTCCACGCTGTATTCGTACCTGCTCATTCCGTTTATCAAGGTCTTCGGGCTGAGCAAGTTTACGCTGCGCCTGCCGATGCTGCTGATGGGCCTTGCCGCGCTGCCGCTGATGTGGGACGCGGCGCGGCGCATCGGCGGGAAGAACTTTGCGCTGCTGGCGCTGTTCCTGCTGGCGCTGAACCCGTGGCACATCGTTTTGAGCCGCTGGGCGCTCGAAGCGAACATGCTGCCGCACGTGCTGCTGCTGGCGGTGGAGTTGCTGCTGGTCGGCGTGCGCAGGCGCTGGGCGCTGTATCTGTCGATGGTCTTTTTCGGCCTTGCGCCGTATGCCTACGGCCTCGCGGCGGTCTCCGTGCCCTGCATCCTGCTGCCTGCGGCGGTTTTTCTGGCTGCGCGCAAAAAGGTGAAGCCGCTGGATCTGGCGGTGTGCGTCGTGATTTTCGCGGCGGTTTCCGGGCCGTATTACATGACCATGATCATCAACGCTTTCGGGCTGGAGACGATGACGCTGGGCAAGATGACCATGCCGCGCTTTGCGCAATCCAAGCGCTCAAACGATATTTCGCTCGGCGCGGAGAACCCGTATTTGAGCATGGCGCAGAAACTCAGGGATTTTCTGCCCGTCGCGACGGGGCTTTACCCGGCGGATGGATACAGCGGCATAGGCTGGGCCGACACGATGTACCCGTTCGTCATCCCGGCGGCGCTGTACGGCTGGTACAGGCTCTGCCGCGACCGCAGGCGGCTGGCGCTCGCCGGGCGCGAGGAGCCGCTGCGCGACGGCGGCATGCTGATTTTGATCTGGATGTTCGCCGCGATTGTCAACACGGCGATGGTCGGCGCGGTGGTTAACCGCAACAACATTCTGTATTATCCGTGGATCCTCTGCGCGGCTTACGCGCTCTGGCAGATGGGCAAACGGCTGCGCACGGCGCTGGCGGCGATGCTGGCGATGATCGCGGTCGGCTTTGCCGGCGCGTGCGGCGTATACTTCGGCGACGCGGATTATCAGCAAGATACGGCCAACAACTTCCTCTACGGCGTTCAGGATGCGCTGATTGAAACGTGGGATTGGGACTGCGACCGATACTATTTGACCACGATGTCGCGCAATGACGGCGAAAAGACCATGATTTCTCAGGTGATGTTTGCGCATCAGATTGATTACGCCATGCGCTCGGAAGAAGAGGAGCTTCGCGGAAGCGACGGTCAGCCCAACGGCTGGTATTACACCGAACGGTATATCTATCAGGATTTTGCGGATTTCACGCCCGACCCGACGGAGTGCGCGGTGTATATCGTGCTTCAGCGGGAAAAAGTGCTGTTTGACGAGGCGGATTACCTGATCACCGATTTCGGCAATTTTGCGGCGGTCTATCCGAGATACTGGGCGGAGTGAGGGAAAAGCGATGTTTACAACGGATTCATTGATCTTTCTGGCGATTGCCGTCGTGATTCTCTTTCTGGCCATTC
Organism: uncultured Clostridia bacterium; assembly: GCA_934630975.1. Lineage (GTDB taxonomy): Bacteria > Bacillota > Clostridia > Christensenellales > Aristaeellaceae > Ventricola. The sequence continues at coordinate 10,207 of CAKTXH010000081.1, read as the reverse complement.
AGCGTGGGGGCGACGGAGAGCGGCAGATGAGCGAAAAGACGCACCGCGCGCTCTGTCTGGCGGCGCTTGCCGCCGGCGTGCTGGTTCGGCTGGCGAAGCTGACGAGCCTGCCCGCCGGAATCAGCGCGGAGGAGGCGCTTGTCGGCGCGCAGGCGAAATCCCTCTGGCAGACGGGCGGCTTTCTCTTCGGGCAGGGGCTGACGACCCAGCTTGCGCAATGGTCGGGCGAGACGACCGGGCCGCTGCTGGCGGCGCTGACGGCGCCGTTTGTCGGCCTGCTGGGCATGAGCAAGCTGGCGGTGCGCCTGCCGCTCGCGCTGCTCTCCTGCCTGGCGATGCCTGCGGCTTACGGGCTGGGCGAGGCGCTTTCCGGCAAGCGCGCGGCGCGCTGGATGCTGACGATTGTCGCGCTCTGCCCGATTTTCGTGCTGGAAGCGCGGATGACCTGCGGCTCGTGCGCGGCGCTGTATCTGCTGCCGATTGCGCTGTGCCTGATTGTGCGCGGCCTGAAAAAACCGGCGGCGCTCTATCCGGGCATGATTCTTCTGGCGCTGACGGCCTACGCGCAGGACATGTATTTTTTCATCGCTCCGGCGGCGATTCTGGCCTGCGCGGCGATTGCGCTGATTACCGGCAGAAAAAAGCTGCATGCGGCGCTTTCCGGCGCAATCGGGCTGCTGCTGTGCGTACCCGCGATGCTGACGGCCTATGTCAATCTGACGGGTGCGGAGGGAATGACACTGCTGGGCTTCATTCAAATTCCGAAGCTTGAAGGCTTTGAAAAAGTTTGGATGGCGGAAAACCGGACCGTTTCGGATAAGTTCTGGACGGTGCTGGTCGGCGGCTTTTTCCAGATTCTCCGGCACGAGAACATCCATCGGACGCTGTACGCCCCGGACGGCATGCTGGCGCTGTTCATGTTCAGCGTGCCGCTGATGGTGCTGGGCGCGCTGGCGCTGTTTGCGCGATGGACGGACGGCCGCCGCGCACAGGGCGAAAAGGCTGCTGCGCGGGCCGTGATTGCGGCGGCGTGCGGCGTGACGTGGGTTGCGCTCGTGCTGTTCGGCAGCGTCGGCATGCTGAACACGAACGGCACGACCGGGTTGTATGACCATGCCGCGCTGATTCTCTTTGACGCGGTGCTGATGACCGCCGGGCTTTGCACGATTGAGCGTAAAAATCTCAGGTGCGCGGCGGCGATGGCCGCGCTGATGGCGGCTGACTTCACGCTGCTGGCGGTGCAGCTGTTCGGCGGGAGCTATCAGGAAAACGCGAACAACGCTTTCCCGGGCTTCGAGCAGATGGCCGCCCGCGCGGCGGAGGTTCAGACTGAAACGGGCGCAAAGATCAACGTGACGAGCAACGTCTACCCGCATATGCAGCCGAGCGCCGCCGCGGAGATGATGTTCCTCTATGCGACGGATGCGGACATGCGGACGGCTCAGGCGGAACGCGGCACGCGGTACGAAGTGATGTACGTTTCGGACGACATGCAGCCGGAAGCGGGCGAAATCTACCTCGCCAAGACGAGCGAAATCTCGAATTGGGATTTGGACGGCTTTGAGTACGAGGAAAGCGAAGGCTACGCACTGATTTATCCGGCCAAGTAAATATTCATCGTATACCGACGACAAACCCCGGAACTGCCGGCTGAATCCGCCTTGCAGCTCCGGGGTTTTGCTGTCTATAAGAGCAGAAAGTTATAGGATTTTTCCCATTTATACAAAAGCCCCATGACAACGCCTGAGCGGCGCGGACATGGGGTTTGGAATTTTTTGAGATGGCGGCGGAAATCACCGCAGATACTTTTTCTTGATCGGCTTGATCTTCGGCGCTTTGATGCGCTTTCTGCGGTGCTTATGGATGAAGCGAATCAGCCAGATCAGCGCGAGGAGGATCAGGCCCGGCGGCACGAGCAGATCCCACGAGAAGCGCGGCCACGGGTTTTCGTCCTGCGCGGTATAGGCCTCGATCTGTTCCAGTGTCAGCGGCGCGTCGGCGCGGGCGGCGATGGAGCGGGTGGCGACCAGCTCGTATTCGGCGGTGCCCTTGTTTTCGGAATAGAAGGTGAGGACGCCCATCACGTCGCCGACGTTGATGGGGGCGCGGAATTCGCGCGTCCAGCGGATAGAGGAGACCTGACTGAAGTTTTCGCGGAGGAAGTCGATGCTGTCCTTCCGGCCCACGATGGTCATATCTTTGGTATCGTCCACGGCGCGGATGCCCAGCGTCAGCTCGCCGTGCTGCGCGTCGCTGGTGTCAAAGCCCGTGATATCAATCACGCGCGGGTCTTCGGCATAGAGCGATTCCGGCGTGATGGATTCAATCTGCGTGAAGCCGTATTCAAACAGGCGCTTGGTATCCTCATAGCGGCGGGTATCGCCGTCGTACAGGACGACGGAAATCAGGTTGATGCCGCCTTTGGTCGCCGAGCCGACGAAGCAGTAACCGGCGGCGAGCGTGTAGCCCGTCTTAATGCCGGTGGCATAGCGATAATAGGAGGTTTCGTTATCGGGGTTGAGAATCGCCGTGCCGCCGACGATGGTGCGCCGGGGATGACCGGCCGAGCCGCTCTCCGTCTGCGTGGCGGGCATGTCGTAAGAAGTCTGGGAGACGATGGAGGCGAAGCGCTCGTCCTTCATGCAGGCCTGCGCGATGATCGCCAAATCGCGCGCGGTGGTGTAGTGGTTCTCGTCGTGCACGCCGGATGGGTTGGCGAAGTGCGTGTTAGGCGAGCAGCCGAGCATCTGCGCCGTCTGGTTCATCAAATCGGCGAAGTTTTCGACGCTGCCGGAGAGGAACTCCGCGATGGCGTTGGCGGCCTCGTTGCCCGAGCGGATCAGCATGACCGAAACCAGATCGAGCATCGGCACCTGCTCCCCGGTGGTGAGGGGGATGGTTTGGTAGGTCGGCGGCACGAGGTCGATGGCGTTTTGCGAAACCGTCACCACGTCGTTGGCCAGATCGGACATTTGCAGCGCGATATAAGCGGTCATGATCTTCGTCGTGGACGCGGGAAACATGATTTCATCCGCATTTTTTTCGAAGAGCACCTCGCCGGTGTCGGCTTCGATTAAAATGGCGCTGTGCGCGTAGAGCATATCCTCGTCGAGGATATCCGGGTGATCCTTGTCCCATGCGATGGCGTCCGGCGGGAGCGTCGGCGCGACGAAGCGCTGCGCTTCGGACGTATCCTCGGCCAGCGCGGATGGAACGGCGGATATCAAAAGCGCCGCGCAGAGCAGCAGCGCAAACAGGCGTTGGGGCAAAGCTTTCCCTCCGTTTATTTGAAGCAATACACCTTCATCATACCACTTTTTTCTGAAAATGTACAGCGTTCGCGACGGACAAATATTCGCCGGGCGGGGGGAGGAAGCCGGCGGGCGAATATTTCGGGTTTGTTTCCAAAAACGGAAAATGTTACAAAACGATTGAAATCCTGTTTCAAAAACCTTGATTTTTGTTGGGCGCATGCGTTAAAATAAGGTTGACGCAGCCGCTGGGCTGCTATCCGCACGAGGAGTGAAAAAGCATGGCCAGAAAGATTTTGTTGGTGGATGACGAACCCCTGATTCTCAAGGGATTAAAATATAGTTTGGAGCAGGACGGCTATCTGACCGATTCCGCGATGGACGGCGAGGAAGCGCTGGCCAAGTTTTTTGCAGGCGAATACGACCTGATTCTGCTGGATGTGATGCTGCCCGGCGTGGACGGCATCGAGGTCTGCCAGCGCATCCGCGAGCGCAGCAACGTGCCGATCATCATGCTGACCGCCAAGGGCGAGGATATGGATAAGATTCTCGGCCTGGAATACGGCGCGGACGACTACATGACCAAGCCGTTTAACATTCTGGAGGTCAAGGCGCGCATCAAATCCATTTTCCGCCGCAGCCAGCCGCAGGGCGAGGCACAGGAGGAAAAGCGCATCATCCGGGTGCACGACCTGGAAGTGAACTGCCAGAACCGCACGGTGGTGCTCGGCGGCCAGCCCGTGCGGCTGACGGCCAAGGAGTTTGACCTGTTGCAGCTGCTCATCACCCATCGCGGCAAGGTATACAGCCGCGAGGCGCTGCTGGAAACGGTCTGGAAATACGATTACATGGGCGATATGCGCACGGTGGATGTGCACATCCGCCGCCTGCGCGAGAAGATCGAGCGGGACAACGCAGGCCCGGAGTTCATCCTGACCAAGTGGGGAGTGGGTTACTATTTCACCGACAAGGATTAACCCGTTCCATTCCGTCCGCACCAAGCTGCTGGTGTCGCTGGTGCTGGTGATCGGCGCGGCGTTTTATCTGGTCGCGTTCTCGACGGTGCGGCTGGTCGGCGGCGCGCTGTTTTCCGACGCGATTCGCAGCCACGCCGCGCAGACGCAGAATCTCGCCACGTTGCTGGGTGAGAAGCTGGAAAGCGACACGGCGGACGCGTTTCACCAACGGCTTTTGCAGGCGGCCAGCCAGAGCGGCGGCCGCCTTTTGGTTGTAGATGCGGACGGAAAGGTGACGGACGACACGTTCGGCGAGCGCTGCGGTACGCTGCTGGCGCTCAGCGAGGTGCACACCGTTCTGCGCGGCGAACAGGACGCGGATTACGGCTTCCATTTGCAGGATGGCGCGGGCAAGACGCAGGCGGCTTCTGTGCTGGATGCGCTGACCGGGCGCGACGTTTCGCGCGTCTGGGTCGGCTGTTTTGTTTCGCCGCTGGAGGCGGACGGGCGGCGCGTCGGCGCGCTGCTGCTGCTGGCGGATGTGCAGGAGACGGTGGATTCGCTGATCTCCGTGCGCGACCGCATGGTGTTCATCTTCCTGCTGGCGCTGACGGCGGTGCTGGTGCTGGCGGGGCTGATTTCCCGCATCGTGACCAAGCCGGTCGCAGAGCTTTCCGGCGGCATCGAGCGGATGAGCAAAGGCGACTACGAATACCGCGTCCACGTGCAGGGCAAAGGCGAAATGGCGCAGCTCGCCGCCGCGTTCAACCAGATGAGCGAGCAGGTGCACAACCTCGACGAGGCGCGCAATCAGTTCGTTTCCAACGCGTCGCACGAGCTGAAAACGCCGCTGGCGACGATCAAGATTCTGGTGGAATCCATGATGTATCAGGACGACATGGATCCGCAGCTTCGCCAGGAATTCCTCGGCGATATCGACAAGGAGATCGACCGCCTTTCCTCCGTCGTCGGCGACCTGCTGACGCTGGTGCATATCGACAGCCACAAACTGCGCCTGCGCCGGGAGATGATGGTGCTGGCCGACACGGTGCGCGAAACCGTCGCCCGCCTGAACCCGCTGGCGAAAAAGCGCGGCCAGCAGATTGCCGTCCACATTCAGGACGAGTGCGAGATGTTCGCCGACCCCGGCAAGCTGGCGCAGGTCTGTTACAACATCATTGAAAACGCCATCAAATACACGCCGGACGGCGGCACGATTACCGTTTCGCTGGCCAAAGCCGGGCGCGACGCGGTGCTGGAAATCGCCGATACGGGCGTGGGCATCCCCGCGGAGGATCTGCCGCATGTGTTCGACCGATTCTACCGGGTGGACAAGGCGCGCTCCCGCGAGACAGGCGGAACGGGCCTCGGCCTGTCCATCGTCAAGCAGATTGTGCGCCTGCACGCGGGCACGGTGACGGTGGCCTCCGAATATGGCAAGGGCACGACGTTCACCGTGCAGCTGCCGGTGAAATAAGCGGGAGGGGAAGCGATGAAAAAAGCAATCGTGTGCGTACTGGCGGCGCTGGCGCTGACGGCCGCTGCACAGCCCCTCGAGGAGCGGGCGAAGGCCCTGCTCGAGCGGCGGAAGGAGACGACCGCCGCCGCGCCCGGCGTGACGTTTGAAACCCAGCTCGGCGTGCAGCAGGAAAGCAGCCTGCTGAATGTGACGCTCTATTTCCGCTACGGCGATACGAACCTGCTCGGCGCGGTCGGCGCGCAGCTGGATATGCGGCGGGAGGAGACGGTGGCGCAAAGCATCGTCGAGGCGCTGCTGGCCGGGCCGGACGCGGCGCACGACCGGCTCAGCGGCCTTTTTCCGCAGGGCACGGCGGTGATTTCCGTGCAGAGCGAGGGCGATACGGCGTTCGTCACGCTCAACCGGGCGTTTCTCGGCATCCCAAACGGCGCGCCCGCCGATTGGGAGGATCTGGCCGACTGGCAGGCGGAGGCGACGCTGCGCCGGAGGCTGGCGTTTCAATCCATCGTGCTGGCGCTGACGGAAGACGGGCGCTATCAGCGGGTGCAGCTCTATGTGGCGGAGGGCGACGACGAAGTGCCCCAGCGCATCCCGCTGTACTGGTTTGACCAGAGCGCGACCGATACGAACGTGATGCTGGCGGCCTGCGCGCGCGACGAACAGGCGATGCTCACGCCGAAAAGCGCGCTGAACCTGATGCTGGACGCATGGCAGAAGCAGGATTGGGAGGCGCTGTACGACTTCCTCCTGCGCGAGGAGGAAACGCCGACGCTCAGCGGGTTTGAATCGCAGATGCACGAAACGAACGTGCAGCTGATGACGTTTGAAAGCACGGGCGGCACGGTCAGCCTCGACGGCCAGCGCGCGACGGTCGTGCTGGACGCGGCCATTCACAGCGAGGCGGGCGGCGACGCGCAGATCGTGCGCGAATCCGTTTCGCTCGTCCGGCAGAACGACAACTGGTGCATGGCGCTGACGACGCTGGAATCGCTGATGATTCGCGACTGACAAAGGAGAGCCGATGAAACACAAAAAACGCGGCCTTGCGCTGCTGCTCATGCTGACGCTGGCGCTGCTCTGCGGCTGCGACGGCATGGTGAGCGAAAGGCCGATGGAAGATATTTCCGCGATGGTGATCGAGCCGGGCGCGGATGCGCCGACGGAGGACGCGTTTGAGGATCAGACGCAGGCCGTCACGCTCTACCTGATCTCCCCGGACGGCGAACGGCTGGTTCCCGTGACGGCGGAGGTAACGCTTCGGGCGGGCGAAAGTCTGGCGCAGGCGGCGCTGACGGCGCTGCTGGCCGGGGCGGAGCTGGGGCGGACGGACGCTTTCTGGCCGGTGAGCGACGAGGGCAGAGCGCCTACGCTGGCGGTTTCGGCGGGTATCGCGACGGTGAATCTCCCGGCGAAATACCGCGCGCTCGAGCCGCAGACGCTCTTTGCCGTGCGTCAGGCCGTGGCCGATACGCTGGGCAGTTTATCCGGCATCGCCTACGTCAACGTGCTCATCGGCGGGCGCGAGGAAGGGCTTGACCTCGGCGCGACAACCCCGGTCGGCACGCTCACGCGCGTGGATGATCTCGACGTACAGGGGCGGTATAACCGGCTGGACGAGCAGCGGCTCTCCGGCGCGGGCTATACGCGGCTGACGACGCTGTATTTCCCGTCGGCGGACGGAAAGCTGCTGCTGCCCGTCGTGCGGACGCTCACTTATGACGCGGGCGCCGCGCCGATTGACTGCCTGTATACGGTGCTCGAAGCGCTGGGCAGCGTTTCCGCCGACGCGCTGATGATGCGGCATGTGCCCGAACCGATGGGCTACATCGCCGAAATGCCGGAAATCGTGCGGATGGCGGAAAGTGGCGAGCAGGCGATTGAAATCCGCTTTTCGGGCGAGCTGACGCAGGCGCTGGAAGAGCAGAACCTGCCGCTGGGCGTGTATATGGGCATGCTGACGCGGACGCTGATGGGCTTTGTGCCGGGCGTGGACGGTGTGCACATACTGATTGACGGCCAGCCGGTTTCGGCGCTGGCGGAAAGCGACACGCCGGACGGCTCGACAGTGAGTTTCAAGAACGAACTGATGCAGAGCGACGACTTTTTAAGCTGGATCGGCGCGCCGGTCGTCTTTTATGACGATGCGGAGCAGAGCGGCAAGCTCGTTCGCGCCCGCTGCGTGATGCGGGAGCGGGAACAGAGCCACCCGCGCGCGCAGATGGAAACGCTGTTTTCGCGCTGGAACGAAGAAGCCGTTTCGGCGGAAGATATCCTCGCCGCGTCGGTGGAGACGGAAAACGTGGTTGTGAACCTTTCCGAAAGCTTCGGCGCGTGGCTGCAAACGCTGGAGGCGGACGCCGCGCGCGAGCGCGTCTACGCGATGGTCAACACGCTGACGCAGGGGCGCAGGCAGCAGGGCGTCATCTTCTTCTTTGACGGAAAGCAAATCGACGAGCTGAACGGCGGCCTGTGCATGCGCGGCAGGCTGACGCGCAATCCCGGAATGGTGGTGGACGGCGATGGATCAATGGGCGTTCTTTGACGAATTCAAGGCGGGCACGGTGCGCAACGTGTATCTGTTTTACGGGCCGGAGGCCTACATCCGCAAAAGCGCGCTGACGACGCTGCAAAAAAAGCTGCTGATGCCGGGGCTGGAGGACATGAACTGCACGTTCATGCAGAACCCGACGGCGCAGCAGATTGTGGAAAACTGCGAAACCCTGCCGATGATGGGCGATTGGCGGCTGGTAATCGTGCAGGGGCTGGCGCTGCTGGAAAGCGGCAAGGCCAAGGACGAGGCGCAGGAGAGCAAGACGCTCGCGGATTACATCGGGCGCGTGCCGCCGAGCACCTGCCTTGTCTTTGAGTGCGAAACGCCGGACAAACGCAAGAAGCTCTGCCAGACGCTGATGAAACTGCCGGGCGCGGTCTCCTTCGACACGCTCAGCGACGCGCGGCTGGCGCAATGGATGAACCAGACGCTCCGACCCATGAAAAAGAAGATGGACGCGAACACCTGCGCCCATCTGGCATTCACCAGCGGGCGCGATTTGACGATGCTCAGCGGCGAATTGCAAAAGCTGGCGGCCTACGTCGGCGAGCGGGAGACGATCACGGCGGAGGACGTGGAGCGGATCGCGACGCACACCGCCGAATGTACCGTGTTCGCGATGGTGGACGCGCTGGTGGACGGGCAGGCAGAACGCGCGTTTTCGCTGCTGAACGTCCTGCTGGAAAGCGGCGAACAGCGCATCGGCGTGTTGGCGCTGATCACGCGGCAATACCGCCAGATGCTCTACGCCAAGGACATGCAGGAAAACCGCATGCCGCAGGCGCAGATGGCCAAGGCGCTGGGCGTGCCGCCGTTTGCCCTCAATCAGCTTATCCGCCGCGCGGGCAGGCGCACGATGGCGCAGCTCAAGCGGCAGCTGGCGCTCTGCGTGGACGCTGATTTTGATATCAAGCGCGGCGCGGTGCGCGAAGAGGCGGCGCTGGATCGGCTGATGCTGGCGCTGACGGAGAAATAAAAAGAACGCGCAAAATCCCTCCCGGCATACGATGATGCGGGAGGGATTTTCGATGAAAAAGAAAAAGGAAAACGTCGTCTTCCGCGCGGCGCTCGAGCCGCTGGAAGCCGCCGCGATCAAGGCCAAAGCGCCCGCGCCGCGCGGTGCGCTGCATCAGGCGAAAAACGTCTGGCGGCGGCTGGACGGGACACAGGTTCAGCGGCAGAAAATCTGGGTCAGATAAACATAGCCGTTTTGATCCAGCGCCACGCCGATACCGACTTTGGTATAGCCCCTGCTCAGAATATTGCGCCGGTGGCCGGGCGAAGAAATCAGCGCGGCCTGTGCCTTTTCAATCGTCGCGTGGTGGGCGATGTTCTCCCCGGCGGCGGTATACGCATAGCCCATCTGGGCGAGCATGCTGCGCACGTCGCCGTATGTCGGGGAGGTATGCGCGAAATACTGATTGTCGCGCATATCTTCGGATTTCAGGCGCGCGATGCGGCTGAGCGCCGGATCAATCGTCAATTCCGGCAGATTATAATTTGACCGATCCAAATTCAGCAGATTTCCTGCTATTTGCTCTTGCGAAGTCGAAGAAGCTGTTGTATAATGTGCCTCGAATGTGGATGCCGCCAGAACCCCGCCTGCTGGAAGCGAAAGGGCGAGGGTCAGCGCCGTCAACGCGGCGGCCTTTTTGAAGCACGGATTCGCTCGGTTTGTCATGGGTGTTTCTCCTTGAAAACGTATGGAATAGGGGGCATGCCAAGGGCAGTATAGCGGAGAAGGGCGCGCAATGCAAGAAATCTGGCAGGCGGCTGCCAAGGAAAATATATGCAAGGTATCAGGAGGATGGCCTATGGGCTTTATCAAATGTCCGAGATGTGAACTCAATTACATCCGTGAAGAGGAGCAGTACTGCCCCGTCTGCAAGCGCGAAATGAAGGGCGAATCGCACGACGATCCCTTTGAGCTTTGCTCGATCTGCAACGAAAACCCGGTGATGCCGGGCAA
>CAKTXH010000080.1 GCA_934630975.1 uncultured Clostridia bacterium | reverse complement strand
GAGCTGGGCGAAATCAGCTCCTATCCGCCGGGATACAAGGAGAACGGCGGCATCTTCTGCCACAACAACCCGTGGATCGCGCTGGCGGAAACGACGCTCGGCCACGGCGGCCGCGCCTACGACGTGTACCGCCGCACCTGCCCGGCCTATATCACCGACCAGAAGCTGCACCATACCGAGCCGTATGTGTACAGCCAGATGGTCGCCGGGCCTTACGCGCCGCACTTCGGCGAAGCGAAGAACAGCTGGCTGACCGGCACGGCGGCGTGGAGCTTCTATACCGCGTCGCAGGGGATTCTGGGCATCAAGCCGGATTACGACGGCCTGAAGATCGACCCGTGCCTGCCCAAAGAGCTGGGCGAGCTGACCGTGACGCGCAAGTTCCGCGGCAGCGAATACGAGGTGCATATCCTCAACCGCGCGGGCGACGAAAAGGGCGCGGTTCGCCTGACTGTGGACGGCGCGCCGATTGACGGCAACGTCGTTCCGGCGGACGAAAAGCCGGGGAAGCATCGCGTCGAAGCGGTGATCGAATAAACAGATAAATGAAGGGGCTGATCAAACGGCCCCTTCATTTTTATCTTGCATTTCATGCAGAATTGTGATATCCTCATGCCATAATCCGATTAAATCGGTAGAAAAACAAAATGAACTTGCAAAAACGGGAGGATGAATCATCATGATCATTTGCGATACGCATTGCGACACCCTGTATATGCGCGCGCTTCAGCCGCAGAAAACGCCCTGCGTGACGATGGAGGCCATGAAAAAGGGCGGCATGAGCCTGCAAACCTGCACCCTGTACGCGGGCAACCAGGGCATGGCGGGTCATCCGTATGACAAGGCGATGGCCGAATACCACGCCTTCGAGCATCTGCGCGATACCGAAGGCTGGGAGCGCGTGAATTCCCCGCTGGACGCGGAGGACGGCAAGGTGAAGATTCTGTTGAGCGTCGAGGGCGGCGAAATCTTCGAGGGCAAGGTTGAACGCGTGCACGAGTTCTACGGCTACGGCGTGCGCATGGCCGCGCTGACGTGGAACAACGAAAACGAAATCGGCTATTCCGCCAAGAGCGGTTCCAAAGAGGGCATCAAGCTGCGCGGCTGGGACATTCTGCGCGCGATGGCGGAGCTCAAGATGGCGGCGGATACGAGCCACCTCAACGAAGCGGGCTTCTGGGATTTGATCGACAAGCATAGCCAGCCGCCGATGGCCTCCCATTCCTGCGCGATGTCGCTGTGCAAGCATTTCCGCAACCTGACCGACGAGCAGATTCGCGCGATGGTCAAGCGCGGCGGCTGGATCGGCGTGAACTTCTATCCGTCCTTCCTCTCGGAGGATGGCAAGGCCAGCGTCTCAACGATCTGCGACCATATTGATTATATGTGCCAGCTTGGCGCGGAAAAGAACGTCGGCTTTGGCAGCGATTTCGACGGTATCGAGACCACGCCGGTGGATTGCACCAGCCCGGCCGACGTGCCGAAGATCCTCGAAGAGCTGCGCCGCCGCGGGTACAGCGAGGAAGCGCTGGCCGATATCGCGGGCAACAATTTCCTCAACTATTACCGCAGACTGGGCTGGACGAAGTAAGACGGATGAAAACAACGTACCTTGTGCCGGATTATTTTCCGAAATATGCCTGTAAAATGGGCGCGTGCCGCCATCCCTGCTGCGTCGGCTGGCCGATTTCGATGGCTACGGATGATTATTTCCGCCTGCTGAGCGTTTCGTGCGGCCCGGCCATGCGGGAACGGCTCGATAACGCGGTGCGCGTCTCGCTGCATCCCACGCCGGAAGCCTACGCGCAGATTGCGCCGACGTGGGCGGGCGACTGCCCGCTGCATCTGCCGGACGGGCGCTGCTCGGTGCACGCTATGCTGGGCGCGGAGGCTCTGCCGACCGTCTGCCGGCTGTATCCGCGCGGAATTCGCACGGAGGATGGCAACGAGTGCTCTTGCGCGAATAGCTGCGAGGGCGTGGTCGAGCTGATGATGCGGCAGAAAGAACCGATTCGGTTCGAGCACGTCGAAACGGAATTGAACCCGCCGAAAGCGGCGAAACGCGAATTCTTCTTCGAAACCGTCGGCAGGGCGCAGGAAATCCGACTGTATTTCATCGAGATCATGCAGCGGCGGGCGCTTTCGCTGCCGCAAAGGCTGATGACGCTCGGCGAAGCGCTGCGCCAGATGGAGGACGCGCTGAAAAAGAAGGATAAAGCGCGCGTCGAGGCGCTGCTGGCCGGTGCGGCTCTGGCGGCGCATCCGCTGCCGGAAAAGCCCGATTCGGCGCATGCGCTGGAAGCGGCCTGTGAAACGCTTCGGCAGATTGACGAGCGGAGCGGCAGTATTCGCGCGCACGGCGAGGTGGCGCTGGCGCTGCTCGGCGGGGAAGAAGGGCGCTCGGCGCGGTACGAGGCGGCGGCCAAACATCTGGATGAAGTCATGCCGGATTGGCCGATTTTCTTTGAGCATGCGCTGGTCAACCATATGTTCTTCGAGCAGTTTCCGTTTCAGGATCGCGACGAAGGACTTTGCGACGAGTTTGTCGCCATTTGCGCGGTCTATGTTGTGCTGCGTGTGCTCTGCATCTGCGCAATGGCGAACCAGACGGAACAGACGGCTTTCGTGGACGCGATGGCCGCAACGTTCCGCTTTATCGACCATACCGCGTTTGACCGATACGGCGCGCACCTGCTCAAAAAGCTTGGATGCGCGGATGACGCGGGGCTGGCCGAACTGGTGGGGCTGTAAAAGCGCGGCGAATCATGCCATAAACGAAAACGCTGTCGGGCGGAAAACCTGACAGCGTTTTTTGACGCGTTAAACAGAATTTTACGGTTCCTGATGCAGAACGGAAAGCGCCTTTTCCGTGAGCGATAGGGGCGCAACGAAGGTAAAGCGGGCGGCCTGCAAGCCCTCCAGATAATCATATCGGAAGGTAATTCCCCGCACATCGGCGTGCTTCCAAAGCTCGCATAAGGTTTTACTCATTTGTTTTGCATGTTCCTTGGTGCAGGCGACATCTGCAACCGTGCAGACAGAAACGGATTCCGCAAACGGGGTATACTGCTCGTCGAGAAAGTCTCGGACGATGCGTTTGCTGGTTTCGCGAACATCCGAAAGCAGATTTTCCTGATTCAACATATTTGTCACATCCTCCTGACGAAAACGCCATTGTCCACCGATTTTTGTGCCTTTTAAAATGCCGCTGCGAAGGTAATTGCGGATGGTTCTGGTAGTAACGGACGTCATTTCGGCAATTTCTTCTACCGAATACAGTTTTTCGAGCGCCATGTTTTGCCTCCTTTTTTGAATTCAATCGCGATTGATTGTATGATACGGAAAAAGAAGGGCGAAAACAAGACGCGCTTTCCTATGTTTTCCTATATTTTCCTAATGGAAAGAAAAAATTCCGCCATTTTCACAGCGGAATTCCAGAATGTCGGCCCAAAGGGATTCTCCCGGATGGGAAAGAAGAAAATTCGAAAGAAAACGGACGTTACAGCATGAACCGCACGGCGACGACCTTCCCCAAGATGCGCACCATGCGCGTTTCGCCCTCGCCGCCGATATCAATCGGGGCATAGGCGGGGTTGGAGGGGAGGAGCTGGGTGAACACGACGTTGCCATCCGGCCCACGCAGGCGGCGCACGTGCTTGAGCGTGACCTCGTTATCCAGCGCGACGGCGGCGATTTCGCCATCCTGCACATGATCCTGACTACGGAGGAACACCACGTCGCCCGAATGGATACGGTCGCCGATCATGGAATCGCCCTCGGCAATGAGCGCGAAGTCGCAGGGCAGATCGTCCTCCACGGTGATGAAATCCGTCCCGTCCCCGGGGCTGTAAATCGGTTCGCCGCAGGCCGCGCTGCCTAAGATCGGGATGCGCCGCTTGCCGGAAACGGGGATCAGCTCCGGCGGCAGGATCGGCTCTTCGCCGGAGAGCGCGGCAACGGGCAGGCCGAGTTTCTGCGCAAAAGACGTGACGACAGAGAGCCGCGGAACCCGCTTCTTGGTTTCGTAGCGGCTGATGACCTGTTTGGTGGTGCCCAGAAGAGCCGCCATTTCATCCTGCGAAAGACCGCGCTCGGAACGAATCTGCCGTAAAATATCACCGAATTCCATAAAGCCCTCCCTGAACACAAGAAATGTACACATTCATTATACCGCAAAAGTCGCCGTTTGCAACCCTAAAATAAAAATTTTAAAAATTTGTCACCAAACGGTTGACGAACGTTTGTTCCCGTGGTAGAATACAGCCATCGCCAAACGGATGACAAAACGAGACAAATGATGGATGGTGGAATGAAGATGATGATAAACAACGCAAATATCGGTCAAAGTGGTTATCATTCTCGAAATCAACGCGTAAATATGAGCATGAGTGGTGACTATCTGCTTGATGGGAGTCATTCGTCCGGCAGAAATGGATCGCGGGAGGCGGCGCTCACCCGGCGAATCCGTCAGCTTGAACAGCGGGTGTTCGCACTGGAAGAAATGCTCCATCAGGCGGATCAGCTTCAGCACAAGACGGCAGAGGAAGCGCTGGTGGCGAAATACGGCGAAAGCGTGGATAAATCGCTCGCCGCGCGGATCATGGGCGTGACGAGATCAACGGTGTACGCGATGCTTGCCGACGGGCGTGTGGAGGCTGCGGGCGGCGGCAAACGGGTGAACGTGCGCAGCATTGCGCGGTATCTTTCATAAAAACGGCATATCTTCAAAATAATGAACAGGCAGGAAAGGCGGGGTTCAAATGACGATGGTGGAAGCGGCGGTTCTCTTTGGTTTCGGCGTGCCGATTGTGGCGGCATGCATGGCGTTTGTGGTGATGGCCTGCCGGATGCAGGCGGAGGAAAACGCGAAGCTCGCGGCCCGGCAGAAATAAGCACACTGTCGGGCGGGCGAGGGAAAAGAAAAAATTACTGATGGAAAAAAGTGGAGGTGGATTGTTCGTCCGCGCCAGCGGCGGAAAAGCCATCAAGCGTATCCGGCTTCTTTGTGCATTATGGTCTGAGAAAATCCGGCGCAGATGTGGAATCTTCCGTCTTGAAAAGCTTATGAGAAGCGTGTATAATACCGCTGATTTTCAAAGAAAAAGAATTCCCGTTTGCAAGAACAAAGATGAGGAGATTTTGATGACCAAGGATTTGACGCAGGGCTCGCCCGTCCGCTTGATTCTCGGCTTTGCATTGCCGCTTCTGGCCGGCATGCTGTTTCAGCAGCTATATAATCTGGTCGACACGCTGATTGTCGGCCGCTTCCTCGGCGTGGAGGCGCTTGCCGGTGTGGGCGCGACCGGCTCGATCAACTTTCTGGTGCTCGGCTTCTGCATGGGCATATGCTCGGGCTTTGCGATCCCGGTGGCGCAGCAGTTCGGCGCGCACGAGGAAAGCCGCATGCGCGAATTTGTCGCCAACGGCACGTGGCTTTCCATCGTGTTTGCGCTTGTGATGACCGTGCTGACGGTGGTGTACTGCGCGGATATCCTGCGGGTGATGAACACGCCGGAGGACTGCTTCGAGCAGGCGTACAACTATATCGTCGTCATTTTCGCGGGCATCCCGTTTACGTTCCTGTACAACCTGCTTTCCGGCTGGCTGCGCTCATTGGGCGACAGCAAAACGCCTCTGTTCTTCCTCGTGCTGTCCTCTGTGCTCAACGTCATTCTGGATTTGGTCTTTATCCTGTTTTTCAAGCTCGGCGTGTTCGGCGCGTCGCTGGCGACGGTGCTCAGTCAGGCGATTTCCGGCGCGCTCTGCCTGGTGTTCATCATGGTGAAGGTGCCGATTCTGCACATCACCCGGCAGGAGTGGAAACCGCAATCTAAACGCATGACGGAGCTTTGCGCCTACGGTGTGCCGATGGGGCTGCAATACTCCATTACGGCCATCGGCAGCGTGATTTTGCAGGTTGCGGTGAATTCGCTCGGTTCGCTGTCTGTCGCGGCGGTGACGGCGGCGAGCAAGGTGCTCAACTTTCTGGCTTGCCCGTTCGACGCGCTCGGCTCGACGATGGCAACTTATGGCGCGCAGAACGTCGGCGCAAGCCGTTATGAACGCCTGAATAAGGGGCTTTATTCCGCTTCGCTGATGGGCTTTGGGTATTCGCTGCTGGCGTTCGGCATTGCGTGGGTCTTTGGCCGCTCGCTGACGGGGCTGTTCGTTTCTGGCGACAGCAGCACGCAGCTTGTCGAACTGGCGCAGACATACATGATCACCAATGTGGTCGCCTATCCGTTGCTGACGCTGGTGAATGTCGTGCGCTTCATGATTCAGGGCATGGGCTTTTCGATGTTCGCGATTCTGGCCGGCGTGATGGAGATGGTAGCACGCAGCCTTGCAGGCATGTTCCTCGTACCGGCGCTGGGGTATTTCGGCGCGGCGCTGGGCAGCCCGCTGGCATGGGTTGCGGCGGATATCTTCCTGGTTCCGGCGTATTTCCGATGCCGCCGTGTGCTGATGAGCCAGTCGCATCACCTGCTTGTGGCAACTGAAAACGGGGACAACAACTGAATTTTTCGCGGGAAATGCAGAAGTTTTGCATTTCTCGCATTTTTTGTAAAAAAAGGGTTGACAGTTTCCCCAATCTCATGTATAATAGGCTTCGCTGATTGAGCAGCGGCCAATGAATGGAGAGTTGGCTGAGTGGTCTAAGGCGCACGACTGGAAATCGTGTGTGGGCTGATACCCCACCTAGGGTTCAAATCCCTAACTCTCCGCCAAAAAGAGATCGTGAGAATATTGCGGTCTCTTTTTTGTTACGTTTCATCAAGGTAAACCCAATCTAAAGCCGAACGAGCGCTGTACTTTTTTGAAATTCTGTGATAAAATACTTTTGTTTGCGTCAAAAGCCGCATAGGGAGGTACAGGTATGAAAATTTCGAAAAAAGATGCGCTGATGTGGTTTGAATTCTTCGCCGCTCTGCCTGAAGAGGAGGAGCTGATGCCCCATCAGCAGGAGATTGCCCTTGCGGCGCTGGCTCAGATCGAAACCGCGGTGAACAAGCGGCGCGAAGCGATGGCGGCGAAAATCGAGGGGCTGGAAAGCCTATCCGGGCGGACGTATTTCGTGGGGGATCGGGCGAAGTTCCCGCGCGGCTGCTGCTCCTGTCTGCTGGGAACGGGGCTGAGTGCGGTTCGAAAGACGAATAAGTGTAATGTTCAGTGCAAATTCTGCTATAATTATGGTGAGCTGGATTGCCAGCCGCCCATCGGCGAGGGCATGTGGGAAATCGGCGGGACGAAGTTCTATGAGGACGACATCGACCTGCTGCTGTCCATTCAGAAAAAGCCGACAGGCATTGCGTATGTATATCTCGAGCCGTTCATGGAGATCGAAAAATACTACGGGATCATCCGCAAATTCCACGAGGCGGGCGTTCATCAGCACATGTACACCAACGGAACGCTGGCGACGGAGGAAAACCTGCGCGCGCTGGGCGAGGCGGGGCTGGACGAGCTGCGCTTCAACCTCGGCGCGTCCGGGTGTGCGGATCGCGTGATTGAAAACATCGCGACGGCCAAGAAATACATTCGGTATGTGGGCATTGAAACGCCGATTACGCCGGAACTGTACGAAACGTTCATGAAAAAGAAGGACAAGATTTTGGCGACGGGGCTGGACTTTATGAACTGCGCCGAGCTGCATCTGAATCCGAACAACATCGATAATTACGAGGGCGAGAGCCTGTATATGGCGCGTCAGGGCTATATTTCCCCGATTTGGAGCCGGGATTTGACCCTTTCCCTGATGGAAACCGCCGCGTGCGAGCGTTGGCAGCCGCTGATTCACGATTGTTCCAACCGCACGAAGTTTGCGCGCGACCTCAATCTGCGCGCGCATGAGGGCGGATGGTTCGGCGCGAGCAGCTACGGCTGTGAATTCCCGCGCATCCCGTATGCGGCGTTCATTCCAACCCTGCGCGATCCGTCGATTGTTTTTGAAGAGGAGGAGCCGCTGCCGCAGGGCTATCGGCCGGGAGATATTGTGCTGTAATGAAAAAGGCTTTCACACTGACGTTGGCGGCCGCGCTGCTTTTCGGCGCGTCTGCGGCCGCAGAGAAACGAAAGACCGAGCCTGTGCTGCTCGACATGCCGCTGTACAATCAGCATGATT
Source organism: uncultured Clostridia bacterium (assembly GCA_934630975.1). Taxonomy (GTDB): domain Bacteria; phylum Bacillota; class Clostridia; order Christensenellales; family Aristaeellaceae; genus Ventricola. The sequence continues at coordinate 4,085 of CAKTXH010000080.1, read as the reverse complement.
ATACGGAGCCTGTATTTACGTGGGAAGAGCGGGAAATCACGGTATCGGAATCCGGCTGCGGGGCGGCCTGCGTGGCGATGGTGATCGGGCGTTTTGAGCCGGAGGACGCGCCCGAGCCGGATGAAATCATGCGGCTGGCGGGGCAGATGGAGCTGTACCGCGGCAACGGGCTGGGGCAGGAGGCGCTTCGGCTGCTGCTGGCCGAATACGGAATCGAAGGCCGCTGGCGCAAGATGGATGCGCGCGCGATTGAAAACACGCTGCGCAAGGGAAATCCGATTATCGAGTATGTCGGCAAAGGCTATTTTGCGACAAGCGGGCATTACATCGTTTTGCGCGGGATTGCCGAAAACGGGGAGCTGCTGGTCGCCGATCCCAACAGCGAGGAAAAGACGACGCAGAAAACCTATCGCTTTGCCGCGCTGATTCAGCAGGGAAAAGGAAAATATCCTTTTATGATCTGTGAAAAAGAAGAGGCATCCGAAGCGTCGGCGCCCGGAGAAAGCTGAATACAAAACGCCGTGCGGCATACAAAACCGCACGGCGTTTGATCATGTGCGCCCGGCGGCGCACGTTTCTAGAGGGTGAAAGACCCGAATCCGCCCGGTAGCGGGAAGGAGATAGCCGAAGGCAAGGGTGTCCGTCGTGAGACGGAATCTGAAGGAAGCCGGATGTGGGAACAGACTAACCACGGGCAAACCTCTGGCCTGACGAACAGAAACCGCATAGAAGGCTATATGCGAGGGTAAGGCTGCATGTCAAGTCGAAGCCCAATAGCTACACGGAATCGCATGTGGTAAATGCGGCAGGTAGATGGAGGGAAAGAAATGTGTGGTACCCGGGGAGGTCTGCGCGGAACGCGCCGAAAGGCGTAACCGCAGCTGCAAGGCTGCGCTGAACGCGCAGAAGTCAGCCGAAGCCATAGTACCTTGGGGGGAAAAACTCAAGGGAAGGGCGGAACCAATACAAGCCGGAGTAATCGAGAGAAGGAGGACGGCATGAAGAACGCAGAAAACGTCAGGAGCTGCCTGCAAAGAGATAGCACGGAATGCGAAGGGTATGCAGGAGCGCAGAGTGCCGTTCAGCCGGGGAACGAAGAAACGGCAGGCAGAAGCCAGAAATTGCTTGAAGCAATCCTGTATAGAGATAACCTGAACAGGGCTTACAAGCGGGTGAAGGCAAACAAGGGAGCGCCGGGAGTGGACGGAATGACCGTAGAAGAAGCGCTCCCATGGCTCAAGGAACACGGCAAAGAAATGACTGAAGCAATCCGAAGCGGAAAGTACAAGCCAACGCCGGTGAGACGGAAGGAGATTCCGAAGCCGGATGGAGGAGTACGCAAGCTGGGGATTCCCACGGTCAAAGACCGGATTGTGCAACAGGCAATCGCTCAACAGCTCATGCCACTGTATGAACCGAAGTTTTCGGAAGGGAGCTATGGCTACCGGCCAGGAAGAAGTGCGCAGGATGCCATCTTCAAGATTCGGGGATATGCGGATGAAGGGTATGAATGGGCAGTACAGCTCGATTTGAGCAAGTACTTCGATACGCTGAACCATGAAAAGCTGCTGAACCTTTTGCGGGAAACCATAAAAGATGAGCGGGTCATTCAGCTGATTAAGAAATTTCTGAAAAGCGGAGTGATGGAAAACGGCGTAAAGATTGCCACGACGGAAGGAAGCCCGCAGGGCGGCCCACTGTCACCTTTATTGGCAAACGTGTACCTGAATGAGTTTGACTGGGAATACGAAAGGCGCGGCGTGCCGGTGATTCGGTATGCGGACGACATCGTATTGCTGTGCAAAAGTCAGAGAGCGGCGGAAAGGCTGCTGGAAAGCAGCATCCGTTATCTGGAAGGGAAGCTGAAACTGAGGGTGAACCGGGACAAAAGCCATATCGCCAAGGTGAATGCGACGAAGAACTTCAAGTTTCTGGGCTTCGCATACGGCAAGGGAAAGGATGGGCTGTTCATTCGTGTCCATCCCAAAGCCCTGCTGAAAGCGAAGAACAGGCTGCGCGCAATCACGAAGCGAAACCGTGGAGTCAATGTCCGAAAGGTCATGCAGGAAACAAAGGTCTACATGACAGGATGGCTGAACTACTACGGGATAGCGTCCCTAAAGACGAAAATGCAGGAATGGGACGAATGGCTGCGGCACCGAATCCGTGCATACATCTGGAAGCAATGGAAGAAACCGAAGACCAAATTGAGAAACCTTGTGAAGCTAGGCGTGCCGGAATACTACGCACATACGGCTGCCAACAGCCGCAGAGGATATTGGTTTACGGCGAACACGGGAGCCGTGACAAGAGGCATAACAAATGAAAGACTCATACGCGCGGGATTCTTTGAACTCTCCCCGGCGTATGAGTTGATTCAGACTGCTTGTATTGGACGCGCCGTGTACCGAACGGTACGCACGGTGCGGTGAGAGGACGGGGGTTAATCACCCCCTCCTACTCGATTCAGTTCATCAAGAATTTCTGGCGAACCTGCGCGATTTGCTGCGCGTCGGCCTGCTGATTCTGATACCAGCCGCGGCTGGACATTTCGGCGTAGATGCCGGACTGCATATCCAGACTTTCGCCGAGCGCGCCATCGAACGCCTGATGAACGTTCGGCGTGGCGGATTCAATCGCGCCGTGCAGATACAAATCGCAGACGCCCTTTGTCGTTAGAAGCAGGTTTTCCATAATCTGCTGATCGTTATTCATGGCTGCGCCTCCTTAAACGAGCGCCATCAGGCGGTTGAAAAGCTGCTGATGGCTGTTTTGAAGCTGGCGAACATGCTGTTTGAGCTGCGGATCGCTCAGCGCAGATTCGGCTTCCTGACATTGCGCGATGAGAAACTGCTCGTGGCCGAGCGCGTCGTCGATATAAAGCAATTCTTTCGGACTCATCAAAAAACACCTCCGGCGGTAGTTTGTCCGGAGGCGGGGAAAATATGAGTGAAAAGATCAGTAAGACGGTACGTAATGTTCAAGCGCGCTTTCAACAACACGGTTAAGCGTGGTTTGATGGGCGGAAGCGTAGAGGGCGGCGCGGCGGTGCAGGTCGGGAGAGATGCGAATGTTGAAGGAACCTTTACAGACCCTTTCGGGCCGTTTCCCCTCTGCGAAAAACCCTCTTGACAGGATGCGGGCAGGTGACTATAATCATATTGAACGATGTTCATATTGAGGTGATCGAGTGAATAAGATTGTGACATCCAAGGAGGAGATCCTGCAAACCAGTCGGGAATTGATTCGGCAGCAAGGTTGGTCAGCGGTCAGTATTCGTTCTGTGGCAGCAGCGTGCGGCGTGTCAGTCGGCTCGATTTACAACTATTTTGATTCCAAGGCTGATTTGGTCGGCGCGACTGTGGAAAGCGTCTGGAGTGAGATCTTTCACCGCCCGAGCGACATGTCCGTGTTTCAAAGTGTTGAGCGCTGTATCACATGGATGTACGGACGGATGGCTTACGGCAGTGAGCAGTACCCCGGGTTCTTCACCCTCCATTCTCTGGGCTTTATGCGAAAAGAGAAAGAGGACGGCAAGGGGCGCATGCAGCATGCTTGGCAGCACATTCTGGATGCACTGTGCTTCGTCATGACGCAGGATCAAAAGATTCGCCCGGATGCTTTTACGGAGGATTTTACCGAAGAAAAGCTGGCAAGTGTTCTGTTCTCGCTGATGCTGTCCGCTTTGTTGCGGCAGGACTACGACCCCTCGACCGTTCTTGAAATGGTCCGAAGACTCCTTTATTAAGTTCCTACTGATCGGTGGGAATTTTTTTCACCAACAAATTGAACAACGTTCATAAAGAAAAGCACATCCCGAAAAAACAGCGGGATAAAGAAAAAATGTGCTGACAACCTTGTGCGGAGCGCCATGCTCTGCACGGGTTCAAATACGCAGACTCCTATGGAGAAAGCGTCGCCTGACTGCCGATCCGGCAACCGGCTGTCCCTGTAACTGAAACATCAAACGACAAAACAAGAAAAGGAGAACAACAACTATGCAGGCTTTTATTGAAACGCTTTTTGACGCTGTCTATCTGGTATCTGTTATCACCATCGGCATTCTGATGATTCGCGGAAGCAAG
>CAKTXH010000079.1 GCA_934630975.1 uncultured Clostridia bacterium | reverse complement strand
GTGTTTATCGCCCTGCTGATTTCCTCCAGCTATGGCCGCGCGTTCAAGGCCATCCGCGAGGATGAAATCGCGGCGGAGTCGATGGGCGTGTCGCTGCTGCGCCATAAGATGCTTTCTTTTATGCTCAGCGCGTTCCTGGCGGCGGTCGGCGGCGGCCTGTTCGCCAGCTACATCGGCACCATCGGCCCGGACGTGTTCCAAGTCTCCCGCACGTATGATATTCTGATGATCGTCGTCATGGGCGGCATGGGTTCCATTTCCGGCTCGGTGCTTGCGGCGTTCATCGTCACCATCGGTCAGGAATGGCTGCGCGTGCTGGATGGGCCGCTGCCCTTCCTTCCCTTCTGGCCGGAGAGCGGCGTTTCCGGCATGCGCATGGTCGTCTTCTCGGTGCTGCTGCTGATTGTCATTCTGTTCTTCCGCAACGGCCTGTTCGGCCACAACGAGGTCACGTGGAGCTCCATCGGCAAGCGTCTCAAGGCGCTCAGCGGCCACGGCAGGGAGGTGAGCGGTCATGAATAAACGCGTGCTGGAAGTCACCCACGCCACGATGCGCTTCGGCGGCCTTGTCGCCGTCAGCGACCTGAGCATGCACATCGACAGTCAGGAAATCGTGGCGCTCATCGGCCCGAACGGCGCGGGCAAGACCACCGCTTTCAACATGATCACCGGCGTTTACACGCCCACGGAGGGCAGCGTCACCTTACAGGGGCGCAGCATCACCGGCATGCGCCCGGACCGCATCGCCAGCGCGGGCATCGCGCGCACGTTCCAGAACATCCGCCTGTTCAAGGCGCTGACGGTGCTGGATAACGTGCTGATTGCCCAGCATGTGCGGCTGACCGCCTCGTGGCTCGGCGCGGTGCTTCGCTCCCCGCGCTATCGCAAAGAGGAAGCGCGCGCCTACGAACGCGCCAAAGAGCTGCTGACCTACATGGGCTTGTGGGAAGTGCGCGACGAAATTTCCAGCAGCCTGCCTTACGGCATGCAGCGCAAGCTGGAAATCGCCCGCGCACTGGCGACGCAGCCGACGCTCCTTCTGCTCGATGAGCCTGCGGCGGGCATGAACCCCGCGGAATCCGCCGAGCTGACGGAATTGATCCGCGGCATCCGCGACCGCTACCACCTGACCGTGCTGCTCATCGAGCATCACATGGACGTTGTCATGGATATCTCCGACCGCATCTACGTGCTCAACTACGGCGGCCTGATTGCCGAGGGCACCCCGGCGGAGATTCAGCAGAACGACGACGTGATCCGCGCCTATCTGGGAGGTGACGACGATGAAGCTTGAAATCAAGGATCTGCACGTCTCCTACGGCGGCATCCGCGCGCTCAAGGGCATCGACCTGACGGTTGAAGAAGGGCAGATTGTGACGCTCATCGGCGCGAACGGCGCAGGCAAATCGACCACCCTGCGCGCGATATCCGGCCTGCAAAAGCCGCAGAGCGGCTCCATTCTCTACGGCGGGGAAGAGCTGGTCGGCCTGCCCGCCAAGGAGATCGTCCGCCGGGGCATCATCCACGTGCCGGAAGGCCGCCGCGTTTTCCCGGATATGACGGTGGCGGAAAACCTGAAAATCGGCGCGTTTCTGCGCAGCGACAAGGACGGCATCGCCAGCGACATGGAATATGTCTATACCCTTTTCCCGCGCCTGAAAGAGCGGAGCTGGCAGTTGGCGGGCACGCTTTCCGGCGGCGAGCAGCAGATGCTCGCGGTCGGCCGCGCGCTGATGAGCCGCCCGAAAGTGCTGATGATGGACGAGCCTTCGCTGGGTCTTGCGCCGCTGATTGTGAAGGACATCTTTTCCATCATCCGCCGCGTCAACGACGACGGCATCACCGTTCTGCTGATCGAGCAGAACGCCAACGCCGCCCTGCGCATCGCGGATTACGGCTATGTGCTGGAAACCGGCACCATCGCCCTGACCGGCACTGGCGAAGAGCTATTGAAGAACGAATCGGTTCGCGAGGCGTATCTGGGCAAGAAGAAGTAAAGAACGGGCGAGGCGCTGCCTCGCGCTCCGGCAGGAACCTGAGGTTCCTGCACCTCCCATATAAACGGACGCGCTGCGGCGTGTCCGTTTTATATCTCAATCAAAATCTATTTTCCCTCTTGATTCCGAACGCAAAGCGTGGTACAATGCAACTCGTTCATTAAAAATCCGTTCAAAAATCTCAAAGCGAGAAATAATGTTCGGATTTTGATTTCGCAATGCTGAAAGGAGAACTTCATCCATGAAGAAACTGCTTGCTCTGCTCGTTGCCGCTCTGCTCATCGTCTGCGCGTCCCTCGCGCTGGCCGAGCCTGTCGCCATCAAGGCGCTGATCCTGCCGAAGTTTGAAAGCGGCGAAATGGCCGGCGACTTCCCCGGCGAGGCTCAGTATTACTACGAAGCCTACTGCGATGGCGGCGAGAGCTACGACGTGGCCGGCTGCCCGAACCCGCTGTACGTCAAGGACGGCGTCGCCCTCTGCGTGACCGGCATGGGCAAGGTCAACACCGCGATGACCCTTCAGGCCATCCTGATGGATGATCGCTTCGATTTCAGCAACGCTTACATCATCAGCACCGGCTGCGCGGGTTCCGCCATCGAGTACGGCGTGATGGGCGATGTGTTCGTCATCACCGCGACGGTTGACTTCGACCTCGGCCACCATGCCGACGCCCGCGAGCTGACCACCGACGTGGAAACCACGTGGTTCCACGACGAGAGCTACGACGACGCTTCCTGCAAGATCCTCAATCAGGAGCTTTGCGACAAGGTCTATAACCTCGTCAAGGATGTGGAGATCGAGACCACCGAAAAGACCCGCGCGTTCATGGCCGCCACGTTCGATAACGCCGATTGGGCCGTCCGCGACCCGAAGGTGCTGCGCGGCACGACCGTCACCGGCGATAACTACTGGAAGGGCCAGCACGACCACGAGAACGCGCTGCTGATGGCCGAGACCTACGGCTGCCCCGATCCGTATGCCCTCACCGAGATGGAGGATAACGCGCTGGCCGTCGTGCTCGACCGCCTCGGCATGCTCGACCGCTACATCATCATCCGCGATTCCGTCAACACCGACGTGTTTATGAACGGCGCTTCCCCGGAGAGCCTCTGGGATCCGAACTTCGTGGATTCCCTCGCGTCCGAGTCCAGCGTTGAATCCGCCGATATCTTCGCCACCGCGATGAAGAACAACTTCACCGTCGGCCATGTCGTGATCGACGCCATCCTGAACGGCGAACTGTAATCCGTTTCCTTCTGGGCCGGAGAGATTTTCTCTCCGGCTTTTTTCATGCCCCAAGCCTTCCGCATCGCGGGCGAAAACGGCACGCGGGGTTTGACTTTTTCCTGCTTTCCCGCTATACTGAACCCAGTAAATATGGAGGGAACTCGATATGGACGCCGATACCAAAATCACCGTTCTCAAACGCATCGCGGCGCGCTTCAACGACGCGGGCATCACGTGGGCGCTCGGCGCGTCTATGCTGCTCTATTTCAAGCGCATCGCGCCCGAATTTCACGACATCGACCTGATGGTTGCGGATGACGACGCAGAACGCGCCCGTCAGCTTCTCTGCGAGATGGGCACGCTCCTGCCGCCGAGCCCCAACGACAAATACAGGACGAAATGCTTCATGGAATTTGTCATCGACGGCGTGGATGTGGACGTCATGGCCGGCTTTTCCATCGTTTCGGACGGCATGGCACACGATTGCTCCCTTCAAAAGGAACAGATTGTCGAAACGCTCACGCTGGATGGCGAAGTCATCCCGCTGCAATCCGTTAAGCTTTGGCGCAGATATTACGCGCTGATGGGACGCAGTGCGAAGGTCGATATGATCGACCGCCATCTGGCGGAGGCTCGCCTATGACCCGCGCCGAATTGACCCGGTACATCTTCGACACATACAGCGTCGAGCCGGATTATCCCTTTTCGGATGACAACGTTTCCGCCGTCTTCCGCCACGCGGGCAACCGCAAGTGGTTTGCGCTCGTGATGAACATCCCCGCGCAGAAACTCGGCCTGCCGTCGGATGCGCGCATTGACATCGTAAACATGAAATGTGATCCCGTTGTGATCGGCTCGTTTCGCGGTCTGCCCGGCCTCTTCCCCGCTTATCACATGAGCAAGGAGAACTGGATCACCGCCGCGCTGGACGGAAGCGCGCCCGACGAAACCCTCAAAACACTGCTGGATATGAGCTATCAGGCGACCGCGCAAAAAGTCAGGGGAAAACGGAAGGCGCAGGAATGATGAAGTTCATACAGAAAAACCGTCGCGAATCCAAAACTCGCGGCGGTTTCTGTATAGAGAGGCTATGGCGCTTTTGCGGTTTAAACCCGTTTCAATCGTAGACCGCTTTGCGGCCTGCTCTGAAACTTCGTTTCTTTTTGATGGGATACGATGGGCTGCCGCCCAAACCTGCTTGAGGGATTTCATCCCTCAAACTCCCTTCTTCGCTTCGCGGCGGTTTTAAGAGAGCAGCATCCGATCGTTTTCGATCTCCTGCCCGGCGGCCTTTTCGAAAAGCTGCATCAGGTCTTCGCGGGTGAGCTTCTTCTTCTCTTCCCCGCGCACATCGACGACGATACGCCCCGCGTTCATCATGATCAGGCGGTTGCCCATCGCAATCGCATCCTTCATGTTATGGGTGACCATCATCGCGGTCAGCTTCTGCTCAGCGACGATCTTTTCGGTCAGCTCGAGCACCTTGGCGGCGGTTTTCGGGTCGAGCGCGGCGGTGTGCTCATCAAGCAGCAGCAGCTTCGGCGTGCGCAGCGCGGCCATCAGCAGCGTCAGCGCCTGCCGCTGACCGCCGGAGAGCAGGCCAACCTTGCTGTTCATGCGCTCCTCCAGCCCAAGGCCGAGGGTGCGGAGCTGTTCGCGGTACATATCGCGCTCCATGTTGGAAATGCCCCAGCGCAGCGTCCGCTTTTCGCCGCGGCGCATGGCCAGCGCCATGTTCTCTTCGATATTCATGGTGGCGGCGGTGCCGGTCATCGGATCCTGGAACACGCGGCCCAGATATTTGGCGCGCTTGTATTCCGGCAGGCGGGTCACGTCCACGCCCGCGATTTCAATCGTGCCCCGATCCACGGCAAACACGCCCGCCACCGCGTTGAGCGTGGTGGATTTGCCCGCGCCGTTGCCGCCGATAATCGTGACGAAATCGCCCTCGTTGAGCTTGAGATCCACATCCGTCAGCGCGCGCTTTTCGGTGATCGTGCCGGGGTTAAACGTCTTGGCGATGTGGTTGATATTCAGCATGATGCGCTCATCCATGATTCGCGTCCCCCTTCTTCTTGAAATAGCGGTTCTTCCAATACGGAACGGCGAGGAACATGGCGACGACCAGTGCCTGAAGCATCTTGAGGTCGTTGGTGTTCAGACCCAGCCAGAGCACGACCTGAATGACGATATAATACAGAATCGCGCCGATGACGACGGCCAGCAGCTTGAGCGCAAAGTTATGGAAGATTTTGGAGAACGCCACTTCGCCGATGATGACGGCGGCCAGACCGATGACGATTGCGCCGCGGCCCATGCCGACATCCACAAAGCCCTGATACTGCGTCAGCAGCGCGCCGGAGAAGGAGACAAGGCCGTTGGAGAGCATCAGACCCAGCACCTTATCGGCGTTGGTGTTGATGCCCTGCGCGCGCGCCATGTTGGCGTTCGCGCCGGTTGCGCGCAGCGAACAGCCGCGTTCCGTGCCGAAGAACCAATACAGCAGCGCGATCACCGCGACGGCGAGCACCGCCAGAATGATGAACGGGTTGGAAAGCGACAGCGCGCGCGCATTGCGGGCGGAAACGATCAGCGGATAGTTATTGACACTGACGGCCATGTTGGCCTTGCCGCCGAGGATGCGCAGGTTGATGGAATACAGCGAGAGCTGGGTCAAAATGCCCGCCAGAATCGCCGGGATGCCCATGAATGTATGGAACAGACCCGTCGCAAGGCCGGCGAGCATGCCGACCAGAAACGCCGCGACCATCGCGACCCAGACGTTGCAGCCGCCGATGATCAGCACGGCGGCCACCGCGCCGCCGGTTGCGATGCTGCCGTCCACCGTCAGATCGGCCACATCCAGAATCCGATAGGTGATGTACACACCAATCGCCATAATGCCCCAAATTACGCCCTGCGAAACGGCGCTGGGGAGCGCGTTAAACAGCTTGGCAATCTCCACGGGATTGTCCTCCTCTTTATACGCATGAAGCCAAGGGAGCGTTCTAGCCGCTTCCTTGGCTCATGTGAATGTCTTTCAAATGCGATTACTCAATCGCAACGTAGCCCTCCGGGATGGTCAGACCCAGCGCCTCGGCGTTGGCGGCGTTGTACTTCTTGGTGAAGTTCGGGGCGGATTCAACCGCCATCGTGCTCACATCCGCGCCGTTCACGAGGATATCGGCCGCCATTTCGCCGGTCTTGTAGCCGAGGTCATAGTAGCTGATGGTCAGGGTCGCCACGCCGCAGCCGCGGCAGATGCCTTCTTCGCCCACGACGGCCGGCACCTTCGCCGGGATGAGGACGTTGGCAATCGTCTCGGTGTAGGCCGCAGCGGTGTTATCGGTCGGGATGTAGATCACGTCGCTCGCGTCCGCCGCGGACTGGGTGACGGAGGCAACGTCGTTGGAATCGGTGAAGGCGAACTCGGTGCAGGTATAGCCCATCTCCTCGAGGTAGCCCTTGATCACGGTGATCTGGTAAACGGAGTTGGCCTCAGCGGAGCAGTAGACCAGACCGATGTTCTTCGCATCCGGGAACAGCTCCTTGATGATCGCGGCCTGGCCGTCCAGCGGCGCAAGGTCGCTCGTGCCGGAGACGTTAATGCCGGTCGTGCCGTTCCATTCCTTCATGCCCAGCGCGGTCGCGTAATCCGTGACGGAGGTGCCGAGAATCGGGATATCGCCGGTCGCGGAAACGGCGGCCTGAAGCGGCGCGGTCGCGTTGGCGAGAATCAGATCCACGCCGTCGGCGGCGAACTTGCTGGTGATGGTGACGCAGGTTGCCGCATCGCCCGCGGCGTTCTGCTCGTCGAACTTTACGTCCGGCATTTTCTCGGTCAGCGCGTCCTTAAAGCCCTGCGTCGCGGCGTCCAGCGCCTCGTGCTGCACAAGCTGGCAGATACCCACGGTGGTCGCGCTCGCGCAGGCCGCAGTCGCGGCCATCGCCAGCGTCAAAGCAATCGTTGCAAACTTTTTCATGGTTGATATCCTCCCCAATTCTTTCGATCCGGCTGCTACCGGGCATTTACAATTTGGTTTTCAAAAGTGCAACGCCATTATATAGCCGTTTGCAAAGCTTTGTCAAGAAGTTTTTGAAATTTTTCGTTGATTTTCCGATTCTTTTTGGATTTTTCAGCTTGCATCGCATTTTTAAAGTTGACAAATCGTCTTTTTATTTTATTGTCTTTTTGTCAACTTTCTTGCAAAGGCATAATCACAAAGATTTGAAAAGACAGAAAAAAAGCGGACAGCCGAAGCCATCCGCTTTTCATGTTTAAACGAAACGATCAATACCAGTTCTGGGCCGCGATTTCATCCTTCACGCCGTAGTTCTTCTTGAACTCGACGCGGTAGAAATCATCAATCTGGCGCGCAGCTTCCGCCCGACGCCCATCAAAGACGCAATACGCAACATTCGCAATGATCAACGCAGCAAAGACGAAAATAGCGGTCATATCCAGCACTCCTTCTGATCGGAAAATCACTTGGTTTTTCTTGGAACGGCTTGTCTTTTTCCGTTCCCTCTCTGTGCCTATATTATAGCACCGTCCCCGGTTTTTCGCACCTTTTTTCTTCGCAGGCGACAAATAACCCAACGCGTTTTCGCCCCTGCAAACCGCCTGCCCGAAGGGACTGACCGGGGTGAAAAAGCCCTTGTATTTGAATTATGCACTTTCGATTTTTTCATTTTTGGCTCATTTTGCCTTCTTTTATGCAGGCTGCTTTCAAAAAAACTTTTCTGACTTTCCCTGACCATGAGTCTCATTCACTTCACGCTTGTCATCGGTTCAGCCTTGTGATATACTGTCTGCGTAGTCAAGAGGTCTTGCACGGTCGTTTTCCCGCTTTCGCTTTACAAAAGCCGAAAGCGAGGTGGTCACAGATGACGAATAACGAACTTTTCTGCGCTATTCTGTCTGTCGCTTCTCTTATGCTGACGCTGTACTTCGGTCTGCGTCCCCGTAAGTAAAAGCGCCACCACCGTGTAAGACGCCAATTCTTACACGGCGGCGGCGCTTCTCTTTGATTTTCCGCGAAAGCGAAAGATCACTGTCGCAAGAGCCCCAACTCTTGACTACATTTTACTGCATTTCAGGCTTTGCGTCAAGGCGCGAAGCCTTTTTTGCATCATTTTCCATTTACAATTTTATAAGAACGCTTGTTCCCATTTTTTATCTATGCTATAATAGGGAATCATACGAAAACGGGATGTTTCCGAAAAGCAGGAGGTCATGATGCAGGAAGGGCGCTTTGTTCTCAAATCTCCGTTCAAGCCGCAGGGCGACCAGCCGCAGGCCATCGAGGCGCTGACGCAGGGCGTGCAGAGCGGCATGCCCTGTCAGGTGCTGCTGGGCGTCACAGGTTCGGGCAAAACCTACACGATGGCCTCCGTCATCGAGCGCGTGCAGCGCCCGACGCTGGTTATCGCGCACAACAAGACGCTGGCCGCGCAGCTCTGCGCCGAGTTCCGCGAGTTCTTCCCGGACAGCGCGGTGGAGTATTTCGTCTCCTACTACGACTACTACCAGCCGGAAGCATACATCGCCTCCACCGATACCTATATTGAAAAGGACTCCGCGGTCAACGAGGAAATCGAGCGTCTGCGCCACAGCGCGACGGCGGCGCTGCGCGAACGGCGGGATGTGATCGTCGTCGCGTCGGTGTCATGCATCTATTCGATGGGCGACCCGTCCGAATACGAGGGCATGATGATCTCGCTCCGCCCCGGCATGGCAATGGAGCGCGACGAACTGGTTCGCCAGCTCGTCGAAATTCAATACGACCGCAGCGACATCGAGTTTGAGCGCGGCACGTTCCGCGTGCGTGGCGACGTGGTGGAAATCTTTCCCGCCGGGTACGACAAGAGCGCGCTCCGCGTAGAATTCTTCGGGGACGAAATCGACCGCATCAGCGCCATCGACGTGGTGAGCGGCCACACGCTGATGGTGCTCGAGCACGTCGCCGTCTACCCCGCGACGCATTACGCCACCCCGCGCGAAGCCATCGACCGTGCCATCGGCGACATCGAGCATGATCTGGATGCGCGCATCAGGGAATTCAAGGAAAAAGGCGATTTGATCGAGGCTCAGCGCATCGCCCAGCGCACGCAATACGACATCGAAATGCTCCGCGAGCTGGGTTATTGCACGGGCATTGAAAACTATTCCCGTTATTTCGACGGCCGCAAACCCGGCGACGCGCCCTATACCCTGCTGGATTACTTCCCGGAAGACTATATCGTCTTCGTCGACGAAAGCCACGTCACCCTGCCGCAGATCCGCGCGATGTACAACGGCGACCGCGCGCGCAAGGAGGCGCTGGTTTCCTACGGCTTCCGCCTGCCCAGCGCGTTTGACAACCGCCCGCTTCGTTTTGAGGAATTCGAGCAGCGCATCGGTCAGCTCATCTGCGTCAGCGCTACGCCCGCGCCCTATGAGCTGGAACACGCGGGGCAGGTCGTCGAGCAGATCATCCGCCCGACCGGCCTGCTCGACCCGGAAATCGACGTGCGCCCCGCTACCGGGCAGGTGGACGACCTCTACGCCGAAATCGTCAAGACGACGGGCGAAGGTTACCGCGTGCTGGTCACGACGCTGACCAAGAAGATGGCCGAGAGCCTGACGACCTATCTGGGCGAGATGAACGTCAAGGTGCGCTATCTGCACTCCGACGTACAGACGATGGAGCGGCAGGAGATCATCCGCGATCTGCGGCTGGGCGTGTTCGACGTGCTGGTGGGCATCAACCTGCTGCGCGAAGGTCTGGATCTGCCGGAGGTCGCGCTCGTCGCCATCCTCGACGCGGATAAGGAGGGCTTTCTGCGCAGCGAGGTCAGCATGATTCAGACCATCGGCCGCGCCGCGCGAAACGCCAACGGCCGCGTGATCATGTACGCCGACGTGATGACTGAAAGCATGAACAAGGCCATCTTCGAGACGCAGCGCCGCCGCCAGCTTCAGCAGGCGTATAACGAGGCGCACGGCATCGTGCCCAAGACGGTCATGAAATCCGTTCGCGATGTGCTGCAAATCGGCCATGCGGCGGATGAAAGCGACAAAAAACGCGCCGTGAAGCGCGTGAAGGAGCTGAGCGAGGACGAGCTGCACCTGCTCATCTGCTCCACGGAGGAGAAGATGCTGCAAGCCGCCGCCAACCTTGACTTCGAGCTGGCCGCCAAGCTGCGCGACAAGCTCTTCGAATTGCAGGGCAAAAAGCCCGAGGAACTGCCGGAGGAAACCGTCACCCTGCCCCAGCGCAAGCGCAGGCGGCAGCGGAAGCCGGGCAAATACCTCAAGGCTTAATGCACCCAGTAGACATGATATTGATGTTCAAACAGAAGTTCGGCGCTTTCCAGCCCGGTTTCGCGCAGGATGGTTTCAAGGTTCGTCTCGTCGTGATAGCGTTCAAAGAGGATGAAGCCTTCCGGCTTTTCCGCCAGCGCTTCGAGCGCGGGCGCAACGCCCTCCGCGTCGTCCGCGTCCAGCAGATAGACATGCTCAAACGCCGCAAGCTCCAGCGTGTTCTGCGTCATGTCGTTCGTGCCGAGCACGACGCACGGCAGCGCGGCGTTCTCCTCGCAGGCGGCGACATAGGCGCTGTCCCCCGGATAGAGATAATGCACCTGCTGCTCACGGTTGACGCGCGCGCCGCAGGCCGCCAGCACCGCGCAGGCCAGCAGACACGCCGAACCTTGAAGCGAACCGAACCGGCAGCCGCCGCGCGCAATCAGCATGAACAGCGCGGCCGTTGCCAGCGGATAAACGCAGAAGATATACCGATCCACCTTGTACGGCGAGATCACGGCGATCACCAGCACGTAGCCCGCGCAGGCCAGCAGCGTCCAAGCGGCCAGCGCCGCGCCCCGTTTCAACCCCCGCCCCGCTTTTTTGAGCGGCCAGAAGGCCAGCGCCAGGCCGACGGGCGCCAGAATCAGCAGCAAGCCGCCGAATTGCTGCATATCGAGCGTCTGCCAGAGGATTTTGAACCAGCGGATCATGTCGCCAAGCGTAACGGCCGCGGCGTTTTCCATCGCGCCCCGGCCGCGATAGCCGCCGAAGATGTGGTTCAGGCACCACGGGAACAGCCCGACCGCCAGCGCCAGCGCAAAGAAGCACCAGAGCGCAAAGCGCCCGGCCTTTTCAAACTCGCGCCGCGCAAGCCGCGCAAAGAAATACGCGCCGCATAGCATGCAAGCCAGCACGACAAAATAATACTGCGTCAAAAAGCCCGCGATCAGCACGGCGGCCAGCGCGCGCATGCGCCAGACCGTCTGCCCGTTCACCCAAAGCTCGGCCAGCGCAAACGCCAGCCAGACCGCCCACATCGTCATCATCGCGTACATGCGGATGAACACGACGCTCGAGGCCGCGCCAGCGCTCAGGCCGTACAAAAGCCCCGGCAGAAGCGCCGCGGGCGTAAGCGCCAGCTTTTCCCCGTCGGAGAGCAGGCGCGCGGAAAGCAGCAGCAGCCCCAGCTGCGTCAGGCTGAAAAACAGCAGGTTGACCGCGATGCCCGTCCACTTCGTAAACGGCGGATTTCGGAACAGCGAGCACGCCGCATGCACGAACAGGTAATACAGCGGCGGGTGCACGTCGGCCATCTGGTTTTCATAGACGTTCAGGTACTCGTGCGCGTGGCCGTCCGCGGTGAGGTAATCCGAAAAAGCCTTTCCGCTGATCCAGCGCCCGGTTTCCGCGTTCAAAAACGGCTGATGATATGAATTCGCCAGTCCGTAGGTAAAGAACTCGTCAATGTCAAACCCGTCCTTCTTCGCGCCGACGCTCACCATCAGCACGAGCAGCGCCGCGAGCATCACTGCAAAACAGGCGAGCGTGAGCGCCGTCTTTCCGCGCTTTTGCATATGCCATCCTCCACAAACCATGTTCTCTTTTTGATTATATCATTCTTTGACGCTTTGCGCCAGTCTATGAAGGAGTTCACCATGCAGGAAAACATCGTCATCCGCGGCGTCCGCCAGAACAACCTCAAGGGCTTTGACCTGACCCTGCCGCGCA
>CAKTXH010000078.1 GCA_934630975.1 uncultured Clostridia bacterium | reverse complement strand
TAGATTTCGCCGAGGGACGCGCAGTATTCCAGCACCTTCCACGGCTGGTTGGTATGGTAATGAATCTTGATCATTTCTTCGTCGCCGACAGCAATCAGGCAGTCGCCTTCAAAGTTATCGACGAAATAATCGTAAATCTTATCCTCATCGAGGTCATGGCCGTCGATGAGCAGCTGCGTGTCATACCGATATTCAAGCATGGTTTTTCCTCCTTAGCTTTGTTCTCTTGCCATTTCGTAAATCATGATGCCGGCTGCAACCGCCGCGTTGAGCGATTCCGCGCCGCCGCGCATCGGCAGGGCCAGATGGTGGGTCGCCGCTTCGCGGACAGGTCTGCTGATGCCCTGCCCCTCGCTGCCGATAACCAGAATCGCCTTGCCGCGCGGGCAGTATGTATAAAAATCCTGCCCGCCGAGTTCGGTCGCCGCCACGGCATAGCCTTCGCGCTTCATCGCCTCCAGCGTCCCCGGCAGATCGTCCGTCGGCAGAACCGGCACGCGAAACACGCTGCCCATCGTCGCTCGCAGCGTCTTCGCACCGTAGAGATCCGCGCAGCCCGGGCCGAAAATCGCGCCGTCAAAGCCCGCCGCGTCCGCCGTGCGCAGAATCGTGCCGACGTTGCCGGGATCCTGCACGCCGTCCAGCGCGACGATGCGCTTTCCGCTCAGCGCCTTCGGCGGCTCGGGAATCCGCGCCGTGCAGACAATGCCCTGCGGCGTTTTCGCCGTGCTGATCGCCTGCATCACCGCCGAAGAAACGGCATAAAGGTCGCAGTCCGCGCTCTCCGCCTGCTGCGCGATCTGCGCATACTCCGCTTCGCGCCCTTTTTCGATAAAGAGCGCCTGCCCGAGCCGCAGTGCAACCGCCTCGCCCACCAGTTTGGCGCTTTCGCATACAAAAAGGCCGTTTTCCCGCCGCGCCCTCGGCTTTTGAAGCTCGCGCAGGAGCTGAACGGCGGCATTATGTACGCTTGTGATTTCCTTCATGTTAAGCCTCCCCGTGGACGTATACCCGCATTTTACAGCAAAACGCGCCGCAATGCAAGAAAAAGCTATCCCTTCCGTGTGGAAAGAATAGCTTCCGATTCATGCTTTCGATGAGATTTTTTCATCATATCATAAAGAAAAGCGAGATCGTGATTGCAGTCAACATCTCGCGATTCCGCAAGGGCTAAACCGCCCAAACTTCCTTCCGTCAAAGCTCATAAAGCAATTGTTTTCCGGCTTTACGCATGCTATAATGTGTTTTGTCAGTCTTTACTGACAGGCACGGCGGAAGGGCGGATACCTCATTTTATCCAAACGATGAAAGGAGGTGAAGCCCATGCAAAAGCTGAAAGTCAAGAGAATGAAGCGAAAGACGATCACGGAAACGGAGATTGTCGAGTACCAACTCTTCTCGGAGCCTTCTGATCGGACTGCCGCTGTCGAGGCCAAACAAAGCCCCGATAACGATAAAAGCGAGATCGTGATTGCAGTCACCATCTCGCAGGTCCGCAAGGGCTAATCTCGCTAAAACCCTTTCGTCGTGCCTTCATTATAGCAGATTGCATCGCGGAATACAAGCAGAATCCAACGGATTTTTCTGTCTTTCCGCGATGTTTTGCGTTTAAGCCGCTCAGATGCAGCAGAACATCGGATAATACATCATCCGACCGCCGCCGCAGCAGGCACAGCAAAGATTCAGCATCAAAATGGTCGTGCAGACGCTGTTCATGCCGCCGCTTCTGCGGCCATATTCCTGCCCCTGCTGGCTGTACCAGCTTCCGCCGCCCTGAAGCTGGCTGAGCAGCTGCTGATACTGCATGTTGCTCGGCTCCATGCTCGCGGCCTGTCTGGCGTATTCCATCGCCTGCGCGTTGTTATGCAGGCCGCTCTGCGCCAGCGCGCTGAGGAAATACCAGCGGGCGTTGCGCTTTCCGGCGGGCACGCTGCCCAGCGCGTTCAGCGCCTCGGCATAGTGGCCGGTGTCGATGTAGTTTTTCGCCGCGCGCATCTCGATGGAATCATCCTGCTGCGTCTGGCCGTATCCGGCGTTTCCATAGCCGCCGTAACCCGAGTTGCCATAAGCACTTCCGCCGTAAGCGCCCCAGAACGAGGCGAACGGGTCGTCATACTGCGGCTGTCTCTGCTGCTGCGCGCCGCCGTTATAGCCGCTGCCCGCACGCTGTCCGCCGCCCTGCCGCCGGTGCATGATCTCCTCATACGCCTGCTGGACTTCCATAAATTTCTTTTCAGCCTGCGCAGCGTCCGGCTTGCCCACGTTCGCGTCGGGATGATACTTTTTGCAGAGCGTTCGATAGGCCTTCTTTACCTCGTCGTCGCTGGCCGTCGGGGATACGCCTAAAACCTGATAAGGATCTGTCATTGCTTGCTTTTCGCCTTTCTTCGCTCACACGCGCTTTCAAAGCGCAGCCATATACCCGAATAGAGGATGTTGCGCATGATCGGCGCATCCTCCAGCAGCGGCAGGCACTCAAACGCCCTGCACGCGCGGGCCATCATATCCTCCAGCATCGCGCGGCTTTCAGCCTCGAATTCCGGCCTTTCGAACCGCTCGATGAGAGGGTTGTAATTTTTCTTTTTGATATCCTGCTCGACGTCCTCAAAACTGTCGCACAGATAAATGAATTTGCCGAGGTAAAAGCCCAGCTCGCGCAAATCCCGCTCGTAAACGTCTTTTTTCCAAACGTACAATTCGCCGAGCAGCTCGCCGGAAAGGTTCGCCGCCGCGTCGAGATTCATGTCGTTTTTCTGCTCAACCTCGTGCAGTTTGGCGACGTATCGCTCCACCGCTTCCCGCTGGCGGGGAAGCGCCTCGCCCGCACGTTTTGCCGCCGTTTTAAGCAGCGCGCTTTCGGCGAGCTTATCCACGCGCTTTTCATCTTCCCAGCCGTCGCGCAGGTCGTAATAGGAAATCAGCGCGCTCAGGTCGGCGCAGTAATCAATCGCTTCGTTGCCCAGCATCAGCCGCTTTTGGATGGGATGAAACGCGCACCGGCGCATTTCGCTGCCCGTTTCCGGCTCATACAGCGAGGTCAGCAGCATGGAAAGAAACGTCATTTCAAAGCTGAGCGCCATGCGGCAGGCTTTGCCGCACCGCTGGCCGATGGCGCGGCAGAGACCGCAGTAAAACCCGCGGTATCGGTCGAATTCGCGAAACTTGAGTTCATCCTTGCGGACGGTCATCACGCCAAGCACGGCCGCACCTCCTCTGATTCCTGCTGGATTATAACATAACAGCCCGGCGCAGGCAAGCGTTGCGGGCTGAAATGTCGGTTTTGAGGGTTATTTCCTACGCATCGGCAGGGTCACGAAATACACCGCCGCGCAGCAGAGCACAATCGCCGCGCCCGCGCTGGTATTGAGGTAATACGACAGCGCCAGCCCGCAAACGCCGCAGCACAGCGCGATGATCACGCTTGTGCGCATATACCCCGCCGCGCTCCGCGCCACATTGCGGGAGGCCGCCGCCGGGAGAATCAGCAGCGAGTTAATCAGCATCACGCCAACCCAGCGGATGGAGACCATCACCGCGACGGCGACCAGCATCGTGAACGCGTATTCCGTCATGCGGGAGCGGATGCCGCGGCTCTGCGCCAGCGGCGCATTGACGCTGGTGATCAGCAGCGGGTTGAACAGGAAAATCCAGCAGACAATCGTGCCGGCCAGCGCCAGCACCAGCGCCAGCAGATCGCTCTGCGCCACGGAGAGCACGTCGCCCACCAGCACAGAGGAATACTTCGCGAACGCGCCGCCGCGCGAGAGCACCACAAGGCCCAGCGCAATCGACGTCGAAGAAAACACGCTGATGATCGTATCGGCGCTCATCTTGGAATGATGCTTCACAAACGTGATGAGCACCGCCCAGAGCAGGCCGAACAGCAGCATCGCGCTCATCTGGCTCTGCCAGCCGAGCACCACGCCGATGGCGATGCCCGTCAGCGCGCTGTGCCCCAGCGCGTCGGAGAAGAACGCCATCTTATTATCCACCGCCATTGTGCCCAGCATGCCGAACAGCGGGGTCAGCAGTACAATCGCAATCAGCGCGTTCTTCATGAAGGTATAATGCAGCCATTCAAAGGGCAGAAGCGTGTCCATCAGGGCATATACGCCGCTCATACGCGCCCTCCTCTCGTATAAAACACCTGCGCGAACTCGTCGCTGTCAAACACGGTTTCCGGGTCGCCCTGCCGCACGACTGTGCCCTGCATCAGCACCACGCGGTCAGCATAGCGGCGCACCACGTCCAGATCATGCGAAACGAGCAGAATCGCCATATGGTTGGTGCGCTTCAGCTCGTCCACCGTCTGATAAAACGACTCGAGGCCGTTTTGATCCACGCCGGAGACCGGCTCGTCCAGAATCAGCAGATCGGGCTGCGGGGTCAGTGCCAGCGCCAGCAGCACGCGCTGCAATTCGCCGCCGGAAAGCGCGCCCAGCGGCCGCTTGCAGAGCTTTTCGCTGTGCGTTCTGGCCAGCGCGGCCATCACCTTTTCGCGCGTCTTTTTGCTCACGCCGAGAAAAACCGGCCTTCTGGAAAGCGACGCGGCCATGAAATCCGTGACCGTCACCGGGGAGGAACGGTCAAACTCGAGCTGTTGGGGCACGTAACCCGTGCGGACGTCCGCCGCCGGGCGGCCGTCGGTGGTCAGGTGGCGGATCACGCCCTTATAATCCACCTGACCGAGCAGCGCGCGGATGAGCGTCGTCTTGCCCGCGCCGTTCGCGCCGATGAGCGCGGTCAGCTCGCCGCAATGGATGTGCAGGTTGACGTCGTGCAGAAGCTGCTGCTGCCCCGCCGATACGCTCAGGTGATCGACCTCGATGCGGCAGAGCCTGCACGGCGCAAGGCCGGGGCAGTTCACGTGCGCATGCCCGGCGTGGTCATGCGTAATCTGGGGCTGAATCGGTTTTTTCTGCGTCATTTGGAAAGCGCCTCCGTGAGTACCTTCGCGTTTTCGCGCATGATGGTTTCATAGCTTTCTTTCGTCCCGTCGCCGGATACGCACGGGTCGAGCGTATAAATGGAAGCGCCCGTCTCCCGCGCGATGGTTTCGGCGGCCTTCTGCGGGTACTGCGGCTCGACGAACAGCGTCTTGATGCCAAGCTCCGTCACCAGGTCGCAGGTATCGGCGATATCGCGTGTGCTCGGCTCTTCGCCCGGCTCGTTGGCGATCACGCCGGCCACATGCAGATGATACGCGTCGGCAAAATAGGCAAACGCTTCGTGGAACGTGATGATCTCCGCGCCCGCAAACGGCGCAAGCTGAGCTTTCAGCTCTTCGTCAAGCGCCGTCAGCTCCGCGACGTAACGCTCCGCGTTCTGCCGATAGGCCGCCGCGTGATCCGGGTCGGCCTCCGCCAGACCGTCCGCGATGTTCCGCACCTGCTGAATCGCGCGGTTCGGGTCGAGCCAGACATGCGCGTTATACAGCTCGTCATGATCATCGTGGCCATGCGCGTCGTGGTCGTGATCTTCGTCGCTCGGGAACATGTCGATGCCCTCGCTCGCGTCGATGATCGGCAGATCTGCGCGCAGGGTGAGCACCTTATCCATAAACTGCTCCATGCCGCCGCCATTGATGACCAGCGCGTCCGCGCCCTCCAGCGCCACCATGTCGCGGGTTTGCAGCTGATAATCATGCAGACAGCCGACGTTCTGCTCCGCCATGTTCTGCACGGTCACGCCGTCAACACCGTCCGTCACGTTCAGCGTCAGCACATACATCGGGTAAAAACTCGTCACAATCGTGGTCTGCCCGTCCGTCTGCGCCGCGCAGCCGGTGACAAGCAGCGCCAAAAGCGCCGTCGCCAGCGCCCAAATCGTTCTTTTCTTCATCGTGGATGTTCCTTTCCTTGGGTCAAGCCGCCATAAAGGCATACAAATACAACTTTTCTTTTTCGCTCAGCTTCCCGTTTTTCCTGCTTTCCTCCGCAAAAAGGGAAATATTTTCCTGCCGCGTTTTTTGAAAAACTTCCGCTATGCATGATTCGTCCTTTTTCGGCGCTTGTATCTTGTTTTTGCCTATGGTATACTTTTCTTATCTTTCTGATTCCAAGGGGGTTCATTCATGGCTTATGCATCCTCTTCCATTGATTTCACCGGCGGCCTCACGCTGAACGGAAACGACCTGCCGTTCTACCTCGGCCATCTGCGCCGCTTCGCGAAGGATACTTCGCTTCTGCCCTTGAACGATGCGCTGACGCGGGGCGACGTTCAGCAGGCGTTTATGCTGGCGCATACGCTCAAGGGGCTTTCCGCGCAGCTGGCGGTCACCTCCGTTTACCGCCCCGCCGCGGTCCTCTGCGATCTGCTTCGCGACGGCAGCGCCACCCGCTTGCCGCAGGCGCAGGATGTTTTTCTGGAGCTGGTCGCCGGGCTTGAAGAAGCCCGCGCGGAAATCGAGCGGTACTGAGCGTTTTTTTGCAGAGATGGAAAAAGAAGGGTGATTGCGCCCTTCTTTTGTTTATGTTTTTATATTTTCATGCACATTTAGGCATTTTCAAACCGCCGTTTCCCCCGTCCCTTGTCAATCCGTTTGTATTTTCTCCTTCTTTGTGGTATCATAATCATGAACGAATACCATCTGAAAGAGGAGAACGCCATGTCTCAGCCGGATACCTTTGTCATCGTGGATGGCAACAGCCTCATGCACCGCGCCTTCCACGCCCTGCCCCCGCTTTCCAACGAGGACGGCGTGTTCACCAACGCCGTTTTCGGCTTTCTTTCCATGCTCTTCAAGGTGATCGGCGACGAGCAGCCGCGCTATCTGGCGGTGGCGTTTGACCTCCACGGGCCGACCTTCCGCCATAAGGATTACAGCGAGTATAAAGCCGGGCGCAAGCCGACCGCGCCGGAACTGCGGCCGCAGTTCGACCTTGTCCGCGAGTGTCTGACGAAAATGGGCGTCAGAATTCTGACCTGCCCGACCTTCGAAGCGGACGACATCCTCG
The DNA here is from genome assembly GCA_934630975.1 of uncultured Clostridia bacterium. Classification (GTDB taxonomy): domain Bacteria; phylum Bacillota; class Clostridia; order Christensenellales; family Aristaeellaceae; genus Ventricola. Next base: position 5,605 of record CAKTXH010000078.1, on the reverse strand, counting down.
GCACGTTCGCCCGCCGCTGCGAAGAAGCAGGCATCCCCGCCCTGCTCGTCACAGGTGACCGTGACTCCATGCAGCTCGTCACCAAAACGAGCAACGTGCTCTACACCAAGCGCGGCGTGAGCGAAGTTGTGCGCTATACGCCGGAAAAAGTATTGGAAGATTTCGGCGTAACCCCGGCGCAGATCCCTGACCTCAAGGGATTGATGGGCGACGCAAGCGACAACATCCCCGGCGTTCCCGGCATCGGCGAAAAAACGGCGGTCAAGCTGCTCACCGCTTACGGCACACTGGAAAACGTACTTGATCATGCCGACGCCGATTTGAAGGGCAGGCAGCGCGAAAAGCTGCTCGACGGGCGCATGTCCGGCCTGATGAGCAAGAAAATCGCAACCATCACGCGCTATGTGCCGCTGGACGATGTGACGCTGGAAGACTGCCGCCTCGGCGATATGACGGGCGTGCTGCCGCTGTTTGAGCAGCTCGGCCTCAAGACGCTGACCAGCCGCCTCTTGCAGCTTTCCGGCCTGCGCGAAGCGGAAAGCGCGCCCGCCGCGCCGCAGATCGCGTGGCAGGACGAACAGACGCTCTCCGACGAAGCGGCCATCGCCGCATACATCGCCGCTCTGCCGGAAAATGTGCGCGTCTCCCTGCTCATGCGGGAAGACGGCATATCCCTCGCGGCGGAAAACGGCGCGCAGGCCGTCGTGCCCTATGCGCAGGGGCTTTTGGGCGGCGGGCTTGACCCGCTGAGCGCCGCCAAAGCGCTCTCTCCCCTGCTGACGGGCAAACGCCCGCTCGTGCTCTGGAACGCCAAACGGCTGAAAACCGAGCTTGTGCCGTGGGATCTTGCCGTAACCGCACCGTTTGACGACGATCAGATTATGCAATATCTCCTCGCGCCGCAGAGCGGCAAATATGAAGCGCCGGAAAGCGCCGCTGCGCTCATGCAGCAAACGCTTGCCGACGAGCGCGCGCTGGACGAGCAGGAAATGACCCGGCTTTACCGCGAAATCGAGCTGCCGCTGCTCACCACGCTTTACGATATGGAGCGCGACGGTTTCCTCGTCGATCGCGACGAGTTGAATCAGCTTGGCGCGCAGTATGACCGGCAGATTGCCGAGCTGAAAGACGAAATCTTCTCGCTCTGCGGCGTTGCGCCGTTCAACCTGAACAGCCCTCAACAGCTTGGCGGCGTTCTGTTTGATACCCTCGGCCTGCCCGCGAAAAAGAAGACCGCGCGCGGCTACTCCACCGATGCGGAAACGTTAAACGAACTGGCGGAGCTTCACCCGGCTGTGGAAAAGATTCTGCTCTATCGGCAGGTCGCCAAGCTCAAAAGCACGTTTATCGACGGCCTGCTTCGGCTGACGGGGCGCGACGGGCGCATCCACACGTGGTTTGATCAGACCATCGCCGCGACGGGGCGCATCTCCTCCAGCGAGCCGAATTTGCAGAACATCCCCGTGCGCACGCCGATGGGCCGGGAAATCCGCCGCGCGTTCATCGCCCCGGCAGGCAGCGTGCTCGTCGATGCGGATTATTCGCAGATTGAGCTGCGGCTTCTCGCCCATCTCTCCGGCGACGAGGCCATGTGCGAGGCGTTCACCCTCGGGCAGGATATCCACGCCAGAACGGCGGCGGAGGTTTACGGCGTGCCGCTGGATGAAGTCACGCCGCAGATGCGTTCCAGCGCGAAAGCCGTCAATTTCGGCATCGTTTACGGCATCAGCGATTTCGGTCTGGCTTCCAACCTGCACATCTCCCGCAAGGAAGCCGCCGAGTTCATCGCGCGCTATTTCGCCCGCTACCCGGCGATTCATCGGTTTATGGATGCGTGCGTCAGTCAGGGCAAAGCGGAGGGCTATTCTGTGACGATGTATGGCCGCCGCCGTCCCCTGCCGGAACTGAGCAGCCCGAACTACAACCGCCGCCAATTCGGCGAGCGCGCCGCGATGAACACGCCGGTGCAGGGCGCGGCCGCGGACATCATCAAAATCGCGATGAACGCCGTGCACGACGAGCTGAAAGCCTCCGGCCTGTCCGCCAAGCTGATTTTGCAGGTGCACGACGAGCTGATTGTCGAAGCGCCGGTAGCGGAGCGCGAGCAGGTGGAGGCGCTGCTGCGCCGCTGCATGGAGAACGCCGCGTCCCTGCGTGTGCCGCTGATTGCGGACGTTCATTCCGGCCGCTCGTGGTATGATACGAAGTAACGGGGCTTCGACGAGGGCTTCGATGGGGCTGCCTCCTCATCCCCCCGCTTGAGGGATTTCATCCCTCAAACTCCCTTCTTCGCTTCGCGCCTATGATTGATTGAACTTAAATTTGATAAGCAAGTTTTGCATGAATTGTCCCTCTTTCTTCGTCTATTCATTATCTTAATCCATCTATGCGGGAAGTCCAGAAACCTCAGGTTTCTGGTGGGGCTTGGGGCAAAGCCCCAACGTACCCAACGTTCCCAACGTACCCCGCTTCTCGGAGGACATCTATGAAAATCGGTTTAACCGGTTCCATCGCCTGCGGTAAAAGCACCGTCAGCCAGTACCTCAGACAAAAGGGCTGTCAAATCGTCGATGCGGACGCGATTTCCCGCGCGCTGACCGCTGACGGCGGCGCGGCGCTGCCTGAAATCCGTAAAGCTTTCGGCGACGACGTGTTTTTCGGCGCATCGCTGGATCGCGCCAAGCTCGGGCAGCTCGTCTTTGCCGATGCGAAAAAACGCGAGACGCTCAACGCCATTCTGCACCCAATGATTCTCGCGGAAATGAAACGCCAGCTCAACCAGTTCGACGCGCCGGGGCAGATCGTCGTCGGCGATATTCCGCTGCTGTACGAATGTGGCATGGAATCCATGTTCGATACCGTTTGGGTCGTCCGCGCGGATCGGGAAACGCAGATTCAGCGTCTTTTCGAGCGCGACGGGCTGAACCGCGAACAGGCTGGACACCGCATTGATTCGCAGATGCCACTGGATGAAAAGATCCGCCGCGCAAACGCTGTCATCGACACGAGCGGTTCCATCGAACAGACGCAGAAGCAGGTGGAAGCGCTGCTCCAAGCCGCCGTTTCCGCCGCGCCCGTTCGCCGCAGACGGCCGCCACAGGCGCTTCACCTTTCCGACGATGTGCCGCCGGAAAAGCCGGTTGTAAAACCGTCCGTTCCGCGCCGCGCCGTCCGCGCCCTGCCGATTGAGACGGAGGATGCGCCCCGCCGCAGCAGCCGCGTCGCCTCTTCCCGCGCGCGTTCGCCGTTTGACGGCTTGCCCTCCCCCATTCGCTTCCTCGCGCTGGCGCTGGCGGTGATTCTGCTGGTAACGGGCGCTGTCTCCGTCACCAAAACCTATCTGGCCAAGCAGGAAGAACGCCGCAGGCTTGAGGCCGAAGCCGCCGAGCGCGCGCAGCATCCGCTGTATTACGGCGACCTCATCACGCTGTACGCCGCCGAGCAAAACCTCGATCCGGCGCTGGTCTCCGCCGTCATCCTCTGCGAATCGAGCTTTGACCCGAAAGCTGAAAGCCGTTTGGGCGCGCGCGGGCTGATGCAGCTGATGCCCGATACCGCCGAGTGGATTGCCCACAAGTACAACGAGGACGGCGCGGGCTATTCGTTTGACAACCTCTATGACCCGGAAACCAACATCCGTTACGGCACGTGGTATCTGGGTTATCTCTCCCGGCGGTTTGGCGGCGACGCAACCAAGATCGTCTGCGCGTATCATGCCGGACAGGGCAACGTGGATAGCTGGCTGAAAAATCCGCAGTACAGCGCCGACGGCGTGACGCTGGACGTCATCCCGACGCAGGATACCGCGACGTATGCTTCCCGCGTGTTGCGCGCCCGCGACGTATACCGCAAATACTATTTCCCCGTGGAAACCCCCGAACCGACCGAATCATAAGGAGCTTTATTCATGCGCATTTCCCATTTTGCCGCGCTGCTGCTGGCCTGTGTGCTGCTGGTTCTGCCCGCCGCCGGTCTGGCCGCGTCCACGTCCCTTTCCGTCGCCATCGTGGCGGATGATCATCTCGCTCTGCGTCCGCTGGAACTGAATCAGCGCGACGTGGTCAGCCTGCTGAACCTGGTCTATGAAGGGTTGTTTGAAATCGACGACAACTATCAGCCCCAGCCCAAGCTGGCCTACGCGTACAGCTTTTCCAACGACGGCCGCAAGGTACAGGTCACGCTCCGCAGCGACGTCACTTTCCACAACGGCCAGACGTTGACCAGCGCGGACGTCGTGGCGACGCTGGATTACATGTTTGAGCTGGCCGGTTTTGACGACAACCTCGATTCCGATGTGCCTACCGCCGACCGTGGCCTATATTACTCAACGTTTTACTCCCTCAAATCGTGGGAAGCGACGGACGACCAAACCCTCGTCTTTACCCTGCGCCGCGGCTGCTACGGCTCGCTTTACGCGCTGGCCTTCCCAATCCTTCCGGCTTCACAGGTTTCCAGCGACATGCCTGCCGGCACAGGGCCGTACAAATACGACGGCTATGAGCAGGGCAGCGCCATCTGGCTGACCGCCAACGACGCATGGTGGAACCGCGCGCCGCAGGTGCGCTATATTCGCGCCAGCATCTACGATACGGCGGAACAGGCGCTCAATGCGTTCGATACGCAGAACGTGGACATCGCCATGACGCGTTCCATCAACGCTTCGCGTTACAGTGGTTCGCTGAACACCTTTTCCATCAGCGCGCGCACCCGCCAGCTCGAGGTGTTGCTGGTCAACCGTGCCTATAAGGATTTCAAAAGCGACGACAACGGCCAGAATCTCCTGCGGCAGGCGATTGCCTACGCCATCAACCGCAGCGAGCTGATCTCTTCCGCCTATCAGAACATGGCGACCGTTGCCTACACCCCGATTCCTTCCGGCACGTGGCTCTCCAACGAATCCACCATCCGCGATATTTACGACCCGCTGATGGCCGCCTCTCTGCTGGACAGCGCAGGCTATAAGCTTGCCGACGACGGCAACCGCTACAAGGACGGCAAGAAGATGGAATCCCTGCGTCTCCTCGTCTATGACGAGCCGGGTTCCACCGCGCGCACCAACGCCGCCAACAAGATCGTCGATCAGCTGGCCGCCGTCGGCATTCCGGCTTACGTTGCGACGTGGTCGCGCGAGAACGTGCAGACCAAGCTCGTCAGCGGCGACTATTCCATCGCCTTGTGCGGTCTCAATTTCGACGTATGCCCCGATCCCGGCTTCACGCTGACCTCCACCGCCAGCTGCAACTACACGCGCTACCGCTCCAACGACATGAACGACCTCATCACTCAGCTGCGCAAGAGCTATACCGCCGACAGCTATAAAAACGTGATGAACCTCATTCAGGATCAATTCGAACAGGATCAGCCGTATATCTGCCTGTATTGGCGCTCGGCGGTGCTGCTCTCCCGTGAAACCTTCACCGATGTGCGCGACGTGCGCGAGCTGGAAATGCTCAGAGGAATTGAAAGTTACGGGAATTGAGGCACTGGAACGTCAATTGTTTCTGGATTGCCGGGTGCAAAACAAAAACTAGGGAACCTCTGATTTAATCGAAACCATGAACGAAACAATAAAATATGATATAATAAAGCCAACAAATAAGGGTGG
>CAKTXH010000077.1 GCA_934630975.1 uncultured Clostridia bacterium | reverse complement strand
TACCTCAACAAGGAAATCATGCGCACGAAGATTCTGGAGCAGGGCGTGCGCCCGGATGGCCGCAGCCTGACCCAGATCCGCCCGATCTGGTGCGAGACCGGCGTTCTGCCGCGCGTGCATGGTTCCGGCGTGTTCACCCGCGGCGAAACGCAGGTGCTCTCCATCGCGACGCTTGCCCCGGTGAGCGAGGCGCAGGTGATCGAGGGCCTCGGCACGGAGACCAGCGAGCGCTACATGCACAACTACAACATGCCGCCGTATTCCACCGGTGAGGCGGGCCGCCTCAAGAGCCCGGGCCGCCGCGAAATCGGCCACGGCGCGCTGGCCAAGCGTGCGCTCGAGCCGGTGATTCCGTCTGTGGACGAGTTCCCGTATGCCATCCGCGTGGTGAGCGAGGTGCTTTCCTCCAACGGCTCCACGTCTCAGGCTTCCGTCTGCGGCTCTACGCTGGCGCTGATGGATGCTGGCGTGCCGATCAAGGCGCCGGTCGCGGGCGTGGCGATGGGCCTGATTAAGGACGCGCACAGCGGCAAGGTGGCCGTGCTGACCGATATTCAGGGCCTCGAGGACTTCCTCGGCGACATGGATTTCAAGGTCGCGGGCACGATGAACGGCATCACCGCCATTCAGATGGATATCAAGATCAAGGGCATTGACGAGGTGATTCTGCGTCAGGCGCTCTCTCAGGCGCTGGACGGCCGCCTGTTCATCCTCGGCAAGATGCTCGAGGTGCTGCCGCAGCCGCGCGAGCACCTGAGCGCCTACGCGCCGAAGATCATCCGTTTCACCATCAACCCGGATAAGATCCGCGAGGTCATCGGGCCGGGCGGAAAGATGATCAACAAGATCATCGACGAGACGGGCGTGAAGATCGACATCGACGACGACGGCAGCGTGTATATCGCGACGCCGGACGAGGCTGCCGCCGCGAAGGCGCGCCGCATCATCGAAGGCATTGCCAAGGACATCGAGGTCGGCGAGGTTTACACGGGCAAGGTTGTCCGCATGATGAACTTCGGCGTGTTTGTCGAGCTTCTGCCGGGCAAGGACGGCATGGTGCACATTTCCAAGCTGGCGAAGGGCCGCGTGGAGAAGTGCGAAGACGTCGTGAAGATCGGCGACGAGCTTGAGGTGAAGGTTGCGGAGATCGACTCCCAGGGTCGCATCAACCTCATCCGCAACGATATCGAGTATGACAACACGGAGATGCCGCGCCGCAGCGCACCGGGTCAGCGCCCGCCGCGCCGCGATGCGAACCGCCGCTAAGCAACAAACGGGCGCTCAGGCTGCAAAACCTGCGCGCCCTTTCTAGTGATAGGGGAACGTTGGGACAGCGTCCCACACGTTCTCCTCTTGTATAATCTCAAAATAAAAGAGAAGAATAGGAGAAACTATGATCGGAGGGACAAAGCGCATGTGCGAAGAGTTTGTGCTTTCCAACGGTCTGCGGGTCGTTGCTGAGCCTATCGAAAATTTCCCGTCCGTCAGCGTCGGTCTGTGGATCGGCGCGGGGTCAATGTATGAAAGCGCGGAGGAAAACGGCCTTTCGCACTTTGTCGAGCACATTCTGTTCAAGAGCACGAAAAACCGCACGACGAAGGAAATCGCCGTGGAGATGGACGCGCTGGGCGGACAGGTGAACGCGTTTACGGCCAAGGAATGTACCTGCTACTATGCGAAGGTGATTGCCGAGCATCTGCCGCGGGCGATGGATCTGCTTTGCGACATGCTGCTCAACGCGCGCGTGGACGAGGCGGAGTTTGAAAAAGAGCGCGGCGTGATTCTGGAAGAAATCGCCATGTGCGAAGATACGCCGGAGGATTTGGTTTACGACCTGCTGGCGGAAGCGTATTTCGGCGAACATCCGCTGGCGCGCCCGATTCTCGGTTCGCACGATCAGATTGCCTCCATCAGCCGCGAGGCGCTGCTGGCGTTCAAAAAGAAGCATTACCGCCCGGACAACACCGTTCTGGCGATTGCCGGTCAGTTTGACATGGCGCAGTTCCGCGAGATGGCGGAGCGGCTGCTGGGTGGCTGGCACGCGGAAGGCGAGACGCACATCCCCGCGCCGGTTGAGGAGACGAAGCCGTGTGTGCTGACGCGCAAAAAGGATATCGAACAGGTGCATATGTGCCTTGCCTTCCCAGGCGTGGAGCAGGATGACGATGATCTGTATCCCATCAGCGTGATGAACAACCTGTTCGGCGGCGGCATGTCCTCCCGCCTGTTCCAGCGCATCCGCGAAGAGATGGGCGCGGCGTATTCCGTGTACAGCTTCCCGAGCACGTACACCAACTGCGGCACGTTTACCGTATACGCGGGCACGTCGCCGGAAACCGCGCAGAAGGTCGCCGACGAACTGCTGAGCCAGATTCGTCTGCTTCGCGACGGCGGCGTGACGCAGGAGGAATTCGACATGGCGAAGGAACAGCTCAAGGTCAGCTATGTGCTGGGGCTGGAAAGCAGTTCCTCCCGCATGAGCGCCATTGGCCGAAGCAAGCTGCTGCGCGGCCGCGCCGTCGATCCGCAGGACGTAATCCGCAAGATCGAAGCCGTGACCCGAGAAGACGTGGAACGCGCCGCGCACAAGATGTTCAGCAAGCCGTTCTCCGCTTCCGCCGTCGGCAGGAATGTTGAAGGGTTGAAGCTTTTGTAAGCGGACTGAACTCCTTCCGTCGCAACTCCGTTGAGACGCCTCCCTCTTTGAGGGGGGGCTTTTTCTATATCGTCATCCAAATTCGAGGAAACGAAGTTGGTCAAAATAAATAAATTGCTTTTTTCCATGAGCTCGTGTACAATAGAAAAAGTGCGAGCGACAAACCATCCGAGAGGAGTTTATACAGATTATGGAAGAAATCAAAGAAGTGAAATTTGCGCCGGGTCTGACGGCGGATATCTTATTTGCGGAATTGCAGTCTCAGGGGCACGAATATCTGCGGCTGATGAGTTACTATTCCAGCGCGATGCTCGAGGTGGAGACTAAGTTCAAGGTGCTGAACATCGAATTTTCCAACAAATTCGACCGCAACCCGATTGAAAGCATCGAAACGCGGCTCAAAAAGCCGAGAAGCATCTATGAAAAGATGAACCGCCTTGGCCTGCCGATTTCGGTGGGCGCGATTGAAAAGAACCTCAACGATATCGCGGGCGTTCGCGTGATCTGCTCGTTTGTGGATGACATTTACAAACTGGCGGATATGCTCGCCGTGCAGGATGATATCTACGTCGTGCGGACGAAGGACTACATCAAAAACCCGAAGGAGAGCGGCTATCGAAGCCTGCATATGATCGTCGAAGTGCCGATTTTCCTCTCCAACGAGAAGCGGTATATGCGCGTGGAGGTGCAGCTGCGAACCATCGCGATGGATTTCTGGGCGAGTCTGGAACATAAATTGCGCTATAAGAAGGATATCCCCGCCGAAACGGCGGAGGCCATCGCCAGGCAATTGCAGGATTGCGCGGAGGTCGTCGCGCGGACGGACAAACAGATGTACGACATTCGCAAACAGATTGAAGCATCCGGCGTGAAGGCGGGTGTGGAATAAACATATAAATGCGCTGTCTGAAACCATGAGAGGTGTGTGACGGCGCTTTTTTGTTGCGAAAACTTAACAGAATAGGGAATTGTAAGTAAAAAACGAATGTGCTATAATCTATATATCGTTTGCAGATGAGAATGTCGGAGGTAAGAATATGTGCGGAAAAATGCGGCTTGTTTCAATTGTGCTGCTGCTCATGTTGCTTTTTGTTGGAACGGCATCGGCGCAGGTCAACGTCACTACGCTAGATGAATTGCAGGCGGCATTGAATGACGGCAGTGAAACGGATATCACAGTGACCAAGACAATTGTGATTGACAGAAATTCCGCAATAAACGGACAGGGAAAGACGATTAAGCTTGCGGCTGATGCGTACATACGGCTCAACGACTCGGCGACATTTGAGCGCATCACGATTGATGGCGGCAATCAGCAGCGTAGCATGCCGTTGGTCGTTGTTGAAGGCAACGGGGGTGTTACGCTGACGCTGGAAGACGGGGCGATCATACAGAATGCCCGGACGAGCAGAAATGGCGGCGCTATCGAACTGTCCAGCGCCAAACTTCAGATGAATGGCGGCAGTATTTTGAATTGCACGGCTCAAAACGGCGGAGGCATATATCTCGGCAGCGAATCGGTCGTTCAAATGGATGACGGAATCATTTCCGGATGCAAAGCGGATAAAAACGGCGGCGCTATTTTTTCCGATGTTGACAGCGGCAGCAACGAGGTCAATCTGACAGGCGGAACGATTGAGAAAAACAGCGCGAAGATCGGCGGAGGCGTGTACATTGAATTGGAACGGAGGGCCGAACCGACGATTCCCCCGTTCAGGGCAGCGAAGCGCGCTGCTTCAGGGGCTGCATTCAACCGCACCGGCGGCGCGCTCTGCGGCAATACAGCGACGGAAGGCGGCGCGGATTTGGCGATTGTTTCCGGCAATCTTGTTTCGCTGGGCACGCCGGAAGGGCAGTATAACGGTAAAAACGTGAACGGCTGGTATTGGGATAAGCCCAACTCGCGCTACAACGCGCAGACGAACAGCCAACCCTATGACGGCCGGGAGACGGAGAACGTATATCTGATCGCGGCGTATACGCCCGTTTATGCAGATGTGACCTTTGTGGATGCGCTGAACGGCACGCGCCAAAGCGTCAGCGCCGAAGTTGGAGAGAAAATCGGCACGAAGCGCCCGGAAGATCCGAAGGCGGAGGGCTATACCTTCAGCGGTTGGTATACCGCGCAGGAGGGCGGCATGGCGTTTGACTTTGACAGCGTGATTACGCAGGCTGTCACCCTGTATGCGCGCTGGACGAAGAACGCAATGCCCACGCCCGGAATGAGCGTCAGCGGCACATCGTTTGTCGTCGGCAGGATGGATTCGGACATCATACTGACTATCGGCCACGGGGTGCAGAACTTTGATATACAGAACCTCGATTATGTCGATTTGGACGGCACGCGGCTCGGCGACGCGCAATACAGCGCGAAAACCGGTTCGATTATCGTGACGGTGTACCGGAATTACCTCAATGCGCTCTCGGTCGGTGAGCATGCGCTGAATATCCATCTCAAGGGCGCAGGGTATGAAGGGCAGACGCTGACCCAGAAAATTACGGTTCTGCCTGTATCGGTTCCGACGAACATGCCCAAGACGGGCGACAGTCAAAAACCTCTGCTCTGGCTGGCGGCGCTGACCCTTTGCGTGGGCGGGATGGCCATGCTGCGCAGAAGAAGATAATTCAAAATACAAGGGGAGCGCGGCTTGACGGCCGCGTTTCTTTTTGTTTTATCAGGGATTATACAAAAAACATCCGCGAGTGCTAAACTTCAAAGATTTGCAAATCGCGGCATAAGCACAGCTCGATTCTCCGTTTCGATATTTGTTAGTATTGACTAATTGCACTTTCGTCTGTTACTGTATACAAAGACATATTTGTGCGACTTTCACGAAGAAACATGGAGGCGTGATATGAGCAGACTCAAAATTGCGATTGAGAACGAGGCGGTTCAGACCGTAGAGCGTCTGTATAAGGATCTGGAACGCCGCATCGTGGCCAGCCCGCCCGGCATCTGCCCGGTGGATCTGGCGCTAAACTTCCTGCGGCTCTGCCATGCGCAGACCTGCGGTAAATGCGTGCCCTGCCGCATCGGATTGGGGCAGCTGGCGGCGTATTTGGAGGATGTGCTCGACGGGCGCGCGACGATGGCGACGCTGGGCGAAATCGAGCGGCTGGCGAAGGATATCGAGATTTCCGCAGACTGTGCCATCGGCACGGAGGCGGCGCGAATGGTGCTGCGCGGTCTGGATGGATTCAGGGACGAATACGTCGCCCATATTCAGACGGGCAACTGCACCTACCACATCAATCAGCCGGTGCCCTGCGTGGCGCTGTGCCCGGCGGGCGTCGATATTCCGGGCTACATCGCGCTCATCCGCGAGGGGCGCTGTGCCGATGCGGTGCGCTTGATCCGCAAGGATAACCCGTTCCCGACGGCCTGCGCGCTGATCTGCGAGCACCCCTGCGAGGCGCGCTGCCGCCGCAACATGCTCGATTCTTCCGTCAACATCCGCGGCCTCAAGCGCTACGCGGTGGATAACGCGGGCGTTGTGCCTGCGCCCGTCTGCGGGCCGAGCACGGGCAAGCGCGTCGCCATCGTCGGCGGCGGCCCGAGCGGCCTGAGCGCGGCGTATTATCTCCAACTGATGGGGCACAGCTGCACCGTTTTTGAACTGCGGCCCAAGCTGGGCGGCATGCTGCGTTACGGCATCCCGAATTACCGCTTCCCGCGCGAACGCTTGCAGGAGGATATCGACTGCATCCTTTCCACGGGCGTGGAGATCAAATACAACACGAAAATCGGCGAGGCGATCACGATTGACGACCTGCGCAAGGAATACGACGCGGTTTACGTCTCCATCGGCGCGCAGAGCGACAAGAAGGTCGGCGTCGAGGGCGAGGAGAGCAAAAACGTCTATTCGGCGGTCGATCTGCTCGGCTCCATCGGCAGCGACAACCCGCCGGATTTCACGGGCAAGCGCGTGGTTGTCATCGGCGGCGGCAACGTGGCGATGGACTGCGTGCGCTCGTCGCTGCGGCTGGGCGCGAGCGAGGCGAAGATCGTCTATCGCCGCCGCAAGGAGGACATGACCGCCCTGCCCGAGGAGGTGGACGGCGCGCTGGAAGAGGGTTGCGGGCTGCTTCAACTGCATGCGCCGCTCCGCATCGAGGCGGACGAGAACGGCAACGCCTGCGCGCTGTGGGCACAGCCGCAGATCATTGGCAAAATCGACGCGTGGGGACGCGCGAAGGTTTCCGCGGCGGCGAAAGAGCCGGTGCGCATTGCGGCGGATGTGGTGGTTGTCGCCATCGGCCAGGGCATCGAGACGCGGCATTTCGAGGAGGCGGGCATGTCCGTCAAGCGCGGCAACCTTGCGGCGCTGCCGGACGGCATGGTTTCCGATCTGCCGGGCGTATTTGCGGGCGGCGACTGCGTGACCGGCCCGGCGACCGTCATCCGCGCGATTGCGGCGGGCAAGGTTGCGGCGGCGAACATCGACAATTACCTCGGCTTCAACCATCTGATTTCCGTGGACGTCGATATTCCGGCGGCTATTTCGGAGGATAAGCACCACTGTGCGCGCGTCAACCTCGGCGAAAAGGACGCGCAGGAGCGCAAGGGTAACTTTGAGCATATCGAATGTGGCATGACCGCGCAGGAGGCCGCGCAGGAGTGCGGGCGCTGTCTGCGCTGCGACCATTACGGCTACGGCATTTTCAAAGGAGGCAGAGCGGCGATATGGTAAACGTGACAATCGACGGCGTTCGCGTGAGCGTAAACGAGAACACCACCATCATGGACGCGGCGGCGGCGGTCGGCGTGCGCATCCCGCGGCTGTGCTATTTGAAGGATATCAACGAAATTGCGGCCTGCCGCGTCTGCTTGGTGGAGGTGGACGGCCACGAGCGCCTGCTGACCTCCTGCAACAATACGGTGACGGAGGGCATGGTCATTCACACCAATTCGCCCCGCGTTCGTCAGGCGCGCCGGACGAACGTGCAGCTGATTCTCTCCCAGCACGACTGCCGCTGCGCGGTCTGCGTGAGAAGCGGCAACTGCTCGCTTCAGCAGCTGGCCAACGACATGGGCTGCATCGGCAATCCTTACGGGGAAAAGCCGGAGGAGAGCAGGTGGAACATGGATTTCCCGCTCATCCGCGATAACGCGAAGTGCATCAAATGCATGCGCTGTATCCAGATTTGCGACAAGGTGCAGAACCTCGGCGTGTGGGATGTGATGGGCACGGGCAGCCGCACGACGGTCAACGTCGCGAACGGCCGCAAAATCGAGGCGGCGGATTGCTCCCTCTGCGGCCAGTGCATCACGCATTGCCCGGTGGCGGCGCTGCGCGAGCGCGACGACACGGACAAGGTGCTCGAAGCGCTGCACGATCCGAACGTGGTGACGGTGGTGCAGGTCGCGCCCGCTGTGCGCGCGGCGTGGGGCGAGCAGTTCGGCCTGCCGCCGGAAGTTGCGACGGAAAAGCGGCTGGCGACGATCCTGCGGCATATCGGCGTGGAATACGTCTTTGACACGAATTTCGCGGCGGATCTGACCATCATGGAGGAGGGCACCGAGTTTATCGAGCGCTTCACCCATCCGGGCAGCGCGCCGATGCCGATGTTCACCAGCTGCTGCCCTGGCTGGATGCGCTTCGTCAAGACGCAGGCGCCCGAGCTGCTGGGCAACATTTCTACCTGCAAATCGCCCCAGCAGATGTTCGGCGCGATCACCAAGACGTATTTCGCTGAGAAGAGGGGCATCGACCCGGCGAAAATCTGCTGCGTGTCGATCATGCCGTGCGTGGCGAAGAAGGACGAGTGCACGTGGCCGGGCATGGACAGCGCGGGCGCAGGGCAGGACGTGGATTTCGTGCTCACCACGCGCGAGCTGGCGCGCCTGATTCGCGCGGAAGCCATCGACCCGAGCGTTGTGCCGGAAAGCGAATACGATTCTCCGCTGGGCGAATACACGGGCGCGGGCGTGATTTTCGGCGCGACCGGCGGCGTGATGGAGGCGGCGCTGCGCACGGCCTTCAAGCTGGTGACGGGCAAAAATCCCGGCCCGGATGTGTTCCGCGAGGTGCGCGGCATGAAGCCGTGGAAGGAAGCGGAATTCAACGTCGGCGGCGCGGTGGTGCACGCGGCGGTGGTTCACGGACTGGGCAATGTGCGCAAGCTGATCGCGGCGGTCGAGCGCGGCGAAGCGCATTACGACTTTGTGGAAGTCATGGCCTGCCCGGGCGGCTGCGTTGGCGGCGGCGGACAGCCGATTCACGACGGCGAGGAATTTGCCGAACGGCGCGCGCCTGTGCTGTATGACATCGACAAAAAGAAACCGATTCGTTTCAGCCACGAAAACCCCGAGGTCAATCGGCTGTATGAAACCTATCTGGAAAAACCGTGTTCCGAAAAGTCGCATCATCTGCTGCATGTAGAGCATAAAATTTAACTGAAAAATCGCCCGTGGTTGGATGAAATCCAATCATGGGCGATTTGTGTTATGCGCCAACCAAAAGGATTGTAAGCGCGAAGCGAAGGAAGGAGTCTGAGGAACTGTGTTCCTCAGGCAGGTTTGGGCGGCAGCCCAACGTTTATTCGAACGCGGAGAACTCGATCTCCTGAACGCGCAGAAGCTCGTGCTCGCCTTCAAGCCCGTCGAACACATAGACCAGCGCATAGCCCGGCTGAGCATCCGGCACAACGACAGTCGTTTCGCAGAGGAAGCAGTAATTCGTGCCCGCGACGACCTGCGTGCCCAGCAGCGCAATCGGCTTGTAGACGCAGCCTTCAAGGCCATCCAGCGCCGCGTTCAGCGCGTCCAGCGCCTCGGCGGGAATCTCCGTCGGGTTGTCAGTGTAAGCGCTCCAGCCGCCTACAAGCGGCTCTTCTTCCGCCAGTACGGGGAGGGCAAGCGCGGTCAGCAGCAGCGCGGCGAGGGTCAGAAACGCAAAAAACTTTTTCATGATGAATCATCCTTTCGGTCGTTGGGTTTGTTTTGTACGCTTGTTTCGTACACCCTTTAGACGAACGAAAAGAAAAAAGGTTCCCTCGTTTGACTCATTTTTTTCGCGGCTTGGGCATGGGCAGCTCGCTGCATGTCGCTTCGGCCAGCGCGCAGAGCAGGTCGCGGTCATCCACATACTCGATGAGCAGGCAGTCCTTCGCGCCGGGATAGGGCGGGGCCAGCGCGCAGGCGGGCACGAGCTGGAATGAGTATACCAGAAGATCAGCAAAAAGAAAAGAGCGCCGGAACGGCGCTCTCGGGAAAAATGCGATTACATGTCGAATACGCCCATGATGACGATGCCGATGAACACCATCAGGATGGAGATGTAGTGCTTGGCGCTCAGCTTTTCCTTGAGGAAGATGCGGCTCCACAGCACAGAGGCGGCGCAGTAGGAGGAGATGATCGGGGCGCTCATGGCGACGTGCGCGCTGTCCGCCAAGGCGTAGATATAGAAGAACTGGCCGATGGTCTCGCAGACCGCGCCCACGTACTTCGGCGCTTCCGTGCGCGGGGTGAGCTTTTCGTGCTTGACGAAGAGCACATACGCGCCGCAGATCAAACCTGCAACGAGGAAGGTCAGCTCGTAAGCGACGTTGGCGGAATCTTCGCTCAGGGTTTCGAGCACAAGGCTGTCCGCGAACGTGCCGGCCGCATCGAGGATGCAGTAGGCAATCGGGAGCAGCAGCGCCAGCAGGGACTTGGCGTACTTGTGGTTGCTCGCCTGCTGACGCGCCGCGCGAAGCTCGTCGTCCTCAGTCGCTTCGGTGATGCCCAGCGCGACCACGCCGACGGCCACCAGCGCAATCGCGACAAGCTGCCACGCGTTCATATCGCCGATGCCGCTCATGGCAATCGTCGCAATGGCCACCAGCGCGCCGGAGGAGTTGCAGATCGGGGAGGAGATGGACAGCTCGATATAGCGCAGGCCGATGTAGCCCATCGCCATCGAGACGATGTAGAGCAGGGAGACGGGCAGATAGGTCATGATGATCTGCATATTGATCTCAACGCCGTTGACGAAGATTTCAAAGCAGGCGTGCAGACCCATCACGATGCCGACCGCCATCACCATTTTCAGGTGCGCGGTCTTGTCGTTCGCCTCGCGGCAGCCGATCTTGGAAAAGAGGTCAGAGCCGCTCCAGCAGAGCAGCGCAATGATGGAAAACCAGAACCACATAGTTGTTTGTATCCTCTCGCATATATAAATTTTAAAGGGAACGCATTACAGCTTGACCAGACCGGCCTCGACCATTTTTTGCAGGCTCATCAGGATGCCGAGCTTGGCGTGCACCCACGTCAGGCCGCCCTGAAAATAGACGGCATACGGCGGGCGGATCGGGCCGTCGGCGGAAAGCTCGATGGAAGAGCCCTGCACGAACGCGCCGGCCGCCATGATGACCTTGCTGTCATAGCCCGGCATATCGCCCGGAATGGGAGCGACGTAGCTATCCACCGGCGCGGCGGCCTGAATTCCGCGGCAGAAGGCGACCATAGCTTCCTCGCTGCCCAGCTCGACGGCCTGAATGATATCGTGGCGGGATTCGGTGGAATTCGGCACGACACGGTAGCCGAGCTTTTCATAGATATTCGCGGCGAAAATCGCGCCCTTGAGCGCGCCGGAAACGACCGTCGGCGCAAGGAAGAAGCCCTGATACAGCGCGGTCATCAGGCCGAGGTTCGCGCCGACTTCCTGACCCAGACCCGGCGCGGAAAGGCGGTAGGCGCAGCGCTCCACGCAGGCCTTCGTGCCGCAGATGTAGCCGCCGATGGGAGCCAGACCGCCGCCCGGGTTTTTGATCAGCGAACCGACGATCATATCCGCGCCGACGTCGCTCGGCTCGATGGTTTCCACGAACTCGCCGTAGCAGTTATCGACCATACAGATGATGTTCGAGCGGATGGATTTGACAAACGCGATCAGCTCGCCGATCTGCTTGACGGAGAGCGTCGGGCGGGTGGCATAGCCCTTGCTGCGCTGGATGGTGACGAGCTTGGTGCGCTCGTTGATCGCGGCGCGGATGCCGTCGTAATCAATCGAGCCGTCCGCCTTGAGCGGCACTTCCGCATAGCTCACGCCGTACTCCTTGAGGGAGCAGGCGCTTTCGCGGATGCCGATGACCTCTTCCAGCGTGTCATACGGGCGGCCGACGGGGGAGAGCAGCTCGTCGCCCGGCAGCAGGTTCGCGCTCAGCGCGACGGTGAGCGCGTGGGTGCCGCAGGTGATCTGCGGGCGGACGAGCGCGGCTTCCGTATGGAAGCAATCGGCGTAAACGCGCTCGAGCGTGTCGCGGCCGACGTCGTTATAGCCGTAGCCCGTCGTGCCCGCAAAGCAGGCGACGTCCACGCGGTTTTTCTGCATGGCCGCGATGACTTTGGCCTGATTGTATTCGGCCACGCGGTCGATTTCGTCAAAACGCGGGCGGAGGGCGGCGAGCACCTCTTCGCCGAATTGATAAACCGCGTCGGAAACGCCGGTTTGAGCGAAAACATTCTGACTCATGGATTTGCCCTTTCTTCTTGACCGATTTGATCGAGTATTTTTTCGGCGAGGGTGCTGAGCACCTCGGGTTTGGTGACGATCATGCCGTTCTCCTCGTCGCCGAGAATCAGCAGCGTATCGCCGGGACGGATGCCGTAAAGCTCTCGCGCGTCTTTGGGAATGACAATCTGCCCGCGGTCGCCGACTTTTGCCGTTCCGAAGATATGGCGGGTCTTTTTCATCCCGAGCACATGTTTGCCGGATGGCAGATGAACCCCTCCCATCATATTCACACTTTTCATACTTTTCACACGGTATGATAGAATAACAGACAAGGCCGCGAATGTCAAGAACGAATTGAAAAAAAGGCGGGCTTTCCTTTATAAATGCGCAGAAATGTGCGTCAAAGCGGGAGAGAGAAATGAAAAAAGTGCAAAAAAATGCAAAAAAACGGTTGACAAGTCCGCAATCATCCTGTATAATACATCTCGTGCTTGAGAACAGCTTACGGAGTGTAGCGCAGCTTGGTAGCGCACGTGCTTTGGGAGCATGGGGTCGGGGGTTCAAATCCCTTCACT
>CAKTXH010000076.1 GCA_934630975.1 uncultured Clostridia bacterium | reverse complement strand
TCAGCGCCGATGGTACTTGGTTGGAGACGACCTGGGAGAGTAGGACGTTGCCGGATTCCAAAAGAAAAAGGATTCAGTTTTGCTGAGTCCTTTTTCTTTTGCCCTCCGTTACGCCTGCTCTCCCAGGTTGGTTACAAGCCAATGTGCAAATTGTACTTGGAGCCAGAATCGAGCGCGCCCTGTGGGCGGCTTAATTTACATTTTTTTCTTTCTTATGCGAATAAACACATAAGAAAAGAATATAAGAATGGCCATGTTTGAAAGCGCGTTGAAATACAGAACCGTTCTGTCCTCCCATAAAACAGTTCTCTTTTGAAAGATATCCGTTTGGGTTATTCTTGAAGCTTCCGTTGCAAATAGAGAGAGGATGCCGGGCGCATTATCACAAGTATAGATGATGTCGCCTATACGTTTCTTTCTGCTTTTCAGGTAAGCGATATGGTTAGTTGTTTCATCACTGGAAACGACACGACGAACTTCAATAGGATGTGCATCAAAGTCAAAAGAAGCAATAACGTCACTTCTGATCCAGTAAATTTGAAAACCGTTCTCCAAACATTCAACTTGATAAGAGCCAAGAGAATGGAAGGTATATTGCGCTGTCATTTCATTGTTCGGAGCAATTCGACAGACAAGATTTTCAGCATTTCGGGATGAATGAAAGCCGACCAGAAGAATATGGTTTTTATCTGCATCAAAACATTCGATTCCACTGTGAGGGATACGATCAGTTACTTTCTTGAGTTGGATGGATTGCAGAAAAGCGTCGGTTTCGATACTGTTCATGAGGCGTGTTGAAAAGACAGATTCGCATGTCAGCGCTTCGGAGTGGAGAGAATTGGATAACTGAATTAAAAGCAGAACAAGGAGTATACAAAAAAGAATCAGATCAATCAATAGAAAAGAGTTCCGTTTCATGCCGATCGCTCCATTCCAAAAGGGTATTTGAAGTATACCATGCTCGACGAAAAAAGAAAAGGTTGATTGATACGACGGCTGTATACGGAAATGAAGAGGCGGCATGGTATGCGCGGCGTACCGAGAATAGAAGATGGTCGGACAGATTGGCTAAAAAAGAGGGGATGCGGCTTCATGCGGGCGCATCCCCTCTTTTAGGCTTGGGTTGTTTTTGGCAGCAAAGCGACCATTTCCGCATCCGCCGGGCAAAGCGTATATTCGGGAAGCTGCTCTTCCGTAACCCAGCGGATCGCGTTATGTTCGAGTTTCTGCGGCTCATCGGCGGTTTCGGCGCGGAAAAGCGTCAGGTGAATGGTGATATCTGGGTAGACGTGTGAAATGTCGATCAGCGGTTCGTGAACAATCAGCGAAACGCCCAATTCTTCGCGGCACTCGCGGATAAGAGCCTGCTCTTTGGTTTCGCCCGGCTCAACCTTGCCGCCGACGAATTCCCACATGAGGGCGCGGGATTGGTTCTCGGCGCGCTGGCAGAGGAGGAAGGCGTTTCCGCGGCAGATTTTGGCTGCGACGACCTCGACGATGGTTGTAGATGCTGTGTTCATGATGCGCTTCCTTTCGACTCTGCGTCCGGCGAAGGAAGTTCCTGCGCCAGATGCAGCGTAAAGGTGAAGCAGCTTCCCTTGCCGGGTTCGCTGGTGACGCTCATTTCTTCGCCAAGGTGCTTCATGATTTCGTAAGCGATGGCGAGGCCGAGGCCGGTGCCCTTGCTGTGGTGGGATTTATCGACCTTATAGAAGCGGTCGAACACGTGCGGCAGATCCTCCGCGGGGATGCCCACGCCCGTATCGCTCACGCGGACGCGGACGATATCGCCCTCCGTGCAGGCGCTGAGGGTGACGGTGCCGCCCTCCGGCGTATACTTGAACGCGTTATCCAGCAGCGCGATGAGCACCTGCTGGGTGCGATCCGGGTTGCCGACGACGTTCGGCAGGCTTTCCGGCACGTCATAAACGAAGGTCTGCTGATAATCCTCGGCGTAGGCGGAATAGGTTTCATGAATGAGGTTAAACAGCGGGAGCGGGGCGAAGACGCTGCGGGAGAGCGAAGCCGTGCCGCTTTGCAGGCGGGAAAGCTCGAGCATGTCGTTGACCAGCCGCGACAGGCGCATGGTTTCGCGCAGCACGACGTCGTAAATCTGCTGGCGCTGTTCCTCGGTTTTGACCAGCCCGTCGCGCAGCGGCTCAATCAGCGCGCGCATGGCGGTCAGCGGTGTGCGCAGTTCGTGGGAGACGTTGGCCACGTAATCGCGGCGGGTCTGTTCCAGCCGTTCGGCACTGGTCACGTCGGAAACGATGCCGACGCAGCCGGTTACCTCGCCGCTTTGCAGCAGCAGCGGCGAAACGGAGATATGCAGCGCGATATCGCCCTGCCAAACCGTCTTTTTAACGGCATGACCGGAGGAAAGCGCTTCGTCGAACATGGCGAACACATCCGGCGCGGCGGCGCGCACGTTGCCGGCGCTTGAATCCAGATTCAGCAGGCCGTAAACGGCGGGGTTGATGAGCGTGGTCGCGCCCTTTGCGTCCACGGCGATAATGCCTTCGGAAAGGCCGTTGATCAGGCTTTGCAGGCGGTTGCGCTCCATTTGCAGCGAAGAGATGGTGCTGCCCAGCTCGCTGGAAAGGTAGTTGAGCGCGCGCCCCAGCTCGCCGTACTCATCGTTGGAGGTATCCTCCGCGCGGACGGACAGATCGCCGCCGGCCATCGTCAGGGCCACGCCGCGCATGCGCGTAATCGGCCGCACCATGCGGGAGGCGAAGAACAGGACGACCGGGAGCATCAGCAGCGCGACCAGCAGCAGCGAGAGCGTCAGCGTGTTGGTGAGCGCTTGCATGCCGCCCATGATCTCGGTCATGGACTGCGCCATGAACACCGCGCCGATGACTTCATCCATAAACGTGATCGGGATGGCGACGACGACCGATTTGCCGTTCATCACCTCTTCGGTGGAATCGGCCTCTGGCGTTTTGCCGCTGTCCTCGGTCAAATCGTTCATCACGCCGCTGGACTGGATGGATTTACGCTGGCCCGCGCTGTCGGAAACGGTCAGATCCTCCATGCTGCCTATATGCGTGGCGATCTCGCCGGAGAGCACCTGCGGCAGCATGGATTCGCTGAGCTTGGCGGGCAGGCGGCCGACGCGCCGCCCCTCGATCTGCTGGGTGCGGATGAGCGTATCGCCGCTCGCGTCCACCACCCAAACCGTCGCCTCCCACTGGGAGGTGCTGCGGCCGATGAGCGGCACGAGATACGTGGAGGAAAGCTCGCCGCGCAGGGTGCTTTCGATATACCCGGCGATGATCTGCCCTTTGGGGATCAGGTCGCTGATTTTATTGCTGGCGAAAATCTGCGGCGCGACAACGGTGTAAATACCCGTAATCAGCAGCGCGAAGAGCAGCACCGCGCCGTAAACCAGCGCCAGCACGCGGCGGAAAGAGGCGCTGTGCCGCTTCAGCGCAGGCTGTTTCATGCTTCGGCCTCGAACTTATAGCCTACGCCGTAGACGGTGATGATATCCCACTTCTGGCCCATCTCGTCGCAGGCGAGTTTTTGGCGCAGGCGCTTGATGTGGGTATCGACCGTGCGCGTGTCGCCGAAGAAATCATAGCCCCAGATGCGGGAAAGAATCTGTTCGCGGTCGAACACGCGGCCCGGATGGCTGGCCAGCAGGTAGAGCAGCTCCACCTCGCGCGGTGTGCAGGCGATGCTCTGCCCGGCGAGCTTGACGCTGTAACGCTCGGGCTGAATTTCCAGCGAGCCGAAGGTCAGCGTGGTCAGCTTTTCCTCCTGCGCCGCGTCCGGCGCGGCGGAAGTGCGGCGCAGCACGGCCTTGATGCGGGAGACGACCTCGCGCGGGCTGAACGGCTTGACGATGTAATCGTCCGCGCCCATTTCCAGCCCCAAAATGCGGTCGATTTCCTCGCCGCGCGCGGTCAGCATGATGATGGGGAGCTGGCTGTCTTTGCGGACGGCCTGACAGACCTCCATGCCGGTCATGCCGGGCATCATCTGATCCAGCAGCATCAGGTCGTAATGCTCCTTTTTGATCATTTCGAGCGCCTGCTTGCCGTCGTAGGCGGAATCATGCAGAAAATCCTCGTTATCCAGATAAAGGGAAAGCGACTGATGCACAATCGGGTCATCGTCGCAAATCAAAATACGCGTCGTTTTGCTCATGGCGATCACCTCAGCGATAAAGTGGGGACGTTTGGGGCGCTGCCCCAAGCCCCGGCAGGGAACTGAGTTCCCTGCACCTTCCATCCTTCTATTTTAATGAAAAGGTATGGCGTAAATGTGAAGTTACATCAATAAATATCTGAATTTTAAGGCGAGAGGTGCAGGAACATCAGGTTCCTGCCAGAGCTCGAGACGAAGTCTCGAACGTTTCCCATTTACAGCACCGGCAGCACGGCAAGGCGGATCATCGCTTCGGCATACGGCACAAGTTCCGCGTCAAAGGCGCGGGCGACGTCCGCGTCGCTCAGGACGATGGGCGGCTGGTCGCAGCTGGCGGCGCGCATGCCCCAGCGCGGCAGCGGCGCGACGCGGGCGGAAAGCGCGACGGAGCCGTCCATGCGCTCGATCACGCGGATCTCCTCCTCGCCGACGAGAGCGACGGCGAAATCCATGCCCGCGCTGAGCACGTCGTCATGCGCGACGGTCTTGGGCGCATAGGCGAAGCGAACCGGGCCGCGGGCGACGCTCACCGCCTGATGGAACGCCGGGAGTTTGCGGACGGCCATCGGCAGGGTCAGCAGCAGCTCGTCGCCATCCTGCCAATCGCGGTTGAGGGTGACGAAGCCGCCCGCCTGCGCGGGGAGAATATCGCCGTCCACGGCGACGGCCGCGCCGTTGGCCCACTCGGGGATGCGCAGGTGAATCGGGAACGCGGCCTTCGCGTCGGTGTGCACCGTGATACGGACGCTGCCGCTGTCGGGGTAATCGCTTTCCACATCCACGCGGACGGCCGCGCCGGAGAGACGGTAGCGCACCGAGCACGGCGCGTAACCCATCGCGCAGAGGCCGTCGTCGCGGGAAACCATCCACTGGCTCTGCACAAAGCGCGGCCACGCGCTCAGCAGCGCGCAGAGCGCGTCGCCATCCTCAAGGCTGAAAAGGCCCGCGTCTTCGCCGCTCAGCGGGAAACGCGCCGCGCGGGAGAGCATCGCCTGATTGGCCTGCTGCACCGGCTGAACGCCGCGCCCGTCCGGGGCAAACGCCGCGTCGATGGTGTTGTACATCAGGGTTTCGAGCTGATCCGCGCCGAATTCGCCGCCCGGGCAGGCGAGCAGCGTTTCCAGCGACGCGGCCAGTTCGCACGCGCTGACGGCGGAAACGCCGCGGCTGGGGTGCGTGCCGCCCAGCAGGGGATCGGCCGTCACGCCGCCGCCCGCCGCGCCATGCGCCTTATTGAGCCGCGCAAGGCCCGCTTCCGGCGCGGAAAGATGCTTGCCCGAGCCGGTCAGCACGCCGCACAGCGCGCTGGCGCGCAGACCCTCGCACAGGTTCGCGCCGGAGGCGCTGCGCATCAGGTGATGGGTATAGCCGGATTCATCCTCGTGCGCCAGCGCGTCGAGCAGCTCCTGCTCGGTGAAGGAGCGGGAGATCGGCGTGCGGTATGGGAACGCATGGAACAGCGAGGTGTAATCCGCGCCCTGGCTGACGAGCATCATCAGCACGGAGAGGATCGCCTTCTGCCCGGTGATGTTGTAGAGCAGAACGCCCGCTTCCAGCGTGTCGGCGGTGTGCATCGCGTCCTCCGCGGAGAGGGAGCGCACACGCAGGGTATCGTGCAGATATTTCATGTAGCGCAGCATGAAGGTGAGAAGCTGCTTGTCGCCGCTCATCGAGTAGGCGGCGCAGAGTGCGCGCAGCATGCGCCCGCGCGCGGCGAAAGTCTCGCCCGGCGCGCCGAACGAACCGTCTTCGCGCTGATGCTCGACCACGCGGCCGCACAGGCGCAGCGCTTCGCGGCGCAGTTCCTCGTCGCCGAGCTGCGCGCTGGTCAGCAGCATGGCTTCCAGCAGTTCGGGCGCGTGCATGCCGCCGCCCAGCGGGCCGCCGAACCACGCGCTCTGCTCTCCGGCTTCGGGAAAGACGGACGCGCAGCGGGAGAGCAGCCCGCCGCGCAGAGCCAGCAGACGGTCGCGCATCGCGCCCTGCGCGGAAACCGCGCCGACGGGCAGCGGGGCGAAACGGCCCGGCGCAAGCGGCGCGCGGGCAAAAAAGGTGCGAGTCAGCATAAAAATATCCTCCGATATCAAAATTCTCAAAGAAGCCCTTCCAAGGGAAAAAACCTACATATAGTTTAACGCCGCGCGCGCCCCGCGTCAACAGAAGAAAACGGGGAAGCGATTGACTTTTCTGAAAAAATGCTCAGATTGATTGCTTCAAAAGTGTTGAAATTGATGGGAAAATGGGGTACAATCGAAGAAAAAAGAAAAACGGAGAGGAGCTTTTTTGATGAGCGATACCGCAAAGAAGCAAGTCCGCAAGCTTAAAATCATAGAGGATGACCCCAATCTTTCCGCATTTGAAGGCGATTTGAACGAGCGCGTCCGCCATTTTAAGCAGCGCAAGAAGGAGATGCTCGCGCCCGGGCAGACGCTGACGGAGTTCGCCAGCGGCCATCTGTATTACGGCTTTCACAAGGTCAAGGGCGGCTGGGTTTACCGCGAGTGGGCGCCCGGTGCGACGGCCATGCACCTGATCGGCGATTTCAACAACTGGAACCGCACCAGCCACCCGATGAAGGCGGTGGGCAACGGCAATTGGGAGATCGTGATCCCCGGCGTGCGCACCCTCAAGCATCGCAGCAAGGTGAAGGTCGTCGTCACCAGCGCGCGCGGCACGGAAGACCGCATCCCGCTGTACGCGACCTACGTTGTGCAGGATGAAAAGACGCATAGCTTCAGCGCCGCCATCTGGAACCCGCGCAAGGAATTCGAATGGACGGATGAAAAATTCCGCCCGAAGCGCAACGTGCCGCCGCTGATTTACGAAGCGCATATCGGCATGGCGACGGAGGAAGAGCGCGTGGGCACGTACCTCGAGTTCATGCGCGACATTCTGCCCCGCATCAAGAAAGACGGCTACAACACCGTGCAGCTGATGGCCATTATGGAACATCCGTACTATGCTTCCTTCGGCTATCAGGTCAGCAATTTCTTCGCGGCCTCCTCGTGGTACGGTACGCCGGACGACCTCAAGGCGCTCATCAACGAGGCGCACGCGATGGGGCTGAGCGTGCTGCTCGATCTGGTTCATTCCCATGCGGTCAAGAATACCGCCGAGGGCATCAACGGCTTTGACGGGCGGGACGACCAGTTCTTCAAGGCCGGCGGCGCGGGCGATCACCCGGCCTGGGGCAGCAAGGTGTTTGACTACGGCAAAAACGGCGTGGTGCACTTCCTGCTTTCCAACGTGCGCTTCTGGCTGGAAGAATACCATTTCGACGGCTTCCGCTTTGACGGCGTGACCAGCATGATCTACCTGGATCACGGGCTGGGCAGCGCGTTTACCGATTACCGGCAGTATTTCTCCATGAACACGGACGTGCAGGCCGTCGCCTACTTGCAGCTGGCGGCGGAGCTGACGCACGAGTTTAAGCGCGGCGCGCTCTGCGTGGCGGAGGAGATGAGCGGCATGCCGGGCATGTGCCTGCCGGTCAAGGACGGCGGCATCGGGTTTGATTACCGGCTGAGCATGGGTCTGCCGGATTACTTCATCAAGACCATCAAGGAAAAGCAGGACGGCCAGTGGAACATCGGCCGCCTGTACTACGAGCTGATTTCCCGCCGACCCGGCGAAAAGAACATCGCCTACTGCGAGAGCCACGATCAGGCGCTCGTCGGCGACAAGACGCTGATGTTCCGCCTGGCGGATAAAGAGATGTATTGGGGCATGAACCGCGGCTACGAGAACATGGTCGTCGAGCGCGCCGTCGCCCTGCACAAGATGATCCGGCTTGTCACCATCGCGGCAGGCGGCGAAGGTTACCTCA
This sequence comes from uncultured Clostridia bacterium, assembly GCA_934630975.1. Lineage (GTDB taxonomy): Bacteria > Bacillota > Clostridia > Christensenellales > Aristaeellaceae > Ventricola. The sequence goes on along the minus strand of CAKTXH010000076.1, from coordinate 4,714 downwards.
ACTTCATGGGCAACGAGTTCGGCCACCCGGAGTGGATCGATTTCCCGCGCGAAGGCAACGGCTGGAGCTTCGCCCACGCGCGCAGACAGTGGAGCCTCGCGGAAAACGGCTACCTGCGTTACGAGCTGCTGGGCAACTTCGATAAGGCGATGGTTTCGCTGATCAAGAAATACGACGTGCTGGAGGGCGGCATGCCGATCTGCCTGCGCCAGCACGAGGACGACCAGATTCTCGCCTTTGAGAAAAAAGGCTGCGTCTTCGTCTTCAACTTCCACCCGACGCGTTCGCAAACGGGGCTGTTCGTGCCTGTGCCGGAGAACGGCGACTATCAGGTCGTGCTCTCCACGGACGACAAGGTATTCGGCGGGTACGAGAACATCGACAAATCCGTGATCTATCACACCTGGGCGCACGACCCGCAGATGGGCGACGGCTTTGTGATCTACCTGCCCGCGCGCACGGCGGTCGTGCTGCGCAAGGTGGAGAAGAAGGATTGACAAACGCGCCTCGTCGTGGCAAACTAAGCATAACGCGCAGCCTCCTCGGCCTCGTCGGGGAGGCTGCTTTTGCTTGACGGCCCGAAAGAAACGATAGGCAAAGGGGGCGCTCACCGTGGGGGAGCATAAACGCCGCAGAAGGCCGCAGCCGCCGCGCGAGCCGCAGCAGCTCGGCGGTTTTTCCGTCGGCGGGCAGAGATGGCGGAAGCGGCGGAAAAAGAAAAGCCGCCTGCCCCGCCTGAGCCTGCGGCGCGCGGCGACGCTGGTTTTGGCCTGCGCGGCGCTGTGGAGCGCGGTGAAGCTGGTCGGCTTCGGGGCGCGCTATGTGCAGACGAGGCGGCTGGAAAAGCAGCTTTCCGCGCTGCACGGCGAGACAGTTGCAGTCTACGCGCAGGAAACGCCGATAGAGGCGCAGACGGCGCTACCCGCGGCGGTTGAAACGCCCGTACCGACGGAAAACCCCGAGGCGGAACGGCGGCAGTCGGCCACGACTGCGCCGGATATCGTCAAAACCACGCAGTACCAGCGCATGGGCGGCACGCCGCTTGCGCAGATGGAGACGCTGCACGCGCAGAACACGGATCTGGTCGCATGGCTGACGATTGACGACGTGCTCGACCTGCCCGTGGTTTACCGCGACAACAGCTATTACCTGACCCACGACTTCAACAAAAACAAATCGACGGCGGGCACGATCTTTCTGGATGAAAACCACCCGATGACCGAGCGGACGCAGAACCTGCTGCTGCACGGCCACAATATGAAGGATGGCACGATGTTCGGCCGGCTGGCGCAGTACGAAAAGAGCATCGACTACCTGAAGGCGCATCCGTTCGTCGATTTCAGCACACTCTGGCATCAGGAGCGATACGTCATCTTCGCGGTGGTGAACGTTTCGCTGGATACGAGCAGCGACGACTTTCTGGATTACTTCGCGCATCCCCGGTTTTCCAGCGACGCGGAATTTGCCAGCTACATCCGCCGCGCGGAGCTGGCTTCGATGTACGCCATCCCGATGGATGTGAAGCCCTCCGACGCGCTGCTGACGCTCTCCACCTGTCTGGAGGAAAACCGGCTGGTCGTCATCGCCCGGCGGCAGCGCGACGGGGAGAGCAAGGCCAGCCTGCGGGAGACCGTCAATATGGCGGTGCGCCAGTGACAGCACGAAAGGAGCAAGCACATGGAAAACGGGATTCGATTCGACCTTGAATATGAAACGATGCCGTGGCATCGCGTGGACGCGGTGGTTTTTGACATCGGCAACATTTTGATTCGGTACGCGCCGAAGGATTTTCTGGAGCAGCTTTTCCCCGGCGACGCGCAGAAGCAGCAGGACATGCTCGCACGCGTTTATCATGGGCCGTATTGGGAGAATTTCGACCGCGGGACGATGGAATACGCCGATGCGGCGCACAAGCTGGCCGAGCGGTTCGGCGGGGACGAGGCGGAATACATGCGCGCGCTTACCGGCTGGATCGAGCTGAAAACGCCGATTGACGAGGGCTTCCGCGCGGCGCAGCGCTGCCGCCGGGCGGGCAAGCGGCTCTATCTGCTGAGCAACTACCCGCGCGAGGGCTATCTGCGCATGCGCGAAAAATTCGCGGATCGTTTCGGCGATTTGTTTGACGGCGGCGTGATCTCCTACGCCTGCCATCTGGCAAAGCCGGAAAAGGCGATTTATGAAAAGCTGATTGCGGACTGCAGCCTTGATCCGGCGCATACGCTGTTTATCGACGACACCCTGCCTAACGTGGAGGCCGCCATGAAAATGGGCATCAACGGCTTCCACATGCATGAAAAAGGCATGATGGATCGTTTCTTTGTGTGAGAAACTTCTCAGACGGAGGGAAAAATGACAGGAAAACGATTAGCCGCTTTTGTATTGCTGGCAGCGCTTGCCCTGCCTGTCTGTGCGCAGGCGGAGGCCACGACGGACGAGGCCGTTTGGACGCCGCCGGTCGTAACGGCGCAGGAGATGGAAGCCGTGCGCCTCGGCGAGCGGATTCTGATGCGCGGGCTGGAGGGCGACGACGTTCGACTTGTGCAGCAGCGGCTCTATGATTTGGGCTACCTGACCGGGGACGTGGACGGCAAATTCGGCCTGCAAACCCAAAAGGCCGTGCGCGCGTTCCAGCGGGCGCATAAGCTGGAAAAGATCGACGGCAAGGTCGGCCCGCAGACGATTGCGGCGCTCTTTAGCGAGGACGTGATTGCCCTGCCTACGCCGACGCCCAGCCCCACGCCCACCCCGACCCCGACGCCGATTCCCACGCCGACGCCCGTGCCTACGCCTGTGCCGACGGCCACGCCGGACGCGGCGCACGCGCCGTTTGCCATGCGGGAGATGGATTTCAGCATCGACGGGCAGAACGCGCGGCTGATGATCGGGCAGACCGAGGCGGGGGAGACGCTTTACCCGCTCTGCGGGGTGATGGAGCGGCTGGGCTATGACTGCGCCTACGACGAAAACGGCGGCTGGCAGCTGGTGCAGCAGGAAACCGGCGCGCAGATTGCCGTGATGACCGACGGAAGCGACGGTCTATGCGAAAATGCGCTGGCGATTGCCGACGGCGTGATTCTGCTTTCCGATGATAGCCAATGCGTGTATGCCTACGCGGGCGAAGCGTATCTGAACGCAGCCATGCTGGCGCAGTTCGGCGTGAACGTGACGCTGCTGGGCGATACGGCGCTGGTTGAGACGCGTTAAGCCGCCATCCAAAACTTTAGAATCTTGATTGAGCCGCTTTTCCCAAGCCGGGGAAGAGCGGTTTTTTTGAACGATCGAAAAGAACTCCACATGCATGTTGACAAAATGTTGCAAAACGTGATACACTGATACCCGAATTTGATGCGGTCAATGAAGGCCCGCACATCGGAGGAAAACATATGGAAGAAAAGACCGTCTCGCAGACCGAGCTGGACGATAAAGCGCAGAAGCTGGTCGAAGAAAAGGACGCGGACAGCCGTTTGCGCGTGTATATCGGCCCGATGGAAAAGGTGCTCACGGCGGTGCTGCTCATCTGGGCGGTGTTCCAGGTCTGGGCGAACATGTTCGGCACGCTCGGCGCGGTCAAGCTGCGCACGGCGCATATCATGTTCCTGCTGCCGCTGGCGTTTACGCTGTACCCGACGTTCAAGAAGGAGCGCCGCCGCCGCAAGCTCATGCCAGTTTGGGATATCGCGCTGATTGCCGCGGCGATTCTCAGCTACGGCTATTTGTTTCTGCGATACGACGCGATTGCCCGAACGGGGCGGCTGAATACGACGGACGTGTGGGTCGGCGTGGTCTGTCTGATCGTCGCGTTTGAAGCGGCGCGGCGCGCAAGCGGCAACCTTGCCATCATCGCGTTGATCTTCCTGTCGTATTTCGCGGTCTGGGGCAGATACATCCCCGGCACGTTCGGCACGAGCGCCTTTACGCTCAAGCGCGTGATCAAGGCGCTGGTGTGGGATACCAACGGAATTCTCGGCACGGGCGCGGGCGTTTCCGCGACGTATATCTTCGTGTTCGTGCTCTTCGGCGCGTTCCTCAAATACAGCGGGTTTTCCCAGTTCATCAACGATATCGCGCTGACGCTGGTGGGCCAGACGCCCGGCGGTCCGGCGAAGGTAGCGGTTATCGCTTCCGCGCTGATGGGCATGATCAACGGCTCGGCCATCGCCAACGTGGCGACGACCGGCACGATCACCATCCCGCTGATGAAAAAGACGGGCTATAAGAAGGATTTTGCCGCGGCGGTTGAGGCGGTCGCTTCCACCGGCGGCCAGTTCACCCCGCCGATCATGGGCGCGGTCGGCTTCGTCATGGCAGAATTCATGTGCGTCAGCTACACCAAGGTGATGCTGGCGGCGGCGATTCCGGCGTTCCTGTATTACCTCTCCCTGCTCTACTCGGTGCATCTGGAGGCCAAGCGTCTCGGCCTTTCAGGCCTCTCCAAGGAAAATATCCCGAAGGCGGGCGAGGTGCTCAAAGAGCGCGGCCACCTGCTCATCCCGCTGGTCGTTCTGCTGGCGCTGATGTTTACCGGCTACACGCCGCTGTTCGCCGCGATTGTCGCGATTTTTGTCACCATCCCCGTGTCGTGGCTCCGTAAGGAGACGCGCATGGATCTGAAAACCATCGTGCAGGCGACGGTGGAGGGCAGCCGCAGCGCCATCGGCGTGGGCATCAGCTGCATCATCATCGGCGTGATCATCGGCTCGGTCAACATGACCAG
>CAKTXH010000075.1 GCA_934630975.1 uncultured Clostridia bacterium | reverse complement strand
ATGGCCTATCACGACGGCCAGCCGTTCAACGACAACCATCTGCGCCCCTGCCCGATGCTGGAGAACCCGCAGATGCTGCGCGAGATGGTCGAGAAGACCGGCGCGCACTCCACCGACCCGCAGTCCCCGGAAACGGCGGATCACCTGTGCGCCAAGTGCGACGAATATGCCAAGAACTGGCAGGCAACGGCTGAGCGCCTTTGGGCTTGCAGCCATGACTGCTCGACCTGCGGCGCGGGCTGCGGAAAGAAGGACTAAAGATGCATACGCTGTTTACTTCCGAGAGCGTTACCAAGGGTCATCCCGATAAGGTCTGCGACCAGATTGCCGACGCGATTCTCGACGCGCTGCTCGAGCAGGACTCGATGAGCCACGTCGCTTGCGAAGTCACCGCCATCACCGACGCGGTGCACATCTTCGGCGAAATCACCACCACCGCGAAGGTGAATTACCAGCAGATTGCCCGCGACACCATTCGCAAGATCGGCTACACCGAGCCGGGCCACGGCTTCGACGCGGACACCTGCAAGATCACCGTCGATCTGCACGAGCAGAGCCCGGATATCAACATGGGCGTTTCCCGCGAAATCGAAGAGGACGCGGGCGCGGGCGATCAGGGCATGATGTTCGGTTATGCCTGCCGCGAGACCGAGAGCCTCATGCCCCTGCCGATCGAGCTGGCGCACGCGCTGACCAAGCGTCTGGCCTATGTGCGCGAAATGCACATCCTGCCGGACATCCTGCCGGACGGCAAGGCGCAGGTTTCCGTGGAATACGACGAGGCGGGCAAGCCGGTTCGCATCGACACCGTCGTCGTCTCCACCCAGCACACCGAAGCCATCAGCGAGAACGAGCTGCGCACCGCGATCATCGACGAGGTGATCTCCCGCGCGCTGCCCGCCGATATGCTCGATAAGAACACGCACATTTACGTCAACCCGACCGGCCGCTTCCTCATCGGCGGCCCTGCGGGCGACAGCGGCCTGACCGGGCGCAAGCTGATCGTCGATACCTACGGCGGCTATGCGCATCACGGCGGCGGCGCTTTCTCCGGCAAGGATTCCAGCAAGGTTGACCGCAGCGCGGCCTACATGGCGCGCTACATCGCCAAGAACGTCGTGGCCGCCGGCCTGGCCGACCGCTGCGAGGTGCAGCTCTCCTACGCCATCGGCGTGGCGCAGCCGGTTTCCGTGCTGGTCGATACCTTCGGCACGGAGAAGGTTGACCGCGAAAAGATTCAGGCGCTCGTCTCCACCGTGGATATGCGCCCGGCCGCGATCATCAAGCGCTTTGACCTGCGCAGCCCGAGGTTCAGCAAGGTTTCCTGCTACGGTCACTTTGGCGAGAATGCCAAGGATATGCCGTGGGAGAAGACCGATCTGGCCGAGAGCTGGAAGAACGCGTAAAACAGAGAATCAGCGAATCAAAGAAAACGAACCTCAGCGCCATGCTGGAGTTCGTTTTTTTGTTGCCCCCGATTGTCAAAACGAAAAATCAACCGTCTGTGGCCTCAAAACGACCATCTGTCGAGAAACAGTGGAAATCGGTTCGCGATTTCCTTATACTATAACCGTATCAAAGAGGAGGCGACCCCATGCAAATCGAAGTCAGGATAGACGAAAAATATACAGAGCCGAAGATCATTATCGTAACGGATAAAATGACCGATGAAGTTCATGCCATCGTCAAAAGGCTGTCGGACGAACAGCCACAAGTCGTTGCCGGTTTTCAGGAAGACACGGTCAAGCTGCTGGAACCCTCCGAAATTTACCGCATCTTTTCTGCGTCGGGTAAAGTGTTGGCTGAAACCGCAGACGGCGAATATGTTCTTCGTTTGCGGCTGTACGAAGTGGAACAGCGGCTCGACAGCAGGGAGTTTGTTCGAATTTCAAACTCGGACATTATCAACTTAAAGAAAGTCAGAAGCTTTGACCTGAGCTTTTCAGGCACCATTTGCATCACGCTTTCAAACGGTACGGTCGCTTATGTTTCCCGGCGCTCTGTCGCCAAAATCAAACAAATATTGGGCATATGAGGGTGATAGAAATGAAAAAGAAACTGGTCATGCGCGGATTATTCGGCGCGCCCGTAGGCATCGCCATTGGATTTGTGATTACGCTCATCATTTCCGTCTGCTATGGGGACGGCTCCTTTTACCCGGTCACGCCCGAGTTGATCGACGCGATGGGAAACGAGCTGAACGCGGTTATTTTGCAGACCGTTCTGTGCGCCACGATGGGCGCCGGTTTTGGCGCGGCGTCTGTGATCTGGGAAATGGATTCATGGAGTCTGGCCAGGCAAACCGGCATTTACTTCGCCATCGCCTGTGCCCTGATGTTTCCAATCGCCTATTTCGCAGGATGGATGCCCCATTCGGTCGGCGGGATTCTGTCTTATGTGGGTATATTTGCAGCCATCTTCGTCTTGACCTGGCTGGTTCAGTATTTCATGTGGAAAAGAAATGTCAGAAAGATGAACGACGGGATTAAGGACAGAAACAGCCCGAAAGCCGATTGTCAAAATAAAAAACCTGTGCTATAACCGTTTCGCAGGCAGACGAGTGCTGCCGGTGGTGTCTCCCGTGGCTCTACAAAAGTGCGGAAGGTGATCGCATGAGCGATTGATGGTCATCGTGATCTTTAGGCGTTGAACCTGTTCATCTCAGTGTACAATATAAACCGTAAGTAAAAGCGGAGGGGCTGTCAAGCTTAAACCGAGCATTTCAAGATACAATCATCTACGCATTTCTAGGATATGGGGCTTTGCCCCATCGCCCCACCAAAGGGCTTTCCGAGCGTTTACGGCGGCTTTTGCCGCATCGCCCTTTGGAAACCATCGGGCAAAAATACTTAGTTTTCCTTGAAATATCAGGTTTGTTAGCTTGACAGCCCCTATTTAGCTTTTTCTTTCTCAGATTAAGCGGGAGAACCGATTCGACACGGCTCCTCGTCTATTCGCATCATCGCTTAAAACCAGCTCTGCGTCAAGGCGCGGGGCCGTTTTCTTATTTTCCTTCCCGCCACATTTCAATCATCTTTGCGGCGGAGCGGGTCATCTCCTCGGAGAATTCGCAGTTCCACTTGCGCTTGCAGCGCGCGATGATCCACTTATCCAGTTCTTCCCCGTGCTTATCCTGCCGGGCGGCGAGCATGCGCTTCATTTCTTCCGGGCCGCGCGGCTGATACTCGTTTTCGGAGACGATATCCTCCACCTCGAAGCGCGCGGGTTTCGTGCGCTCCTTCTGGAATTCCGTCGGGATGCCGTAAACCACCATGCACACCGGCATGACGTGCGCGGGCAGGCCGAGGATTTCCCGCTGCTGCTCGCAGCGCTCGATGATATCGCCGATGTAGCACGAACCGTAGCCCAGCGCATCCGCCGCGACAACCGTGGCGTGCGCCGCGATCACCGCGTCCACCATCGCCAGCATCATGTCGCCTTCGCCCGGGCGGCGCAGCGGCTCGCCCAGATCATACGACGCAAACAGATCATACCAGCGCTTGTAATCCGCGCAGAACACCAGCACCAGCGGCGCAGTCGCGATAAACGGCTGATTGTCGCAGGTTTCGGAAAGGCGCTTCTTCTTCGCCTCGTCCGTCACGCGGATGGCGCTCCAGAGCGTCATGTTGCCGGCGGTCGGCGCTTCAATCGCGGCGCGCAGAATCGCCTGCACATCTTCTTTGGGGATCAGGCGCTTTTCGTAAGCGCGGACGCTCTTTCGATTGTAGAGAAGTTCCAACGTTTCGTTATTCACCGTCATCATCCTCCCAAAGTTCTTCCAGAAATTTCTGCACGGCGGTGCGCGCGCGATAAACGTCGTTGCGCTTCTCGCCCTGCTCCATCAAAGCGTCCCCGGCCTCGCGCATGTCCTTGCCCGCCAGCAGCTGCTCAAAGAGGCGCGCCTCGAGGCTCGTGTCGGAAGCGGGTTTCTTCTCCTCCACGTGCACGTCGTGCAGATCGAGCACGAGGCAATACTCGCCCTTCTCCGCCTTCTCGTTGGCGCGCAGCATGGCCAGCACCTCCTCCGCCGTGCCGCGGATCGTCTTTTCGTGCAGCTTGGTCAGGTCGCAGCTCGCGCTGACGCGGCAGCCCGGCAGGGTTTCGCAGATCACGCTGACCAGATCAATCACGCGGTGCGGGGACTCGTGCGCGACGGCAATCGGCACGCCCGTGCGCGCAATCGTCAGCAGCTTTTCGGAAAGCTCCCGCTTCTGGCGCGGCAGAAAGCCGTAGAACGCGAATTCCCGCGTATCGAACCCGCTGACGGAAAGCGCGCTGGCCATCGCCGTCGGGCCGGGCACGGCCAGCACCTCGATGCCCGCCGCCGCGGCCTCCTTCGCCAGGAAACTGCCGGGGTCGCTGATGCAGGGTGTGCCCGCGTCGGTGACGAGCGCCACATCCAGATCCTCTTCCAGCATGCGCGCGACGATCGGCGCGGCGCGGTTTTCCTCGTTATGCTGATGGTTGGACACGCAGGGTGTGCCGATTTCAAAATGATTGAGCAGCGCGCGGGTCACGCGCGTATCCTCGGCGGCAATCAGGTCGCAGTCACGCAGCGTTTGCAGCGCGCGGGCGCTGATGTCGGAGAGGTTGCCAATCGGCGTGGCGACGATAAAAAGACGCGGCATGGTTTCATCCCTCCGATTCGGCGTAACATTCGACCTGAACCCCGGCTTCTTTGAAGATATCCAGCGCGAAATCGTCCGGGTAGCCGCTGTGATAGACGACGCGCACGATGCCCGCGTTGACGATCATCTTCGCGCAGAGGATGCACGGCTGATGGGTGCAGTAAAGCGTCGAGCCGTCGATGTTCACGCCCAGCTTGGCCGCCTGAATGATGGCGTTCTGCTCCGCGTGCACCGCGTAGCACATCTCGTGCCGCGTGCCGGAAGGGATGCCGAGCTTTTTGCGCAGGCACTCGCCGCGCTCCACGCAGGTTTTCACCCCGGCGGGCGCGCCGTTATAGCCGGTGGTCATCACGCGCTTATCCTTGACGATGACCGCGCCAATTTTGCGCTCCTCCTGATAGCAGCTCGCCCACGTCGAAACGAGCTGCGCCATTTCCATAAAACGATGATCCCACTTTGTAAACATCGGTCGCTCCTTTTTCTTTTTGCTACCACCCTTCCACCGCTCACGCGGTCCCCCTCCCCTTAAAAGGGGAGGTCGGGGGCTTTTGGCCAAAGTCTCAAAAGATAACGCCCAACCTCCCCTTGCAAGGGGAGGGGGACCGTCCGCAGACGGTGGAAGGGTGATACCCTTTCTCCCACGCGCATACGCTCCACGGGGTGATGGTCGTGCGCGGTCAAACGCTGGTTCAAAAAACGCTCTTTCTGAGCGCGTCGCATTTCGTGGTGCGCTCCATCGGCTTTCTGCTGCGGCTGTGGCTCTCCCGCGAGCTGGGCGCACAGACGATGGGCCTCGTCGAGCTGGCGCAGAGCGCGCAGATGCTGCTCATCACGCCGGTTGTCACGGGTCTGCCCGCCGCGGTTTCGCGCCTGTGCGCCAAAACAGAAGGCGAAAAACAGGTGCGCGTCGTGCGCTGCGCGCTGCTGCTGGCGCTGCCCGTCAGCCTGATGATTGCCGCGCTGGCGTTTCTTTTCCGCGAGCCGCTCTGCCTGTGGCTGGGCGATATTCAAACCCTGCCCGCGCTGCTGTGCTTCCTGCCGTGCATCCCGATTCTCGGCGCGTCCTGCGTGCTGAACGGGTATTATTACGGCATCGGCCGCCCCGTTCCGCCCGCCGTCGGCGAGCTGCTGGAACAGATCGTCCGCGCGCTGCTGTGCGTTCGGCTGGTATACGGCCTGCGCGGCTGGCCGACGCTCTTCCGCGCGGCTATTCCGGCCATCGCGACGCTGGCGGGCGAAACCGCCGGGCTGATTCTGATGCTTCTGCTCGGCGCGCGGCTCGTGCTTTTCGCCAAAGGCGCGGGCGCGCGAAAGCCGATTCTTCGCGAACTGCTGGCGCTCGCCCTGCCACTGACGGGGATGCGTCTCGTTTCCTCGCTGATGCAGACGGTCAACGCGACGCTCATCCCGGCGCGGCTGCGGCTGTTCGGCCTTTCCGCCGCAGAGGCGATGGCCAGCCTCGGCGTGTTTCACGGCATGCTCAAGCCGATTCTGTTCATGCCCTCGTTCATCACGTGCAGCCTGAGCATGGCCGCCGCGCCCGAGCTGACCCGGCGGCAGACGGATGGAAAACCGCTCTGCGCGCTCTCCACGCGGATGATTCTCGCTTCCGTCGGAGTCGGCGCGGCGGCGGCGGCCGGCGTATGGCTGTTTGCGCCGCTGATTGCGAACGTCTTTTTCCGTCAGGCGGCGCTTCTGCCGCTGCTTCGCGGCTCGTGCGCGCTCATTCCGATTATCGCGGCAACGCACGTCTGCGGCGGCATCATGAACGCGCTCGGCTTACAGGGCGCGTCGCTGAAAATCTCGCTTGCCGCCAGCCTGCTCGGCGTGCTGGCCGTGCTGCTCCTCGTGCCGATCATCGGCCTGTGGGGCGCGGTCGCCTCGCTCGGCGCGGTGCAGGGCTTGACGCTGCTGCTCAGCCTGCTGGCGCTCAGGCGTTCAGGATGTATCGCTCGATCACGCTGACAAGGCCGTCCTCGTCGTTCGTCCCGGTCACCACGTCGGCGGCTTCCTTAATTTGCTCCTGCGCGTTGCCCATCGCCACGCCCAGCCCGGCGTACTTGATCATGGCCAAATCGTTGAGGCCGTCGCCGCAGGCGATTACGTCCTCGCGTTCCAGCCCCAGCCGCTCGATCAGGCCCGCAATCGCCGCGCCCTTATCCACGCCGCGCGGCATGACCTCGATGAAGAACGGCTCGCTGCGATAGATGCTCAGCCGCCCGATAAACCGGCGCGCAAGGCGCTTTTCATGCTCCGCCGCGCGAACGGGCGGCGCGGTCAACAGCGCCTTGAACATGTCCACGCCGCGGTAATCGTCGAAGTTTTCCACCGTCACGCGGTGAAAGCCGTTGAGCATAGCTTCCCGCTCGAGATATCGGTCTGTGCGTGTGCCGCAGACGACCGTATTTCCGTCGTAAATGCACATGCCCAGATCGTGCTCGCGGGCGTAATCCAGTATCCACGGCGCGACGTAATCCGGCAGCACGTTTTTGTAGACCACTTCGTTCGTCTGCATGTTGGTGACGCAGGCGCCGTTGTAGCTGATGGCGTAATTGCCGTATTTCGCCAGCTCCAGCTCGCCAATGTAGCGGCGCATGCCGCCCGTCGGCCTGCCCGAGGCCAGCGCGACGGCGTGGCCCATCCGCTCGATTTCCAGAATCGCTTCCAGCGTTTTGGGCGTAATATCCTTTTGCGTGTTGGTCAGCGTTCCGTCAATATCCAGCACGAGCAGCTTTCTTTTCTTCATACTTCCTCCTGTGCGCGTTTCGCGCGGTCGCATGCGTCCACATGCATCTGCGCGGTTTTGGCGCTGGCGGCAATCTGGTCGATGACGGCGAAGACCGTCTTTTCCATCTCGCTCCCCGCGCTGTAATCGGCCTTGACGGCGAAATCCACGCGCCCTTCGAGCAGCATTTCGTTGCTGACGCGTTCATCCTCCTGCCAGACCGCGATGGAGTGGCCGCCGTTGAGCTTGGTCAGCTTCATGCTCGGCACATCGGTCAGCCCGTCGCCGATATAGATCATGTTGGAGAACGGCACGCGCCGCTTTTCCTCCGGCATGAATTCGTTGAGCGCGCGGTGCTCGGTCACATCCAGCACGCCCTTGTTGACGCGGAAAAGAAACTGCGTTTTACTGGTGTAGTTGACCGCCATCGCGGGCCAGCAGGCCACGCCGTGCTCGTCGTAGCAGAACGACGCGGCGTAAATCTCCTTGAACTCGCCCGCAATCGGCGTGCCCTCGATGATCTCCTTGATGCCGGAAGAGATGATATAGTGCTCGGGCTGCAAGCCCCGGCTTTCGGCATATTCGTTCACGCGCGCAAACCAGTCGCTCACGCCGTCGAACATCTGCACATCCTTGCCCAGCGCCCGCAGCATGTTGCGGTTGACGATCAGCTTTCCCTTGGCTTCCTCCAGCATCATATACATATACGCCAGAATTTGATCCATCTGGTTCCGCTTCATGGTTTCAGAGCACTTCTGCCAGAACGCGTCCGCCTCCATGCCCAAATCTGGAATGAAGCCGTATTCCTGCATATCCCTCGGGGAAAGCGTATGGTCAAAATCATACATAATCGCCAGAATCGGTCGTTTTTCCATGCAAAACTCCTCCTTTGCGCGCTTTTTTGATTTTTTAATTATACGCAAATTGTTTGAATGTGTCAATTCTCCTCTTGACAGGATGGCTCGGCTTCTGTATAATGCTAATCGTTAGCTCGATCTAACTAAAATTTTCTCCGATTGAGCTGCATATTTTTTTGAAGTTAGGTTAGAATAAGCTAACAACAATGGAGGAGATGCCGCCCATGTCCATCGTGCCCATGCTGATTGATCACTGCTCCCCCACGCTGGCGAGCCTCAAGTGCGGGAGTTTGTTCAGCGTCAAGCCGGAGGATATGGCGTATACGATGCGCGAAGCGCAGGCGCTTGCCCGCGAGCTTGCGCCCAAAGGGCTGGCCATCCGCGTGATTGACGTGGGCGACGGGCGCGCGCTGTGCTACCTCTATCGCCCCTGCCAGCTCTGCCATATGCTTGCGGGCGAAAAGGAAAGCGCGTTTCTCGCCGAACAGGGCTACCCGTATCTGAATGTCGAAGATGCGGTCGAGCTGCTTTGTGCGCGGCTTTCGCAGGGCGGCGCGTTTCCGCACGAAATCGGCCTGTTTCTGGGCTATCCGATTGACGATGTGGTCGCCTTTATCGCCAACAAAGGGCGCAACTGCCTGTGCTGCGGCTGCTGGAAGTGCTACACCGACGCATGCGCCGCGCAAAAGGCGTTTGATAAATTCCGCAAGTGCACCAGCGTCTATAAGCGCCTGTTCGCCTGCGGAAGGACGCTGGATCAGCTGGCCGTGGCCGTGTGAATTCGGTGTTTTCCTCTCTTTCGCGCTTAGAGCCGAAGGTTTCCAAAGAGGTTTTTAGCTGTTGCCGCCAGCGGCGGAAACAAACAGCAGAAAACGAAACCCTTTAACTTTGCCTGACCGGGAGAAACTCCCGTGATATAGAAAGGAGATTTTCAAATGAGTCAAGTAGCTGTTGTGTATTGGAGCGGAACGGGTCACACCGAGGCGATGGCGCAGGCCGTCGCGGCTGCCGCTCAGGCCGATCTGTTCACCGCCGCCGAGTTCGACGCGGACAAGGCCGCCAACTATGCCGCGATTGCGTTCGGCTGCCCGTCTATGGGCGCCGAGCAGCTGGAAGATTCCGAGTTCGAGCCGATGTTCGAGGCCGTGAAGCCGGCGCTGGCGGGCAAGAAGGTCGCGCTGTTCGGCTCCTACGGCTGGGGCGGCGGCGAGTGGATGCGCACCTGGGAGAGCGACTGCGCGGCGGCGGGCATCACCCTCTGCGCCGAGAGCGTCATCTGCCAGGACGAGCCGGACGACGCGGCGCTGGCCGCCTGCGCCGCGCTGGGCGAAGCGCTGAAGTAAGAACGGGTTACGTTGGGCTGCCGCCCAAACCTGCCTGAGGGACTTGTCCCTCAGACTCCCTTCCATCCACTTCTCTATTGAAACATAACATCAACCGGGGTTGTCATTCGACAACCCCGGTTTGATTATGGAGGGAAATCCAAGAACCTCAGGTTCTTGGCGGGAGTTTGAGGACAGTGCCCTCAACGTTCTTCTTACAAATATTGAGATATGCTTTCAAACACGCGCCCATCCTCCGCCGTCACTGCGTCGGCACAGCAAAGCGAATTAAGCACGGCCTCCTGCGTCGCTTCCGCAATCGCGCGGAAGGCCAGCTCGAGCGTATGCTCGGTGAGCACCTGCTGGGTGAGCACACGGTGCATGCCGCCCGCGGGCATACGGTTGGCCGTCGTGAAGCCGATCATTACGTCGCCGCTGCCGTGGCCGAAATACGAGCCGCAGCGCGCCAGACCGACCGAACAGCGCTTGATGATCCGCCGAAGCTGTCGATCCGACACGGGCAGATCCGTCGCCGTCACCATCATGATCGAGCCGCGGTCGTTCGGTTCGGGCGCAGGCCGCGCGTTGCGCTTGGCGATGATCTCCTCGCCCAGACGGCGGTTACACACCGTCAGCTCTTCCAGACAGCCGTGATTGCTTTGCACCAGCACGCCGAGCATGTACGTCTTGCCCGCAATTTCAATCTGCCGGGAAGCCGAACCGATGCCGCCCTTGAGTCCGTGGCAGACCGTGCCCGCGCCCGCACCGACGTCGCCCTCGTCAAAATCCTTACAGGCGTTCGCGATGGCCTCGCGCACATGCGCCTCGCGAATCGGCCTATCCACAATCGCGTTGAGCTGCGCGTCGTTGCACTCGCCGACCACCGGGTTGATGGAGTGCATCGCCACGTGATCTTTCGCGCAGCGCTCGGCCATCACCGTCACCAGCGCGTCGTGCACCAGCCCGACGTTCAGCGTGTTGGTCAGCGCAATCGGCGTTTCCAGCGTGCCCAGCTCGTCCACCTGCACCAGCCCCGCCGTCTTGCCGAAGCCGTTGAGCACAAAGCTCGCGGCGGTCAGCTTTTGGGCGAACATGTTCTCCTCGCAGGGCATGATGACGGTCACGCCGGTATGGTGGCGCGCGTCGCGCACGGTCGCGTGGCCGACGGTCACGCCCGGTACATCGGTGATCTTATCCAGCGGCCCCGTCGGCATGCAGCCCACGCGAATCCCATAATCCGAAAGTCTTTTGCGATTCATACTTCATTCCTCCTGTGTCGCATTTTTCACGCGCTCCGCCGCCTGCGCGGCGGCGGCCTGTTCGCTGAGCGTCAGTTTTTGCAGCGCCTGTTCGTCCTCCGCGTTCACGACGCGGTAAACGACGCCGCGATCCTCCCGCTGTCTGGCGATATACAGCGGCGTGACGGTCAGCTCGCCCGGCGACGCGCGGCGCGCAGCCGGATCATAGACCATTTCCAGCCGAACAGCCATGCCCGCGGTGTTTTCGCTGTCCCGCGCGTCGGTGAGCAGGCAGCCCAGCGAATAGCAGACGACGGTTTCATACGTCAGCCCGTCGCTGCGGACGGTGTTGATCCGCTCCACGCCCTGCGCCACGTTCGGGTGCGTGCCGAGAATCACATCCGCCCCGGCCTGCGCCATGTTTTTCGCCATCGCGTGCACCGTGTCCGGCGTCTGCGCGCGGTTTTTCGTGCCCCAGTGCGGCAGAACGACGACGACGTTCGCGCCGTTCACGCGCGCCTGCGCGATATCCTGCATCACGCGCTCGTTTTCCATCAGCGCGACCACGCCCCGGCTGTCGCCCTTCGTGCGCTCCCGCCCCTCGTCACTCAGGCCGTAGGTATAGGCCAGCACGGCCACCTGCACCCCGCCGACGTTGATCATCGACGCGCCCGTGTTCACGCCGTCCGGGTACACGCCCGCGTAGCCCATCGAGCGGCTGGTCAGCTCGCTGGCGGTGATATCCAGCCCGTCATAGCCCTTATCCAGCGCCCGTTCCGTCGCCAGCGACACGAAATTCACGCCGACGGCGCGCAGCGCGTCGAGAATCTGCGGCGACGTGTTGTAGTTGCCATAGCCCTTCTCGCGCCCGGCAGTCGTGGTTTCCAGCGTCACGATGGAAAGATCCGCGCCCGCCAGCGCGCCGGAAAGCCCTTCGAACGTCGTCGTAAAATCGTAGTGATCCATGCCCTCCTGCGCGCTCTCGCGAACGGCTTTAGGCGCGTAAATCGTGCCTGCGGCGGCGATGGCGATGCGCTTGGGCGACCTGTCCGGCGTGGCTGTCGGCGCGGGGCTGGCCGTCGGCGCGTCGGTCGTCTCCGGCGGCGGCGTATGCGTCGGCGCGGCGGTCGGTTCGGCGGTCACGCTCTCCACCCGTTCGGCCAGGCCGCCGAAGACCGCGCGCGTCCGCTCATATACGTCGTCCCCCGCGATGAGCATCAGGAACGCCGCCATGCTGACGACGACAAAAGCCGTCACCAGCAGCATCACGATGCTCCCGACGGAAAACCTCGGCTTTTTCACGGCGCTCCCTCCCTTTTTACGCTTTGGGTTTATTATACATCAAAACCATTGATTCGAAAAGATCAAAAAAAGGACGCACTCGGCCAAGCCGAATACGTCCGCAAGCTCTAAATGATTAGGCCTGAGCCGGAGCGCCCACCGGGCAGTTCTCCGCGCAAGCGCCGCAGTCGATGCAGGTATCCGCGTCGATCACATACTTGCCGTCACCCTCGCTGATCGCGCCCACCGGGCAGTTGCTGGCGCACACGCCGCAAGAGATGCAGTCATCAGAAATCTGATAAGCCATACATTTCACCTCCCTTTGTTTAGGATCACTCCCGCAAAGTATTTTAGCACGAGCGCGCGCGAATTGCAAGGTTTTTGTGCGATTTTACTGGTTCAAATTCAAAATAAAAATGGTTTTGAATTCCCAGTTTTTCGATATGAATCCATGAAAAAACGGCCTTTTCGGCATTTTTACCGACAAGGCCGTTGTTATGCACATCTAACAAATCTTAGAAAAGGTCTTCCTTCTTCGCGTCCTCACGGATTTCCAGCACGTCGATCACTTCAACGTCCTTTCGCTCCTCGACAGCCGGCTGTTCGGGTTTGACCGGCTGCTGGGCGCGGCTCGGCTCGACGGGCTTTTTCTGCGCCGCATCCGGCTGTTCGGCCTTCACGGGCGTGTCCTTATACGGCGGCCTGTCCATCGGCTTTCTCAGCGGTCTCGGCCCTCTCTCCGGCCTCGGCGGGCGCTCTCCGCGCTCCGGCCGCTCCCCGCGCTCAGGCCGCGAGCCGCGCTCGGGTCTGGGGCCGCGTTCCGGCCTCGGCCCGCGTTCCGGGCGTTCGCCGCGCTCCATGCGTT
>CAKTXH010000074.1 GCA_934630975.1 uncultured Clostridia bacterium | reverse complement strand
CATCGCCGAAACTCAACGGACATTTTCCAAAATCAAGGCGGAATCCACGGCAAAGGAACGCAGAATCCGTGATATTGACGCGCTGTTTGGCGCGATTCAAACCATCCGAGAATTGAAACCGATTCAGCAGGAATACGAGAGCATCCACTGGAGCGGCAAACGCGAAAAGTTCAAAGCCGAACATGGCGATGAATTGAACCGTCTGCAAAAGGCGATCTGGCTGCGCGAAAAGCTCGTGAAGTCGCTGGGGCTTGCGTCTCCTCTCGATAAGGAGCAGCGCGCGGCATTAAAGCCAGAACGCGCGCAGCTTGAAGCGGAGCGCGAAGCCCTTCTTCCCAAACTAGAAGAAATCAAAAGTGAATTGGCGGAGCTGAACCGCATCCGATACTGGACGCGCAAGGTTATTCCTGACGCGCTGCCGCGCGTGTCGAATGGGCGGGTTTCAGTTGAGGATGCGATGGAAACGGCAGCCAATCGGAAGGAGTTGGAGCAGGTCGCAAATGATGCCATAAAGAGTGCCCTCCGACAATCGAATGACGCCCATCAAACGAATAAATCTGTTCCGATTCATCTGTCAGCAATTTAAGCAAAATCCATTTCCCCCTCATCTTGACTCTCCTCCTCAAACCCCGTATAATAAACGAGAAAAAATCCATACTGCGCAGGGTGTTTGAAGCCATTCAAATGAAAAGGGAAGCCGGTTCAAATCCGGCGCAACAGCCATTACTGTGTTCGGTATGCGCGCGCCACGGGCCATTGAAAGCGATTTCGAGAAGGCGGCGCGCGCGAAGCCGTCAGCCAGGAGACCTGCCCTGCGGAGATGAAACCGATTCTCGGGCAGTTGGAGAAGGCAGGTCAAGCGTTTGTTTGCTATGCGTCCATCTTTGTCCGAGATGGGCGCTTTTCATTTGTTTTTGGAAAAATCGCGAGGAAGTTTATGAAGAAAATCATTGCGCTGATTGCGCTGCTTTGGGGCATTTTTGCCGTTCAAATTGCCTTGGCGGACTTACCCGCCGTCACTGAAAGCCTTGTGCCGGAAGCTGCAAAAAACTTTGCCGTGGACAGGCTGGAAGACGGCTATTCGCTGATTACCGTGCAGAACGGCGGGCGCTTTCTGCTGATTCCGACAGGCATGGATGCGCCGGACAATCTGGATGCGGACATTGCGCCGCTGTACATGCCGCTTGACAACCTGCTCGTGGCCTCCACCTCGACGGTGGCTCTGATGGATGAGATCGGCGCGCTGTCCGCCGTGGCGCAGACAACCTACGACGCGGAGGACTGGTATCTGCCGGATGTGAAGCAGGCTGTTCAGGATGGGCGGATCGCCTATGTCGGCTCTTACAAGCAGCCGGACTTTGAGCGCATCGCCTTGAATCCGCCCAAGCTGGCCGTGTTTTCCACGATGATCGACGGCACGCCGGATGTGCGGGAAAAACTGGACGAGCTGGACATTCCCGTACTGGTGGACAGCTCGGCGCTGGAGGAAACCCCGCTGGGGCGCATGGAATGGATGAAGCTCTATGGCGTGCTGCTTGGTCGTGAGGATGAGGCAAACGCCGCGTTTAACGCGCAGAAGCAGAAAATCGAATCGCTTGAGCCGATGCAGGAGAATGTGACTGTCGCCATGTTCTACATCACCTCCAAGGGCGCGTTGCATGTGCGTAACAATGGGGATTACATGGTCAAAATGCTTGAGCTGGCGGGCGGGCAGTATGTGCCGGAAGGACTGGGCGGCGATGAATCCGGCACGCGGCAGATGGAGATGGAAGCCTTTTATCTCGCGGCAGGCCACGCGGACTGTATCCTCTATATCGGCCAGCTCGGCGGCAGACCGGAGACGCTGGCGCAGCTGCTTGAGCGGAACGCGCTGCTGGCCGATTTCAAGGCGGTGCAAAATGGACGCGTCTACTGCACCGGCGCGGATTACTTTCAGCAGGCCGGGCGGCTGGGCGACCTCATTGAGGACATGAACCGCATGCTTTCGGGCGACGACGCGGCGCTGACCCATATCATGAAGCTGGAGTGAGGAACGGGTGAAAAAAACGCGGTGCGCGCTGTGCTATACGGCGCTTGCAGTCTGCTTTGGGCTGCTGTTGGCGGTCGGCGCGGGCACGGGCAGCGCGGCGCTGTCCCCTCGTGAAATCCTGCGGATTCTGCTTCTGCGCGAGGGCGCGGGCACAGCAGCCTACAACGTGCTGCTCAAGATCCGCCTGCCGCGCGTGCTGGCGGCGGCGGTGATGGGCGGCGCGCTGAGCGTGTCGGGCTTTCTGTTGCAAACGTTTTTCCGCAACCCGATTGCCGGGCCGTATGTGCTGGGCGTGTCCTCCGGGGCGAAGCTGGCCGTCGGCGCGGTGATGATTTTCGGCATAGAGCTCTGGGGGCGCGTGCCGTTCGGCGCGGTGATGGCGGCGGCATTCGTCGGGGCGATGCTCTGCGCGGGCTTTGTGATGCTCGTCTCCCGAAGGATTCACAGCATGGCGATGCTGCTGGTCGTCGGCATGATGGTCGGCAACGTCTGTTCGGCGGCGACGGATTTCTTCGTCACCTTCGCCAGGGAGAGCGACATTGCAAACCTCACCAGCTGGTCGATGGGCAGCTTTTCCGCCATGTCGTGGAATCATCTGCGCGTCTGCTCGGCGGTGATTGCCGTCTGTCTGCTGTTGTGTCTGCTGCTGGCCAAGCCTATCGGCGCGTATCAGTTCGGCGAGCATTACGCGGCGAGCATGGGCGTGAACGTCCGTCGTTTCCGCGCGGCGTTGATCGGGCTTTCCTGCCTGCTGGCGGCAAGCGTGACGGCGCTCGTCGGGCCGATTTCCTTTGTCGGCATCGCCGTGCCGTATATGACGAAAAAGCTGCTCGGCACGGCCAAACCATTGGCCGTTCTGCCCGGTTGCTTTCTGCTAGGCGGTGTATTCTGCATGGCGTGCGACTGGATCGCCCGAACGGCGTTTTCGCCGACGGAGCTGGCCATCAGCACGGTGACGGCGTTCTTCGGCGCGCCGGTCGTCATTGTGATGGCGCTCAAGCGGGGAGGCGGACACCGGTGAAACCGGCTTTGGAGCTGGACAATCTTTCGGTCGGCTACGGCAGGCGCGTCCTGCTGAAAGACCTCTGCGCGTCGATTCTGCCGGGGCAGATTTTGACGCTCATCGGCCCGAACGGCGCTGGCAAATCGACGGTTCTCAAGACAGTTTCGCATCATCTGGCGCGGATGGGCGGCGTGGTGCGCGTGGGCGGCGAGGATATCGAGCGGATGGATGGCCACGAGTTGGCGAAGCGGCTTTCCGTTGTGCTGACCGAGCGCGTCCGGCCGGAACTGATGACATGTTACGATGTGGCGGCTTCCGGGCGCTATCCCTACACAGGCCGTTTCGGCATGCTGACCGCGCAGGACAGGGACGTGATCGCGCAGAGTCTCGCGCTGGTGCATGCCGAGACGCTGGCGGACAAGCCGTTTGCCCGCGTGAGCGACGGCCAGCGCCAGCGGGTGATGATTGCCCGCGCGCTCTGCCAGCAGCCGCGCGTGCTGGTGCTCGACGAGCCGACCTCCTTTCTGGATATCCGGTACAAAATCGAATTGTCCGCAATTCTGCTCCGTCTCGCGCGGGAGCAGGGAGTGACCATCGTGATGAGCCTGCACGAAATCGACCTCGCCGCGCGCGTGTCCGACCTTGTAATGGGGATCGGCGCACACGGCGTGGAGGTATTCGGCGCACCCGAAGCCGTTTTTACGGAAGCGAACGTGACGCGGCTGTACGGCATCTCGTCCGGCGCATACGACGCGCTTTCCGGCTCAGTGGAGCTTCCCAGCGCGGAAGGTCAGCCCCGCGTGTTCGTCCTCGGCGGCATGGGGCGCGCGACGGCTGTCTACCGCCGTCTGACGCGGGAAGGAACGCCGTTTGCGACAGGCATTCTGGCGGAAAACGATATGGATATCCCCGCCGCGCGCCATCTGGCCGCCCGCATCCTGACGACAGCGCCGTTTGCCCCGCCGGATGAAGCCGTGATGATGGAAGCCCGGCAAACGCTGCTGAATTGCGGCGCGCTGCTGATCCCCGGCGGGTTTGAAACCCATGCTTGGGACGATGAACTGATTTGTTTCGCTCAAGAACATCATGTGGAGGTGCACCATGCTTGAGATCATCAGTGTCGGGCCGGGAGACGCCGCTCTGCTCACCGACGACGCGAAGCAGACAATCGCCCGCGCGGACATGGTCTGGTGCGCGGCGCGCCACGCCGTGCTCGTGCCGCCGGAAAAGGTCAGGCCGCTTTCGCCGCTGGAGGACGCGATCGAGCAGATGCGCGGATTCAGCGAAACGGGACAGAATGGCGCCGTGCTGGTCTCCGGCGACGCGGGGCTGTACAGCCTGCTGGAAATGCTCAAGCGGAAGGCCGGCGGCGAAAACCTGCGCGTGCATCCGGGCGTGAGCGCGCTTCAGCTCTTTGCGGCGCGGCTGGGCGTTTCGTGGCAAAGCGCGAAAATCCTCTCCGCGCACGGGCGGGCGCTGTCCCCCAGCGCGCTGTGTTACGCCGTGCGGACGCACCGGCAGACGTTTCTCTTTCTCGACGCGGCGCACAACCCCGCGTGGGTGCGGG
This sequence comes from uncultured Clostridia bacterium, assembly GCA_934630975.1. Classification (GTDB taxonomy): domain Bacteria; phylum Bacillota; class Clostridia; order Christensenellales; family Aristaeellaceae; genus Ventricola. Next base: position 8,400 of record CAKTXH010000074.1, on the reverse strand, counting down.
AGAACCTGAACCACGGCGGTTTGGAACATGCGCGGCTGTTCATCGGCGAGCGGCTTTCCTACCCCGACGAGCGGACGGAAGCCTATCGGGCGGATGCACAGTATGACCCGCTCTGCATGGCCTATATCGAAAACGACGCGCCGGAAAGCGGTCTGTCGCCCGTCGGCCTGCCGGATGACGCGTTCATCCGCGGCAAAACGCCGATGACTAAGCGGGATGTGCGCGCACTTGTCGTGACGGCCCTGCATCTCAAGCCGGACAGCGTCGTTTGGGATATCGGCGCGGGAACGGGAAGCGTCAGCGTCGAATGTGCACGCCAATGCCCGCTGGGCGAGGTCTGCGCCGTCGAAATGAAGGCGGATGCGCTCGACCTCATCCGCCGGAACGCTCAAAAATTCCATGCGCTCAATCTGCGCGTCGTTCCCGGCCGCGCGCCGGATGCGCTGGCGGGTCTGCCTGCGCCGGACGTGGTATTTCTCGGCGGAACAACCGGCGCGGTGGAAGCCATCGTGAATCTTCTGCGCGGCTTTCAAAGCCCGATTCGTCTGGTCGCAACTGCCGTCACGATGGAAAGCGCGCAGGAGCTTCTGCGCCTGATGCAGCCGATGACGGATTTTGAGGCGCGGCAGGTTGCCGTCTCAAACCTCGAATCGGTCGGACGCTACACCATGTTCAAGGCGGAAAACCCCGTTTTTGTTTTCTCCGCCAGCCTTGCTTAAAACAGCGCAATTTTGAAATAACCCCAAATACGGACGCGCAATGCGCGCCCCTACAATGGGATTTTGCTTTCATAAATGTAGGGGCGACCATTGGTCGTCCGCACAATGAGCTTATGTAATCTTTCTTTGGGTTCCATATCCAAAGCTGACTGAAGGAGTTCTCATGATTTACTTTATCGGCGCGGGGCCGGGCGCTCCCGACCTCATCACCGTGCGCGGCATGCGCCTGCTCCAAAAGGCGGACGTGGTGATCTACGCGGGGTCGCTCGTCAACCCCGAATTGCTGGCGTATTGCAGGCCTGAAACGGCCATCTATAACAGCGCGTCCATGACGCTGGAGGAAACCGTCACCGCCATGCAGAGCGCGCCGGAGGGCGCGACCGTCGTGCGGCTGCATACCGGCGACCCGTGCCTGTACGGCGCGATTGCCGAGCAGATGCGCGAGCTGGATCGGCTGGGGCTTGCTTATGAGGTCGTGCCGGGGGTCAGCTCGTTCTGCGGCGCGGCGGCGGCCATTCCGGCGGAGTATACGCCCGCCGAGGTCAGCCAGACCGTCATCATCACGCGCATGGCGGGCAGAACGCCCGTGCCCGAACGCGAAAACCTGCGCGCGCTGGCGGCGCATCGCGCCAGCATGGCGCTGTTTTTGAGCGTCTCCATGATTGCGCGGGTCTGCTCGGAATTGATCGCGGGCGGCTATCCGGAAACTACGCCCGTCGCCGTCGTCTATAAGGCGACGTGGCCGGAACAGGAGGTCGTGCGCGGCACGCTGGCCGATATCGCGGAAAAAGCAGCGCATATCAAAAAAACCGCGCTGATTCTCGTCGGCGATTTTCTGCGGGAGAGCGATAAGCGCTCCAAGCTCTATGACCCGACGTTCACCCATGCCTGCCGGGAGGCGGAAAAGCCATGAGGATTCGCGCCATTGCCTTCACCGAAAAAGGACAGAGCTGGCAGGAAAAGCTCGGCTTCCCCGTGGCGCGCGGCGTGCCCGTCATGCAGTGGGCGCGGGAAGCCTTCGCCGATGCGGACGCACTGCTGTTCATCGGCGCATGCGGCATTGCGGTGCGCGCCATTGCCCCGCTCTGCCGAGATAAGACGGCCGACCCCGCCGTGCTCGTCATGGACGAAACGGGGCGGCACATCATTCCCATCCTCTCCGGCCACATCGGCGGCGCAAACGATCTCGCGCTGCTGCTGGCGCAGAAAACGGGCGCAGAGCCCGTGCTGACGACCGCGACGGACGTGCGCGGCATCCCCGCTATTGACAGCTGGGCGATGAAAAACGACTGCGCGATTGAAAATAAATCGGCGATTCAGGCGGTTTCCTCCGCCGCGCTGGCGGGAAAGTCGGTCGGCGTGGCGATTACGGAACGGGAAATCCGCCCGCCGTTCCCCGTGACGCTCTTTTTAAGGCCGCGGACGCTGACTGTGGGCGTGGGCTGCAAGCGCGGCACGGACGCGGCGCATCTGGAAAGCTGCTTCCGCGCGTTTCTGCATGAAAACGGCGTATCGCCGCTGGCCGTCCGGGCGATTGCGACGATTGACGTGAAGAAGGACGAGGCGGCGATTTTGGCGCTCTGCGAAAAATACCGCTTCCCGCTGCAAACGTATTCGGCGGCAGAGCTGAACGCCGTGCCGGGCGTGTTTGCGCATTCGGATTTTGTGCTGAAAGCGGTGGGCTGCGGCTGCGTATGCGAGCGCGCGGCGGTGCTGAATAGCGGCGGGCGGCTGCTCGTGGGCAAAACGGCGATGGAGGGCGTGACATTCGCTCTCGCCGGGGAGGAAAACGTATGATTCAGGTGGTGGGCATCGGCCCGGGAAAACGCGAAGGGCGCACGATTGCGGCAGACGACGCATTGCGCCGCGCGGATGTCATCGTGGGCTTTACGACGTATGTCGCGCTGGTGCGGGACGAGTTTGCCGATAAGCAGTTTGTGACGACGGGCATGCGCGGCGAAAAGGAGCGGTGCGCGCAGGCGCTCGCGCTTTCGCGGGCGGGAAAGCGCGTGGCGCTGATTTGTTCCGGCGACGCGCAGGTCTACGGCATGGCCTCCCTTCTGCTGGAAATGGCGGAGGATGGCGACGAGATCGAGGTTGTGCCGGGCGTGACGGCGGCGCTCAGCGCGGCGGCGGTACTCGGCGCGCCCCTCTGCGGGGATTTCGCCGTTGTCAGTCTCTCCGACCAGCTGACCCCGTGGACCGTTATCGAGCGGCGGCTTCGCGCAGCGGCGGAGGGCGATTTCCCCATCGCGCTGTATAATCCGTGCAGCCACCACAGGCCGGATCATCTCGCCCGTGCCTGCGCGATCCTGATGGAAACGCTGCCCGCTTCGACCGTCTGCGGCTATGTGCAGAACATCGGCCGCGACGGGCAGAAAAGCCGCGTGCTGACGCTGGGCGAGCTGGCGCATGAGCCGCTGGATATGTTTACGACGGTGCTCATCGGCAATGCGGAAACGCAAGAGCGCTTCGGGCGCATACTCACGCCGCGGGGGTATCGGCTGTGAAAGCGCTTCGCGAGGGCTTCACGACGGGGAGCTGTGCCGCGGCGGCGGCGCTGGCCAGCTGCTTATGGCAGAGGGACGGCGTATGCCCGGAACGCGTGCAGATTGTCGTTCCCGCAGGCAGGACGTTTGCGCCGGAGATTATCGCGCACGGCGGCTATACCTGTGGGGTTATCAAGGACGGCGGCGACGACCCGGATATCACCACCGGGAGCGAGGTCTGCGCGCGTGTGCGGCTGCTGGCGGGCGACGGCGACATCCGCTTTCTGGCGGGCGACGGCGTGGGCATGATCACCCTGCCGGGCATGAAGCTCCCGGTCGGCGAGGCGGCGATCAACCCCGTGCCGCGGCAGATGATCGAGCGGGCGGTTCGGCAGGTTTTCCCCGCCCGCGCGGCAGAGGTGACGGTCAGCATCCCCGGCGGCGTGGAACTGGCGAAAAAGACGTTCAATCCCCGGCTGGGCGTGGTCGGCGGGCTGTCCGTGCTGGGCACGACGGGCGTGGTGCATCCGATGAGCGAGGAAGCGCTCAAGGAAACGATTCGATTGGAGCTTTCTATCCGCAGAAATCAGGGCGCGGATGCAATCGGGCTGGTTTTCGGCAGTCAGGGCGAAACGGCGGCGGCCGCGCTTTTCCCCGGTATGCAGACGGTGCAGATGAGCAACTTTGTCGGCTTTGCGCTGGACAGCGCGGCCGAGCTGGGCTTTTCGCGTGTGATTCTGCTGGGGCAGCCGGGCAAGCTGGTCAAGGTTTCCGGCGGCAGCATGCAGACGCACAGCCAATACGGCGACGGGCGGCGCGAAACGCTGACGGCGCATCTGGCGCTGATGGGCGCACCGCTGAGTCTGCTGGAATTTGTGCATCAAAGCGTGACGCTCGACGGTTGCATTGTTCCGATTCATGGAGCGGGGCTAGACGCGGTTTGGGCGCGGCTGGCCGACGCGGCGGCGGCTTACGCGGCGGCGCGCGTTCACGGCGAAATGCGCGTGGACGCGGTGATGCTGGACGCAAAGGGGCAGGTTTTGGGGGCTACGCTCCCGTCGGAAACCTGAGGTTTCTGGACTTCCCGAATGAATACAAGATGTAGGGGCGCGCATTGCGCGTCCGCACGGAATGACGAAAGGAATGCGGTTTATGAAACCGATGGAAATTGAGCAGGCGAGCATGGCGATTATCGAGCGCGAGTTACAGGTGCAGCTTGACCCGGAGATCAAGCCCATCGTCAAGCGCGTGATTCACGCAACGGCGGATTTTTCCTTTGCGGAGTCGATGGTCTTTACGCCGGGCGTTGTGCCCTATGCGCGGGAGCTGCTGGCGCGCGGCGCGACGATTGTCACCGATACGCAGATGGCGCTGTCGGGCATCAGCAAGCCGTCGCTGAAAAAGCTGGGCTGTCAGGCGGTCTGCTTCATGGCGGATGAAGCCGTCGCGCAGGAAGCGAAAGCGCGGGAGACGACCCGCGCCCGCGTGTCGATGGAGCGCGCGCTGACGATTCCCGGCCCGAAGCTGCTGGTCTGCGGCAACGCGCCGACGTTCCTTGAGCCGCTGGAAAAACACGCGGATTTGAAGGATACGGTCGTCATCGGCGTGCCGGTCGGCTTTGTGCATGTGGTGGAAGCCAAGGAGATGCTGCTTGAAACCGGCCTGCCCTGCATCGTGGCGCGCGGGCGGCGCGGCGGCAGCAACGTGGCGGCGGCGATCGTCAACGCGCTGCTCTACGGTATGGAGGGCGTGCGCGGATGAGGATTTGCATTGCGGGCACAAGCAGCGGATGCGGCAAGACGACGGCGAGTCTTTTGCTGATGGCGGCGCTCAGGGAAAAGGGGCTGGACGTTGCGCCCTGCAAGGTTGGGCCGGATTACATCGACACGGGCTTTCACGAGCTGGTCTGCGGCAGGCCGAGCCACAATCTGGACAGCTTTCTGATCGAGCCGAAGGATCTGCTCCTGCTGCTCAGCCGTCCGGCGGATATCACAGTCATCGAGGGCGTGATGGGCTATTACGACGGCATGGACGCGACGAGCTGCCGCCAATCGACCTGGGAGATGGCGCAGCTGACGCAGACGCCTGCGCTGCTGGTGGTGGATGCCTCCGGCTCGGCGGCGAGCGCGGCGGCGACGGTCAAGGGCTTCATGACGCTCAAGGCGGAAAGCGGCATTGCGGGCGTGCTGGTCAACCGGGTCTCCGGCACGCATCATTACGAATTGGTGCGCGACGCGGTAGCGCATTACACCGGTCTGCCGTGCGTGGGCTACATCGAAAAAAACGTGAATCTGGCGCTCAAGAGCCGTCATCTGGGGCTTGTGCCCGCCGAGGAGGTCGAAGATGCGCTTCCCCGCATCCGCGAAGCCGCGCGGCAGGTCGCGGATACGCTGGATTGGCCGATGATTCTGGATTTGGCAAAGCGAGCGCCGACGCTGCCCGTCATGCCCAAAACCTATCCCCGGATGGACGGTTTTCGCATGGGGCTTGCACGGGACAAGGCGTTCAGCTTTTATTATCAGGCGAACCTCGACGTGCTCAACGCGATGGGCGTGGAGCTTGTTCCGTTCTCCCCGCTTTCGGATCATGAATTGCCGGAAAAACTCAGCGGGCTGTATATCGGCGGCGGCTTTCCGGAGGTTTTCAAAAGCGAATTGGAAGCAAACGTCTCCATGCGCCAAAGCATCCGGGCGGCGCTGGAAAACGGCCTGCCCTGCTATGCGGAGTGCGGCGGGATGATGTATCTCTCCCAAAGCATCGACGGCGCGGAGATGGTCGGCTTTTTGCCGCAGACCTGCCGCATGACGGACAGGTTGCAGCGCTTCGGCTATGCGCTTGTCACGGATTTGAAGACGGGCAGGACGTACCCCGCGCACGAGTTTCACCACGCGGTGACGGAAGCAACAAGCGAAGCGGCGTATGATTTTGAAATCCGCAAGGCGAGCAAACCGAGCCTGCGCTGGCCGGGCGGGATGCGCAAGGGAAACACGACGGCGGGCTTTGCGCACCTGCATTTTCTGTCGCATCCCGAATGGATTGAGAGGCTGTGGCGATGAAAACTGTCATCTTTGGCGGCACGACCGAGGGACGCGAGCAGGCCGCGCTGGCGCTGGCGCGCGGAGACGATGTGCGGGTCAGCGTGACGAGCGAATACGCGCGGCAGTTTCTGCCGAAGGGCGCGGCCTGCCACGTCGGCGCGCTGGATGAAGCGTCCATGACGGCATGGCTCATGCGGGAGCGCCCCGAACGCATCATCGACGCGACGCATCCCTTCGCCGTCCGCGCGACGCAGACCATCCGCGCCTGCGCCGACGCGCTGCATATTCCCTATACGCGCATCGAGCGGGCGGAGGACAGGCGCAAGGATTGGCGCGACGCGGTGACGTGGGCAGGCGATTCCGAGGAAGCGGCGGCGCTGGCCGCGCGCTGTGAGGGCAATATCCTATTGACGACGGGCAGCCATACCTTGAACGTCTATGCAAAAAAAATCGAGCCGGAAAGGCTGTTCGTCCGCGTCCTGCCGACGCATCAGGCGCTTGACCTCTGCGCGGCGGCGGGCATGGTGCAGAGCCACATCATTGCGATGCAGGGGCCGTTTTCGCGGGCGCTGAACGCGGCGCTCTACGACCAGCTGCATATCCGCGCGATGGTTTCCAAGGATTCAGGCCAGCCCGGCGGCGTGGCGGACAAGGTTCTGCCCGCGCTGGAACGCGGGATCGATGTCATCATGATCGAAAGACCGAAGGAGGATGAACGATGAAAAAAGCGCTGGTGATTGTGAGCTTTGGCTCGACGTATGAAAAAGGACGGCGGAGCATCGACGCGGTGGAGCGCGCGCTGGCACAGGCCGCAGAAGGGTATGACGTTTTCCGCGCGTATACGAGCAGCATCGTCCGCAAGGTATTGAAGTCGCGCGGCGAAATCGTGCCGTCGCTTGAAGAAGTGCTGGAAAAGCTGGCAAATGAAAGCTATGACACGGTGCTCGTTCAGCCGACGCATCTGCTCTATGGCAACGAATACGACGAAAAGATTCGCGCGCCGTACAGGCAGTACGAAAGCAGATTTCAGCATATCGCGCTGGGCAGGCCGCTTGTCGCGGAGAACGACGACCTGCTCAAGCTGGCCGAGATTCTGGCGGCGCTCAAGCCCGGCGACGCGGATGCGCTGCTACTGATGGGCCACGGCACGACGCACTTTGCGAACATGGTTTATCCGGCGATGCAGACGGCGCTTCGGCTGCAAGGTCATCCGAATGTTGTCATTGCGACGGTCGAGGGCTGGCCGACGCTGGAAAACGCCATCGACGAACTGCGCGAGCTGGGCGCAAAGCGCATAGAGCTGCGCCCGATGATGCTCGTTGCGGGCGACCACGCGCAAAACGATATGGCAGGCGACGACGCGGACAGCTGGAAAAACCGCCTGACCGCTGCCGGGTTTGACGTACATTGCACCGTGGAAGGGCTTGGAACGCTGGAAAACGTGCAGAAATTATATGTGGAGCATTTGAAAGCGGAGCTGAAATAAGAATAAGAAAAAACCACGCACTTCCTGCATGATGAACGGGGAATGCGTGGTGAACTCCTTCCGTCACGACTTCGTCGTGCCACCTCCCTCGATGAGGGAGGTTTTATTTATATATTGCGTTATTTCAACGTAAAAGGCTCCATCTTAGAGGGAGCTGGCGCGCGTTAGCGCGACTGAAGGAGTTAATGCGTCCCCCAAACGACGGTCATGCCTTTTTCGCGGAAGGCAGCCGCCATTTTCGCCATACCGGGGCAGGCGGTCTCCTCCGTGCGCCCGCCGCACAGGCCGATATGGACGATCTCCACGCCCTCGCTGACAAAGCGCTCCAGTTTTTCGATAAAGCCCGCGTCCTGCATCGGGTCGCCGTCCTTGACGCAGTGAGAGCAGCGCATGAACGCCATCAGCCGAAGCTCCTCGCCCGCATAGCGCTCAAAGGACTTGCGGCGGTCGTAAAAGGCATTCAGGCAGGCGCAGCCCGCGCAGACCGTGTTGGAATTTTCGCAGGCCACAATCGCAATTCGTTTCATAACTCAGTACCCTCTCTAGAACTATATTGTTTTTCCTATCGGCCGCAAAGCGGTCGATCAGCGGGAGGTGTCGGAACCTCAGGTTCCGACCGGAGTTTGAGGCGGAGCCTCAAGCGTCCCCAGCCGCCCGTCCTCCATGTT
>CAKTXH010000073.1 GCA_934630975.1 uncultured Clostridia bacterium | reverse complement strand
ATCGACGCCATCGGCAAGCGCCGCGACAACGCGGGCATGGGCGGCAACGACGAGCGCGAGCAGACGCTCAACCAGCTGCTCACCGAGATGGACGGCTTTGACGCGGGCAAGGGCGTCGTCATTCTGGCGGCGACCAACCGCCCGGAGATTCTGGATAAGGCGCTGCTGCGCCCGGGCCGTTTTGACCGCAGAATCCCCGTCGAACTGCCCGATCTGGCGGGGCGCGAGGCCATCCTCCGCGTGCACGCCAAAGACGTGAAGACCGAACCGAACATCGACTATACGCAGATTGCCCGCGCGACGAGCGGCTGTTCCGGCGCGGAACTGGCGAACATCATCAACGAGGCCGCCATCGCCGCCGTCAAGGACAACCGCAAGGTCGTCTCCCAGCGCGATATGGAAGAAGCCATCGAGACGGTCATCGCCGGTTATCAGCGCAAGAACGCCGTCGTCTCCCCGCGCGACAAGCTCACCGTGTCTTACCACGAGTGCGGCCACGCACTGGTGGCGGCGAAGCTCAAGAACGCCGCGCCGGTGCAGAAGATTACGATCATCCCGCGCACGAGCGGCGCGCTCGGCTACACCATGCAGGTGGACGACGAAGAGCGCCTGTTGATGACCCGCGAACAGATTCTCGATAAGATCACCACGTTCTGCGGCGGCCGCGCGGCGGAACAGTTGATCTTTGGCCGCATCACCAGCGGCGCAAGCAACGACATCGAGCAGGCGACCAAGCTCGCCCGCGCGATGATCACCCGTCTCGGCATGAGCGATACGTTCGGCATGATGGCGCTGGAAACGCAGTCCGGCCAGTATCTCAGCGGCGATTCCAACCTCGTGTGCTCCGACCAGACGGCGGCGCGCATCGACGTGGAGGTCAAGCAGATCATCGCCAACTGCTATGAGCAGGCGTATCAGATTCTGAGCGATAACAAGGAAAAGCTGCACGAGACGGCTAAGGTGTTGCTGGAAAAGGAGACCATCACCGGCATGGAATTCATGGCGATTCTGGCGCCGAACCAGCTTCCTTCCGCCGAGGGTGAAACGGAAAAGCCGGAAGAAAAGCACGACGATTCCGCGGATGACGTTGAAGTGAAGTAAAAAGGCAAGGCTGTCAGGGCGAAACTTGACAGCCTTGCTTGAGGTTAGGGGGGTACCCTTCCACCATCTGCGGATGGTTCCCCTCCCCTTAAAAGGGGAGGTTTCAGGCTGTTTAAGTTAATTTGCGAATCAATGTCAAAATGCAAAAACAGCAAGACTACATTGATTTGCCAAGAAACGTCTCATACCCCCAAGACCTCCCCTTGAAAGGGGAGGGGGACCGCGTGAGCGGTGGAAGGGTGAATGATATCATGATGAAGAACATCCTATTAACCGCTTGGCTGGCGATGAACGTGTTCACCTTCAGCCTTTATGGCGCGGATAAGCGCAAGGCCAAACGCGGCGCGTGGCGCATCCCGGAAAAGACGCTGCTGACCTGCACTTGGCTCTTCGGCGGCGTGGGGGCGCTCGTCGGCATGCGCATGTTTCACCATAAGACAAAGCACCGCGCGTTTACCATCAGCGCGCCGATTGCCGCGGCCATCAGCGTCGTGGCCGCGCTGTACGTGATGATGATGTAAGGAGGATTTTCGATGAACCGTTTTGAAGAACTGCACACGCTGCTGGATCGGAAGCCGCGCGCGAGCCTCGGCTTTTTCCCGACCCCGCTGTATAAGCTCGAAAGACTGAGCGAACAGCTCGGCGTGAATCTCTACGTCAAGCGCGACGACTTTTCCGGCATGAGCCTTTTCGGCGGAAACAAAATCCGCAAGCTCGAATACCTGTTGGGCGACGCGAAGGAAAAGGGCTGCGACACCGTGTTCACCTACGGCGCGACGCAGTCCAACCACGCCATGCAGACCGTGACGGCCTGCCGCCGCGTCGGCATGGAGCCGATTCTGTACCTGAACGCCTACGTGCAGCCGGATGAAAACGATATCCGCGCGAATATGCTGCTGGATCGCATCCTCGGCGCGCAGGTGAACGTCATTCCCGGCCTGCCGGGCGAAACTGAAGCGCAGACGGAAGAGCGCTGCCATCAGCTTGGGCTTGAGCACGCCGCGCGGTTGGAAAAGGAAGGCCATCGCTGCTATGATGTGCCGATGGGCGGCGCGAGCCTCGTCGGCTCGGCGGCGTTTGTCGGCGGCTATCTGGAAATGATGGAACAGTGCGCGCAGATGGGCGTCGCGCCGACGCGGCTTTATGCGGCGACGGGCACGGGCGGCACACTGGCCGGTCTGGTCGCGGGGCACAAGGCGCTGGGCGTTGGGCCGGAGATCACCGGCGTGGCCGTCAGTCGCAAGGATGCGGGCTACGAGGGGCGCTGCGCCGAGCTGGCGAACGCGTCGCTTGAATGGCTGGGCAGCGAAACGCGTGTGACGGCGGCGGATTTCACCGTCGAGCGCGGCTATTTTGAACCGGGGTATGAGCAGCCGAACGAGGCGGCCAACGAAGCCATCCGCCTGCTGGCGCGAACCGAGGGCCTGCTGACCGACCCGGTTTACACCGGCAAGGCGCTCGCTGGGCTGATTGGCCACGTCCGCGAAGGGCGGATTGCGCCGGGCGAAACCGTGATCTTCTGGCACACGGGCGGCGCGACGGCGCTGTTCGCCGAGCAGGCGATTCTGGGCGATTTGGCGAAGAAATAACGGAATATAAAAAACTCGACCGTCTTCCGAATCGGGGGAAGACGGTCGAGTTTTATGTGGTTCGGGAAGCGAAGCCTGCTTTGCAGCTTACTTCGTCGGCACAACAGCGCCCTTGTAGGTCTCGTTGATGAAGTTCACGATTTCATCGCCCTGAAGCACCTCAACCAGCGTCTTGAGCTCCTCGCGGTCGTCGCCCTCGCGGACGGCGATGATGTTCGGGTAGGCAACTTCGGTGCTTTCGTAAGCGATCGGCGTACCGACGACGTCCGTACCGGCCTGGAGCGCGTAGTTGGAGTTGATGACGCCCAGATCGACGTCGGCCAGCGTGCGCGGCACCTGCGCGGCCTCGACCTCGACAAACTCAAACTTGTGCGGGTTCTCGGCGATGTTCAGCACGGTCGCCTTCTGATCCTTGGTGTCTTCCAGCGTGAGCAGGCCGTTGAATTCCAGCAGACCCAGCGCGCGGGCTTCGTTGGTCGGGTCGTTCGGGATGGCGATGGTCGCGCCGTCCGGGATGGAATCGAGGGCGATTTCCTTCGCCGGGTTGACGTACAGGCCCATCGGCTCGTAGTGCACCGCGCCCGCGCTCACCAGATGCGTGCCGTTGTCGGCGTTGAAGTTCTCGAGATACGGGATATGCTGGAAGTAGTTCGCGTCCAGATCGCCCGCTTCGAGCTGGAGGTTCGGCTGAACGTAATCGTCAAAGACGACGACTTCAAGGTCGATGCCTTTTTCGGCGAGAAGCGGCTTGGCCGCTTCGAGAATCTCGGCATGCGGGGTGGCGGATGCGCCGACGACGAGCTTGGTGTTGGCGCTGGCGACGCCGACCGCGGCGGTCAGCGCGAGGGAAAGGGCAAGCGTAAGCAGCTTTTTCATAGTAGGTTCCTCCTAAAGATAAAAAGTTTTTTGATTTGTGTATGTATTCAAAGCCATTTTGGCTTCGAGTCAAAATGTGGGAGGTGTCGGAACCTCAGGTTCCGACTGGGGTGCGGGGCAAAGCCCCGCGCCGTTTCCCCTCAATTCCGAACGCGCTTGTCCGTCTTGCGGGAAATCTTCATGCCGACAATCTGGATGACCTGCATCAGCACAATCAGCAGGGCGACGGTGACGAAGAGCACGTCTGTCTGATAGCGGTTGTAGCCGTAGCTGATGGCAATTTGACCCAGACCGCCGCCGCCAATCGCGCCGGACATTGCGCTGTAACCGAGGATCGTACCACAGGAGATCGTCGCGCCGACGATCAGCGACGTTTTCGCCTCCGGGATGAGCACCTTGAAGATGATCGTCGGGATGCTCGCGCCCATCGACTGCGCCGCTTCGATCACGCCGGGGTCAACCTCCAGCAGCGAAGATTCGATCATGCGGGCGACATACGGCGCGGCCGCAATGACCAACGGAACGATCGTCGCCGTGGAGCCGTAGGCCTTGCCCGCAATCGCGCGGGTCACGGGGATGACCAGAATCATCAAAATCAGAAACGGAATGGAACGGAAAATGTTGACCACCGTGTCGAGCAGGCGGTAAACCAGCTTCTGCGGCTTGAGGCCGTTCGGCGCGGTCAGCACCAGCGCAATCGCAATCGGCAGGCCGAGCAGATACGCAAACAGGGTGGAAACGCTTGTCATGTACAGCGTATCCTTGATGCCGCCCAGCATCAGCGGAATCATCTTATTGATGGACACGGCCGGTCACCTCCTCGACGCGCAGGCCCTTGTTTTGCAGGAAGTAAATCGCTTTTTCCTGCTGCAAATGATCCTCCGGGAGCTGCAAAATCATCTGGCCGAACAGCTTGCCGTTCACCTCGCGCGTATCCGCGAAACGGATGTTCACCGCCACGTGGCACTGCATCGCCAGATCGGAGATCGTCGGCTCGTCGGCGGAACTGCCCTCGAATACGATGCGGATCATCCGCTCGCCCATCGCGCCGCTGTCCGCGCCCGTGGTGCGGAAGATCAGCTTCTTTGCCGCCGCGGATTTCGGCTGGCTGAACACCGACTCGACCGTGCCGCACTCGGCGAGCTGGCCGTCGTCGATGATGGCGACGTGGGTGCAGGTGCTCTCGACCACGCTCATCTCATGGGTGATGATGACGATGGTGATGCCCATCTTGCGGTTGATTTCCCGCAGGAGGTTGAGGATCGAGGTCGTCGTCGTCGGGTCGAGCGCGCTGGTCGCTTCGTCGCAGAGGATAATCTTCGGGTTGGTCGCCAGCGCGCGGGCAATGGCCACGCGCTGCTGCTGGCCGCCGGAAAGCTGGCTGGGATAGTTGTGCTGCCTGTCCGTCAGGCCGACGATTTCGAGCAGTTCGTCGATGCGCTTTTCAATCTGCGGGCGCTTCATCCCGGCGATTTCCATCGCGAAAGCGATGTTGCCGCGCACGTCCCGCTGAGAGAGCAGGTTGAAATGCTGGAAGATCATCGAGACCTGCTGGCGGAGCTGGCGGAGCGCCTTCGGGCTGAGCGAAGCGAGATCCTTGCCGTCGATCACGACGCTGCCGGAGGTCGGCCGCTCCAGAAAGTTGATGCAGCGCACGAGCGTCGATTTGCCCGCGCCCGACATGCCGATGATGCCGAAAATATCGCCCTGCTCGATTTGCAGGTTGATGTCTTTCAAAGCGTCCACCGTTTGGGTTTTGCCTTTGAAAGTCTTGGTCAGGTGGTTCAGCTCAATGAGCGCCAAATGGAAGCACTCCCTTCAACACGTGTATGTGGGTTTGCCACGTCCTTGTGACGAGATGTATTATATACGAATCGCGCCGCATAGGCAAACACGGATATTGTATGATTGGCCATAGGCTGAAACTATGAAAAGGATTGAAAATAGGGAGGGGGTGTGGTAGAATCAGGGGGACACATGCAGATATGAACGGACGCGCAATGCGCGCCCCAAGAAAGGCCATCCTTATGACACTTCAACAACTGAAATACGTCGTCGAGGTCGCCGAGCGCGGCTCGATCACCGAGGCCGCCAAGGCGCTGTTCATCGCCCAGCCCAGTCTTTCCGCCGCCGTGCGCGAGCTGGAGGAGGAAGCGGGCATCACCATCTTTCTGCGCAACAGCCGGGGAATTCTGCTCACGCAGGAGGGCGTGGAGTTTTTGGGCTATGCGCGTCAGGTCGTCCAGCAGGCCGCGCTGATCGAGGATAAGTATATCGCGCACTCTGCCAGCCGCCAGCGCTTCTCCGTCTCCACCCAGCATTATTCCTTCACGTCCAGCGCCTTCGTCGAACTGGTGCGCGCGCAGGGCGGCCAGTCGTATGAATTCGTCCTCCGCGAGGGTAAAACCTATGATACCATCATGGACGTGCGCCATCTGCGCAGCGAAATGGGCGTGATTTACCTCTGTTCGTTCAACGAGGCCGTCATCAAAAAGACGCTTCGGGAATCGAACCTCGTGTTTTCCGAGCTGTTTTCCGCCAGACCGCATATCTTCATCGGACGCAATAATCCGCTCGCCGGGCGCAAGAGCGTCAACATGAAGGATTTGGAATCCCTGCCGTGCCTGACGTATGAGCAGGGCGACCAGAACTCGTTCTATTTTTCCGAGGAGATCCTCTCGACGCTCAACCACGAAAAGAGCATCAAGGTCACGGATAAAGGCACGATCATCGACCTGATGACCGGCACGGACGGCTATACCATCTCTTCCGGCATCTGCCCGTCCTATCTGCGCGGCGACGATATCATCTCCATCCCACTGGATGTGGAGGAGATCATCCGCATCGGCGTGATCACGCATAAGGATTACCGCCCGACCGCGCTGGGGCAGATGTATCTGGATATCCTCCACCGCGTCGTGGGCGATATGCAGGGGGAATAAAAAGGCAATCAAAAAGGAGAACGCGGACGTTCTCCCTAACATGCAGGCGAGGCGCGGCGGCCGCCGTCATCCCCTCAAAAACCCGATGACCGCCGGAACGTATTCGCGCATGACGTCGTCGCCCGACATGTAGATTTCGTGCTTCGCGTCAAACGCGCGTAACTGCGCGTGCGGCAGCAGCGAAACAAATTGGTTCTGCTCGGGCAGGCGGACAACCGTGTCTTGCGAAGCCTGGCAGAGCAGAAGCGGGGTTTGAATCTGTCGATCCGCTTCGGGATTGAGCAAAACCTTCGTCACGCCGACCGCTTCCTTCACCCAGCCGTAGGTCGGCGCGTTGTTTTGCAGATGCGCGTTTTCCAGCCGCTTGCGCGCGTAATAATCAAACCGCGCGCGGCTCGTGCCGAAGGACGCTTCAAACGTCTCGTTCTTCGGGTCGAACGGCTTGCCGATGAACGCCATTTCCTTCGTTTTGCCGATGGCGCACATGAACTTCGCAATGCCCGCGCCCATCCACGACGGGAACGGCGCGCTCGACGGCGCGATCATCGGTGCGGTCAGCACGGCGCGCGCGAACATCTGCGGGTGTCTTTGCAGCGTCATACCGCCGACCGCGCCGCCCATCGAATGGGCATAGAGACAGAGCGGCAGCGCCTTCGTGCGCGGCAGGACGACGTGGTTCATGAACGCCTCGAGATCGTTTACGTAATCCGAAAAATGATCCACGTGCGTCAGCCACGTCTCGTCCACCGAACGCGCGCTTTTGCCGTGCCCGCGGTGGTCAATCGCATAGACATTGAAGCCCGATTGCAGGAAATACCACGTCATTTCGCGGAACTTTTCGCCGCTTTCCGTGTACCCGTGCAGCACGACGACCGCGCGCTCGGCCTTCGGCTGCTCGTACAGCTCGGCATGCAGCGCGCCGCCGCCCTCGAGCGGCAGGGAAACCTCCTCCCGAATCGAGGCCAGCTGCGGCTCGACGGTTTTTTCCATCGTTTCGCGGTAGTTGGTTTCCGAAATCAGCTCAAACATAAAAAATCCCCCTGCCGTTGATGATACGTTTAGTATAACAGAAACGGCGAGGGAGATACAAGGGACAGCGGGGCGGTTTTGTCCGGGCGTTAAAGCTGTTTGCCGTATATGTGCGCCGCAATGGCCTTGCCCGCCGCGCTGAGCATGAGCAGCGCGGCGCCCAGCAGTATGTAAAGCGTGTCGCCGCGAACCATTGCGACGATGATCATCGCGCACATCGAGAAGGTGACGCACAGCGCCAGCACGTTTTGCGCCTTCAGCGCGATCAGTTGACCGCGCTCATCCGTGGCGGCCAGCTCGCTGTCTTTGGCGCGCGCTTCGCCCAGCAGCCTGCGGCGCAGGAGCACGACCAGCGCAATCGCGACGAACGAGCCGCCCATGCCGCTGAAAAAGCCGGCGATGCGCGAAAGCATGTGCGCATCCTCCGGCAAAAACAGATTGAAGATGACGCCGCCGATCAGCAGAATCAGGCCGACCGCCAGCAAGACGGACATGTTCTTTTTTTCTCCCCATTTACAAGCCATAACAAATTCCTCCCCGGCATAAAACGCCGAATCATTGCCCCGTGCGGGGCGGAAGCGGATGAATCGCGGTCACTGAGCGTCGGGGTATTCGTCGCTGTCGTCGAAAATATCCTCGATGGGCAGGCCGAAATACCGCGCGAGTTTGAAAGCCAGCGCCAGAGACGGGTTGTACTTCCCCTTTTCCAGCGAGATGACCGTCTGCCGCGACACACCGAGCGCCTGCGCCAAATCCTCTTGGCGGATGGCGCGCTGCCTGCGCAGCTCCTCGAGCCGATTTTTCATGGATGAAAACTCCTCTGATCAAAAGTAAAGCTTGCTTTACACGCACATCATAGCACCATCCGGGGAGAATGTCAAGGGTGCTTTACATAAAAATGGGAAATAGATTGTCATTCAAGAACAGGCGCTGGCGTTTGCTGCAAAAAGAATGTATAATACGCTTAGAAAAACATTTGCGGCGGCGACGTGCGTTTCCTGCCGGAAAGGAGCCTGAATGAAGCTGATTTTTCGGTACATGAAGCCCTATGCAAAGTCGATTCTGCTGGTGATCGTTTTGAAACTGGCGGCGACCGTCAGCGAGCTTCTCCTCCCTTATATTCTGGAGCGCCTGATTGATGAAATCGTGCCCCGACAGCAGATGGGGCAGGTCTTTTTCTGGGGCTTTCTGATGGTGCTCTGCGCGCTGGCCGCGTATAGAATCAACGTACATACCAACGCCAGAGCGGTTGAAAATTCCAGCCAAATCGCGTATGACGTGCGCAGGGATCTGTTTGAAAAAACCGTCAACCTCAGCGGCAGCCAGTTCGACGCGTTCGGCCTGCCCAGCCTGACCAGCCGCATGACCAGCGACAGCTATAATGTGCAGAATTTTTCGCGCTTTGTGCAGACCATGTTCGTCCGCGCGCCGATTATGCTCGTCGGCGGAATCATGGTCATGCTGGCGATGGATGCAAAGCTCAGCAGCATTTTGATCGCCATGGTGCCGCTGCTCATCGCGGTGATCATCCTGATTTCGATGAAGGGCATCCCCATGTATCAGGGCGTGCAGAGCGCGCTGGATAAGGTGGTGCGGGTGATGCGGGAAAATATCACCGGCATCCGGGTGGTCAAGGCGCTTTCCAAAACGGAATACGAGAAGAAGCGTTTCCACGAAGCCAACGCGGATATGGCCAATCGGGATATCGGCGTGGGCGTCTTCATGGCCATGCCTGCGCCGATGATGCAGCTGAGCCTGAACTGCGGTCTGGTGGCCGTCATCTGGCTGGGCGCGAAGCGGGTTGACAGCGGCGCGATGCAGCCCGGCGTGATTCTGGCGTTTCTGACGTACTTCAACATGATCATGCAGAGCGTGATGGCGGTCAACCGCATGTTCACGATGATCAGCAAAGCTTCCGCTTCCGGCGACCGCATCGACCGGATTCTGCAAACCGGCGAGAGCCTGCCCGTGCTCCCGGAGACCGCCGCCGCTGCGGCGGATTGCCGCATCCGCTTTGACCACGTGAACTTCACCTACCGCACGGCCCCGCTGGTCACGGAGGACGGCCAGCCTGCCCGGCAGACCGAGCGGCAGCGCCGGGAACAGGAACAGTGCCTTTACGACATCGACTTTACGCTGAAACCCGGCGAAAGTCTCGGAATCATCGGCCCGACGGGCTGCGGCAAGACCACGATCATCAACCTGCTCATGCGCTTTTACGACCCGGACAGCGGCACGGTTTACGTGGACGGCAGGGACGTGCGCACCTACGACAAGGACGAGCTGCACCGAAAGTTCGGCGTTGTGTTCCAAAACGATCTGGTGTTCCACGAATCGCTGCGGGATAACATTGATTTTGGCCGCGGGCTGGACGACGGCGCGCTGCAAAGCGCCGCGGCGGATGCGCAGGCGGCGGAATTCATCAACGGACTGGACGACGGACTGGATCACATGGCCGATATCAAGGGCGCGAACCTTTCCGGCGGCCAGCGCCAGCGCATCCTCATCAGCCGCGCGCTGGCGGGGAAGGCGGAGATTCTGGTGCTGGACGACGCTTCCAGCGCGCTGGATTACAGAACCGACGCGCAGCTTCGCAAAGCGCTGGAGGCGCATCACAAGCACGCCACGCTGATTCTGATTGCCCAGCGGGTAAGCTCCATTCGGAATCTGGATCACATTCTGGTGATGGATAACGGACGCGCCATCGGCTACGGCAGCCACGAGGAGCTTTTGGAAAGCTGCCCGGCGTATCGGGAAATCTGTCAGGCCCAAATGGGCGATATGGCTGGAAAGGAGGGAGCCTGATGCCGGGAAAGGGAGATCGGGGCGGCAAAAAAGAAAAGCCCAAGGACGCAAAAGGGGCGCTGAACCGCATCCTGCGCTACATGCTGCCCTTCCGCTGGCAGCTCGTTCTCTTCTGCCTGTGCGCGCTGCTGAGCAATCTGGGCAGCCTGATGGGGCCGAAGCTGGCGGGGCAGGCCATCAACGCGGCGGCCGCCGGCGCGGGGCAGGTGGATTTTCAGCTGGTGGGGCATTACGTGCTTCAAATGCTGGCGGTCTACGTGCTCAGCGCGCTGCTGTCCTTTGCGGTGAACATCGGCATGGTGCGCCTCAGCCGCCGGGTGGCCGAGAAAATGCGCGCCGATGTGTTTGACAAGCTGATGCGCCTGCCGGTCAGCTACTTTGACCAGAACCAGACCGGCGATATCATCAGCCGGGTCAGCTATGACGTGGACGTTATCGCCACCAGCCTGGGAACGGATATCGTGCAGATTATGACCAGCGCCGTCACCATCACGGGTTCGTTTTTGATGATGTGCAGCATCAGCCTGCCGCTGGTGAGCTGCATGCTCGTCACCATCCCGCTGTCGCTGTTTTATACCCGGCGCATGGCGAAAAAAACCAGGCCGCTGTATGCCAAACGCAGCGCGTCCTACGGCGAGATGAACGGCTTTGTGGAGGAAAAATTCTCCGGGCAGAAGACCATTCTGGCCTACGCCTATGAGGACGGCGTGGCCGGGGAGTTTGACCGGATCAACCGCCGGGCGGCGGATGCGTATTGTCAGGCGGATCAAATGGGTTCGCAGATGGGCCCGAGCGTGAACTTCATCAACAACCTCGGCCTTGCCCTGATCGGTCTGGTCGGCGCGCTGCTGTACGCAGGCGGACGCGTCAGCCTCGGCCATATTTCAAGCTTCGTGCTCTACTCGCGGAAGTTCTCCGGCCCGATCAACGAAATCGCCAACATCGCCAACGAGATTCTTTCCGCCCTCTCCGCGTCGGAACGGGTTTTCGCCCTGCTGGATGCGCAGGAGGAACTGCCGGACGCGGCGGACGCGCAGGCGCTTACGCAGGTTCGGGGCGGCGTTGAAATGCGGGATGTGGCCTTCGGCTACGTGCCCGGTAAGATCATTCTGAAGGATTTGAACCTCAAGGCCGAACCGGGGCAGACGATCGCCATCGTCGGCGCGACGGGCGCGGGCAAAACCACCATCATCAACCTGCTGATGCGCTTTTACGACGTGAACGGCGGCGGAATCTTTGTGGACGGCCATGAGATCCGCGCCCTGACGCGGGACAGCCTGCGCCGCAGTTACGCGATGGTTTTGCAGGATACCTGGGTTTTCCGGGGCACGATTTACGAAAACATCGCCTACGGCAAGGAGGGCGCAACCCGGGAAGAAGTGGAGGCCGCCGCCAAAGCCGCGCATATCCACAACTACATCATGCGCCTGCCGCAGGGATATGACACGGTGATCTCCGAAGACGGCGGCAACATTTCCAAAGGCCAAAAGCAGCTTTTGACCATCGCCAGAGCCATGCTTTACGGCACCAGCATGCTGATTTTGGACGAGGCCACCAGCAACGTGGATACCCATACCGAGCGGCAGGTGCAGAAGGCCATGCGCACCCTCATGCAGGGGCGCACCAGCTTCGTCATCGCCCACCGCCTTTCCACCATCCAGAACGCGGATAACATTCTGGTGCTGGATCACGGCAACGTGGTGGAGCAGGGCACGCACGAGCAGCTGATGGCCCGCAAGGGGCAGTATTACCAGCTCTACGCCAGCCAGTTCGAATGAGAAGCATCAGACTGTCGACAAAAAGCTATTCTCCCCCGAAGGGGGGGAGAATAGCCCTTTCCACAAATGAAAGAATAGCTGAATTTCTTGATTTTGCTATTCGAGCCAAGTTTGCTTATGTCAACAAGCTGGCCGTTTACTTTTGCCCCTGCACGGCTTCAAACGCTTCCCGCGGCGACTTGAACCCGAAGAGCACTTCGAGCAGGCCGTCGCCGAAACGGTCGAACATGAAGAACGGCAGCGTGACGGCCAGACGCGCCGCGCTGAGATCCGGCGCGCCCGCGCCGACGTGCACATAGGTCTTGAAGCGGATTTCGCCGGTATCCATATTCAGCTCAAAATTGCCGCTGCGCATGTTGAAATTCACGCGCGTCAGGTATTCCGCGACGGCCAGACGGCTGTTTTCGTCCGCGGCGAGGGGAATGGTCGTCAGCGTGGAAAAGTTATCCTCGCGCACAAGCACGAGCATCTGCGCCGTTTGCAGGCGGCAGCGCAGCTTCATGCGAAGGGTGAAAACGCCGCAGGTCGGTTTTTCCTCAAAATCGGCATGGATGCCCGAAACGGCGAAAAATTCGCGCAGCATATCTGCGATGGGCTGAGAATACGCCATGATGATGCCTCCGTTTGCATGGGGATGAAATCGGGATGCAGACAGTATACCCCGAAGCGCCGGAAAATGTCAAACCGATGCGCAAAAATGAAGGGGAAACGGAAAAACCTTCATAAAGCGCAAAAACGATATGCGTTTTGAAAAGAAATCGAAAGAAAACGCTTGACAGCTGCATGCAGATGCGCTATAATTCCTCCCATCAAAAACAAAACGGCGATGAAAGAGACGAGTACCCCGCGTTTTCAACCAGAGAGGCATGGCCGCCGGCTGAGAGCCATGCGCAGAAACCCCGCGGGCGGAAAGAACACTCCCGAGCCGGTGCGCCAACGCGTTCGCCCAGGCGCATCCGATTGA
>CAKTXH010000072.1 GCA_934630975.1 uncultured Clostridia bacterium | reverse complement strand
CCGGACGCGACCACCGGCGTGGGCTATGACGGCAACACCTACAACAAGGTCGTCGAGAGCGTCGCGACTCTGGACGAACTGAAGACGATCCTCGGCTGGTCTGAGGAGCCGTTCGACGAGGCCTACTACAAGGATCATGAGTTTGTGGCGGGCGACATCGCCGAGCTGTCCAAGCATGGCGTGCATGCCGAGTACCTCCAGACCCTGAAGGATCTGAAGGCCGAAATTCAGGCTTACCTCGATTGGGCGGAGCCGAAGGTTGCCGAGGGCGCGGGCCAGCTGACCCTGTTCTCCACCGTCAACCTGCACATCTTCCAGACCTATTACGGCGGCCTGCGTCCGTCTGCCGACATGAGCAGCTGGATTTATGGCGACTATGACCTCGTGAAGCAGTTCATCGAGGGCGGCCAGACCCTCAAGCAGTGGCTTGAGGCGCAGGGTTCCACCTTTGTGGAGGATACCCAGCCGACCCTGATCGGCGCGCTCTGGTATCGTGAGAACGAGTTCGTCGGCGCGACCATCGACGGCGTGGATTATCCGGGCCGCTGGGGCACCTACTTCAAGGCGCCGATGAACACCGTGCTGGCGACCTCCGAGACCGCCGCTTCCAACAAGATCATGCTCCGCACCACCGCGGAAGAGCTGATCGTCGAGGACGGCAAGGTGACCGGCGTGAAGGCCACCCAGTATGACGGCACCCCGGTGACCGCGCACGCGACCAAGGGCGTCGTGATCGCGACCGGCGGCTACGCTGCGAACCTGCAGATGGTCGTCGATACCAACGTGTACTGGTCCAGCGATTACCTCTCCACCAGCACCAAGACCACCAACCGTTCTTCCCTCAAGGGCGACGGCATCACGATGGCTCAGGCGGCTGGCGCTGACGTGACCGGCATGGGCTACACCCAGATGATGCCGATCAGCTGGATCGACGACGGCAACCTCGCCTTCGGCGGCGGCAACTACGCGATCTACATCAACCCGACCACCGGTAAGCGTTTCGTGGACGAGACCTCCGAGCGCGACGTGCTCTCTCTGGCCGAGTTCCGCAACGGCATTGAGCACAACGGCACCAAGGGCGTGTTCATCGAGCTGGCCAACGCTTCCTCCAAGATCCCTGGCCCGTACCTCTACGGCAATGAGGATGTGGAGTGGCGTCAGTACGTCCGCACCGTCGATCAGCTCGCGGAGCTGTTCGCTTCCCTCGGCCTTGAGACCGACGCGGACACCGTGCGCGCGACCATCGAGAACTACGACAAGGCCGTTATGGCTGGCGAGCAGCCGGAAGGCGTGAAGAAGACCAACCCGAACGCGCTGATCGGCTATGCCGAGAAGGACGAGAACGGCAACTACCTGCCGGAGACCTACAAGCTCGACGGCGTGGAGCTGCGCGTCCGCTTCATGGCTCCGTCCACCCACCACACGATGGGCGGCATCAAGGTTGACACCGAGCGCCACGCGCTGGATGCTGACGGCAACGTGATCCCGGGCCTGTATGCGGCTGGCGAGGTCACCGGCGGTATCCACGGCGGCAACCGTCTCGGCGGCAACGCGATTGTCGAAATCTTCGTTTCCGGCCGTACTGCGGCTGAGGCGATTCAGGCCGACAACCAGTAATCCCCTGTAAATGAAGGCAGCCCCGCGAGAATTCGCGGGGCTGCTTTTCTGTATGCCGACTTTTTGCTTGACACCATATACGACACCATGTATAATAAAAAAGGGGGGATCATATCATGTCTAAATGGGAAAAGCTGCTCGCCAGAATTTTAAGCTTATCCAAGGATATGCGTTTTGACGAGCTGCGCCGGGTGCTTGAAAGCTATGGTTACGAAATGGTTGCGCCGCGCAGCGGAAGCAGCCATTATACGTTTAGAAAAGCGGGTTGCAGCCCGATCACGATCCCCAAACATGAACCCATTAAACGGATATATGTTGAGATGGTGCGCAGTGTGGTTGAAAGAGAGGCGGAAACACATGAAAACCATTGACGAATATATGAAGCTTCCGTATCGCATGGAATTTGTTCCTGATCCTGACGAGGGCGGTTATGCGGTCTCTTTCCCGGATTTGCCCGGCTGTCTGACCGTGGGGGAAACGATGGAGGATGCGGCTCAAAACGCGATGGAAGCCAAAAAAGAATGGCTCATGGCCGCTATGGAAGGGGGCATGACCATTCCCGAGCCGGATTCGCTGGAACAGTATTCCGGGCAGTTTAAACTGAGACTGCCGAAGTCGCTGCACCGTTCGCTGGCGGCGAAAGCAAAGGATGAAGGAATCAGCATGAATCAGTATTGCCTGTATCTGCTGTCTCAGAATAACGCTATGTATCGTTGATCAGGACAAAGCGGCAAAATTTATAGGAAGGTCTGTTTTCCTCCTTCGGGGGAGGGAGAGCGGCTTTTTGCTGACCGTTTGGGCAGCCCCGCGAGAATTCGCGGGGCTGCTTTTCTGTATGCTGAATCAGTTTTCCCGGCTATCCGAATTTCCGAAGCCATAGGCTTTGAAAATATGCGTCAGTTCCTTTTTGCCGGGCAGGCCGAGCTTACGCAAAATGCCCGTCTGCTGGTTGGAGATGGTCTTGCTGGAGGAATGGAGGTTGATTTCTTCGCCGAGAATATGCCGCAGAACGCTTCGTTCCGCGTCGGTCAGCGGGGCGAGCATGGCGGAGCAGATCAAATGGGCCTGCGAGGTGATGCCTTGCGCGGTTTCGCGGATCATCGGGATGAGCACGGAAAAGTTGCTTTTGAAAAGATAGGCCGAGGCAAACGCCTGCGTGCTGGCGTGAATCACCGTTTCAAAATCCTCGTGCGAGGTGAGGATGATCACGCGCGCGTCGGTTTGCAGGCGAATCTGCCGCGCGGCCTCCGCGCCATCCAGCGGAGAATCGGAAAGGCATAAATCCATCAGCACGATATCCGGCTGTTTGGCCAGCGCAGTCTGCACCGCGCTTTCGCCGTCGGCGCACATTGCGCAAAGCTCAAAATCCGCCTCGCGGCAGAGCGCCTGCTCGAGCAGATAGCGATAGTCGAGGTCATCCTCGACGCACAGGATGCGGATTTTGTTCACGGCGAGTTCCTCCTTAGTGCGGATATCGGAAAGATCAGCGAAAAAGCGCAGCCCTTCCCGGGCGCGCTGTCAACGCGGATGCTGCCTGCGTGTACGGCCATCACGTTTTGGCAGTAATATAGACCCAAACCGAAATTTTCATCCGAAGTTTTGGTGGTGTAATACGGCTCGAAGATGTGCTCCTGCTGGGCCTGCGTCATGCCCGGTCCGTTATCCGACACGGTGATGACGGCTTTGCGCGGGGCGTGAACGTAGGAAAGCGTGATCATGCCCGAACCGTGCATGGCTTCGGCGGCGTTGCTGATGAGGTTGGTCAGCGCTTCGCGGATATGCGTTTTATCGCAAAACAGCGGCGCGTCGTCGCAGCGGGCGATTTCGATGGTCAGCGCGGCGGCATGCGGGGTTTCGCGGATGAGCTGTTCAAACAGCGCGCGGATATCGCAATGGCTCGGTTCGAGCGTCACGCGGTCGGTGTGCACCCTTGTGCGGCGGATGAGCGCGCGGAGATGCTCGACCGAACCGTGGATGATTTGCAGCTCGCGGTTTTCGGGCATCTGCTCGGCCAGCAGCGTCGTGCACCAGTCGATTTTGTTGAGGTCGTTTTTGAGCGCGTGGGCGACGTACTGCGTGTTGCGCTGCAAGACCTCGCCGTTCCCGCTCCAATCGTAGGTTTCGCGGCGCAGGCGCATGCCCCAAATGCCCTCGCGGAACGCATGATAAAGGAAAAAGACCAGAATAAACAGGACGACCGGCAGCTCGATCTGCCAGATTTTTTCCAGATGGGAGA
Organism: uncultured Clostridia bacterium; assembly: GCA_934630975.1. GTDB lineage: Bacteria > Bacillota > Clostridia > Christensenellales > Aristaeellaceae > Ventricola. Next base: position 9,242 of record CAKTXH010000072.1, on the reverse strand, counting down.
TGCCCAGCGCGTGATAGGGAAACGCCGCGACGAGCCAAACCCAAAGCGGCAGAAGCACGCTGACGGCCACCAGCCTGCGCTGGCGATTGCGCCCGCTGCGGCGCTCGATCCAAAGGGCGCGCAGCATGATGATCGAGGCGACAAGGCCGAGCAGCCAGTTGTACCCCGCGATGCTCAGGCAGAAAACCGGGTCGTGCTGGAGACGCAGAATCCGCGTCGGCGGAAAGAGGATGCTCAGGTAGGCCGCCGGAAGCCATACGGCGGCGCGCAGAATCGAAAAGACGCGCATCCGATTGAGGTGCGCGAAGTAAAACGCGAACATCATCACGCAGGGAATGGCCAGCAGGTAGAAGACCGCGCTCATCAGCGAATACATCATTTCCGCGCCCGGCTGCGTCCACGCGCCGGAGGCGACAAGCGACGGGCCGATGCCGTAAAACAGGTATTCCTTGAACGCGCCGACGCTGAAAACCATGCCGCCGATGAAGCACCACTGGTTGAGTTTGTTACGGGCATCCGCCATCAGCACCAGCGAAAACGCCGCCCAGATGACGAGCGTAAACACGAGCAGATGAATACCCGGAAGAGAAGCCCAATACGCGCTGATGCGGCTCAGAAAATCAAGCACGTTTTTTTCCTCCGTATCCCTCGGCCAGCTTCCGGCACGGAAACGGACGAGGGTTATTCTATCTCAAGTATACCATCATTTGATGTATTTCGGAAGTTCCTTTTTGAAAAGATCTGTAAAGAAAAAACAAATTTGGCATCAGTCGGGTAGAAGCGGCTCAACCGCTTCGTCGTTTTGGCGGAGGGCAAGGTGCAGGTGCGCGCCGAGTTCGCCTTCCGCCGGAATGAGCGCCATCACGTCGCCCAGCGCCTGTCCGCGCGTGACGTTCTGCCCCGCCTGTACGAGTGCGCAGGAAAGCCCCGAATAGGTGCAGACCGAGCCGTCCGTCTGCCGAATCGCCACGTGCCAGCCCCAAAGATCATCCCGCAGGCACGAAATCACCGTGCCGTCGCGCATGCATACGGCGGTTTCGCCGGGTTCGGCAGCCAAATCGAGCGCCGGGTGCGCCTGCCAGCAATCGAGCGCCTGCCAAAAGACGGGCTGGTCGGAAAAACTGCGAATGGCTTTGCCGGAAACAGGGCGGACCGCGCCGAACGTGGTCGGGATGCGGACGGGTGCGAGCGTCGGCAGGGGCGAAGGACTGGCCGACGGCGCGGGAGAGGCGGATGCAACCTCCGGCGCGGGCGCGGCGGCCTGCACGTTTTCCTGCTGACGGAGGTGATCGGTATACAGCGCCGTGCCCGCGATGACGGCGAGCATTGCGCCGAGCGTCACCAGATAGGCGTAATCCAGCAGCCATTCCCGCGCCTGGTGCAGACGGGCTTTGAGCGTTTGAAACATGGTCATCCCTCCCTTTTGAAAGCAGGATGGCCGGAAAAAAGAAAAATATGCAAAAAGGACGTTGGGACGCTGTTCCCAAAAAATAAAAGGAACATTCGAAAATGCTCCCTTTGTTTGAACGATTATGATCATGTCCCTGATTGCGCAGCAATCAGAGGCGGGAAGTGCAGGAACCTCAGGTTCCTGCCGGAGTTTGAGGCGGAGCCTCAACGTTGTTCTTTGTTAATCCCGCTCGAAGACCCGCGTGCCGACGCGGACGCCCCACGCGCGGCCGGCGCGAATCAAAAATTCCAGATGGCAGACGACCGTGTTCGGGTCATCCGGCTTCACGGCCAGAAAACGTGTGCCGCCGCAGTAAACAAGGCGGAAATCCTCGCCGTCGCGCGTGCCGCGCAGCAGGCTGCCGTCCTCCTCGCAGTGGATGCAGACGATGCTCGGCACGCCTTCGTGCCCGATGTAGCGCCCGCGGATCATGTGCGGCGCGCTGAAATCCCGGCCCGCGGGGACAAACCAATCCATGTTGGTGTTCAGCGGAAGCCCCATCACCGCGCAGAGCATGCCGTAGAGCAGCGCGTCCATGTCCTCGTCGCCCTGGTTGCAGAGCACCGCGAAGCCGTAGCCCTCGCCCAGCAGCAGGCCGCCCTTGCTCGATACGCCATGCAGCCCGCCCGCGTGCTCGCAGACCACATGCCCCGCAAACTCGCGTTTGTTCAGCCCCATGCACATCGTCATCAGGGTGGAGAGCGGATGATAGCGCCCGACCAGCAGATCGACCGCGTGCGCCGGAATGACCTGCCTGCCCTCGTGCATGCCCATGTTCGCAATCATGCGGTAATACGTCGCCATGTCGCGGGAGGTGGATTTCACCATCGCGCAGCCACGGAACGGCGGCAGGATGCTCCAGCAGTCGTCGCAGATCTGCCTGCCGTCCTCCACCTCGAACAGGCTGGTGATGTTGCCGCCGGAAAGCGCGCGCGCCGCGTCGATCCCGTTATCCAGAACCGTGCGCGTCATGCCCAGCGGGGCGAAGATGCGCTCGGCCATGAACTGCTCGAGCGGAACGCCCGCCGCTTTGTCGATAATATAGGAAAGGATGGCGAAGCCCTCGTTCGAATAGCTCATGACCTCGCCCGGCGCGCCGAGCGTGTTGTAGCCGCAGTGGGCGATATAATGGATGATCTCGTCGATGGTTTCCATCTTGTTGGGCGCGGTGCGCTTCATTTCGCGCAGCCAGTCGTTTTCACTGCGCCCCTCGCTGTTCATGGCAATCGACCATTCCAGCGGCTCCATCGGCGGGATGCCCGCCGTGTGCATCGCCAGCATGCGCACCGTCGCCGCTTCGCGCGGCTGACCCGCCAGCTCGAACTCCGGGAAGAAATCCGAAACCGGGGCGTTCAAATCCAGCCTGCCCTCGCAGGCCAGCATGCAGGCGCACAGCGCGGTCATCGACTTGCTCATCGAAGCGATGCCGAACATTGTGTCGTTATTTACGGGAAGGGAGAAAGCGCCGTCGCGGAAGCCGTAGTTGAAGGCATATTCAATGCCGCCCGGCCCCATGATCGCGGCGCTTACGCCGGGCAGTTTTTTCGCTTGGCAAAGCCCGGTCAGATATGTATCCAGTGCGGAAGAATCAAACATGGTCTCCTCCTGCCGAAAAGGCGTGTAAAAATGTTCCCTTGAAAACAAGAAGATTATAGCACGATTGCCGGGAAGTTTCACGCTTTTTTTGTTTGACCTCCAAAAGCGGGGCTTGCAATGACGGGGGAAAAAAGGTAAACTGTTATTGATTTACGCTTTTCCTGTTTGAACCGCCGCGAAGCGAGGAAGGGAGTCTGAGGGATTCAATCCCTCAGTGGGGTATGGGGCAAAGCCCCGGCGAAATCCCTTTGTAAAAACATGAGTTTCAGAACAGACCGCGAAGCGGTCTATAATTGAAACGGCTTATGCGCGGCGAAAAATCATTTGAAATGATCCCGAAAGGAACGATCCTGCATGAATCAAAAGAAAGCGGGCGTTTTGCTCAGCTACGGGCAGACCGTTCTCTCCACCCTGATTTCGCTGACCTATACGCCGGTGATGCTGCGCCTGCTGGGGCAGAGCGAATACGGCCTGTATACGCTGGTGAACGGCTTTGTTTCGAACCTGAGCCTGCTCTCCTTCGGCATGGGCAGCGCCTACATGCGCTATTATTCCCGCGCGGAGGTGCAGGACGGCGAAGACGGCGTGGCGCGCATCAACGGCATGTTCATGACGATCTTTTTTGCCATCAGCCTGCTGTGCCTGCTGACGGGCGGCGTACTGGTCGCCAACGTCAAAAACATCTTTGCCGCGAACCTGACGGCGAAGGAGCTGGATACCGCCCAAATCCTGATGGCGCTGCTGGTGGTCAACATCGCGGCCTCCTTCCCGGCGAGCGTGTTCTTTTCCTATATCACGGCGAAGGAGCGATTCCTGTTTCAGCGGCTGGTGGGCATGCTGCGCACGGTTTTAAACCCGATTGTGATGCTGCCGCTGCTGCTGATGGGCTTCGGCTCGGTCGCGCTGGTGATGGTGACGCTGATTCTGACCGCCATCAGCGACGCGGTGAGCATCTGGTACTGCTTCAAAAAGCTGCACATGCGCATCACCTTCGGCAAGTTCGACTTCGGGCTGCTGCGCGATATGGCGGGCTTTTCGTTCTTCATCTTCCTCAACGAGATCATCAACCAGATCAACTGGACGGTGGATACGACGCTGCTGGGCATCATCAGCGGCACGACGGCGACGGCGATTTACGGCGTGGGTTCGCAGATCAATCAATATTACATGGCGCTGTCCACGTCAATTTCCGGCGTGTTCACCCCGCAGATCAACCGCATCGTTGCGCGCGGCGAGGGCGACGAACAGCTGACGCGGCTGTTTACGCGCGTCGGGCGCATCCAGTTCATGCTGCTGATGCTCGTGCTGACGGGCTTCATCTTCGTCGGCATGCCGTTTATTGAGGCGTGGGGCGGCGCGGAGTACGGCCCGGCCTATTGGATTGCGCTGCTGCTTATCGGCCCGGTGACCGTGCCGCTGATTCAGAACATCGGCATCGAGATTCAGCGCGCCAAAAACATGCATCAGTTCCGCTCGAAAGTGTATTTCTGCATGGCCATCGGCAACGCGATTGTCAGCGTGCCGCTGGGCATGAAGTTCGGCGGAATCGGCTGCGCGCTGGGCACGGCGATTGCGATGATCGTCGGCAACGGATTCATCATGAACTGGTATTATCAGACGCATATCGGGCTGGACATGATTTATTTCTGGAAACAGATTCTGCGCATCGTTCCGGCGATGCTTCCGGCCGTCGTGCTGGGTGTGATTGCGGTCAATCTGCACGCGTTCACGGGCTACTCGGGCGTGCTGACGTTTGCCGTGCCGTATGCGGCGGTCTACGCCGCCGGGCTGTACCTGTTCGCGATGGACGAGAGCGAAAAGGACATGGTGCGCGGCGTGCTGAGGAAGATACGCAGATGAATGTTTCGGAAATGAATCTCCGCGTTTTGCAGATCATGAGCATGGCGCTGAGCGGCTGGGCGCGGCTGATCGACGCGGCGGACGTGCGGACGCTTGTGCGGGATTGCGGCGTGGAGGAAAAAGAAGCCGTGATGCAGCTTTTCGCGGCGCAGTGCGGCGTGGAGGACAGGGAGAAGATCGAGCGGTATTTCAGGCCGTCGATTGAAAAGGTCGATGCGGACGCGTTCGGGCGAAATTCGTATCTGCAAACCGTCCGCTTTCCAAAAAAGACGCGCGGGCGCTGGCGGCTGGAGACGCTCAGCTATCAGCCCTACGAGCTGTTCGTGCGCGACGAATTGCTGATTCTGCCGGACGGGCGGGAGATTCCGCGGCTCGGGTATTTTGACCGGGCGGTGAGCTATCCCGCCGTGCTGGAGGATGGGCGCGAATGGATGACCGTCACGCCGAACGAAATCGCAACGATGGAGGAAGCCGTGCGATGCGCGCGCGGGCACGTCGTCGCGATGGGTCTTGGGCTGGGTTACTTTGCGTTTTGCGCGAGCGAAAAGCCGGATGTGACGCGGGTGACGGTTGTGGAGCGCGACCCGGATGTGATCGCGCTGTTCCGGGAAGAGATTCTGCCGCAGTTCCCGAATCGGGCGAAGATCGTCATCGAGCAGGACGACGCGTTCGTGTTCGCCGAGGAGCGTCTGCCCGGCATGGATGCGGATTTCGTATTCGTCGATCTCTGGCACGACACGGCGGACGGCGCAGAGCTGTATCTGCGGATGAAGAAGCTGGAGCGCCTGACGGGCGCGCCGTTTGCCTATTGGGTTGAGCCGTCGATTGCCGCGCTGATTCGCGGCCTTGCGCACGACGACGAAAAAGAGGGCCGCGCATGGGCGAAGCGCCTGCTGCAAAGCGGGCAGAGCATCCCTGAGGCCGCGGCGGACTGGCTGACGTTTGACATGATTCGATGAAGGAGAAAACGATGAAACAATCTGTTTTGCTTTGCTACAACCTGACCGGCGAAAAGATGCAGAAGATTCGGCTGGCGGCGATGCGGCTGAAAATCCGTGTCCGCCCGGTGGAAAAGGCGGAATATGCGCAGACGATTGCGGCGCTCTGCGGCATGGAAGACATGCGCGACGCGGCGTATGCGGGCGCGGGATTTGAAGACGAGATGCTGGTGATGGCGAATTTCCCGGCGGGGATGATGAACACGTTCCTCGGCCTGTTCCGACGGATGGGCATTGCGCCCGTGGCGCTCAAGGCGATGCTTACGCCGACCAACGCGGCGTGGGACAGCGAAAAGCTGCACGAGGAAATCGCGGGCGAGCATCAGGCGATGATGAACGGAGAAGGTAGGAAGCATCAGGGGTAAACTTCCCCGCACAAAGGAGAACAACCATGCAAAACAAACAAACGCTTTCCAGGCCGCTGGTGGTGATGCTGCTGGCGAGCCTGTGCTGCCTGCTCTGGGGCAGCGCGATTCCGTTTATCAACCTGGGCTATCGCTATTTCGGCGTGACTTCCAGCGACACGGCGACGCAGATTCTTTTCGGCGGCTGCCGCTTCTTTTTGGCGGGCCTGCTGACGATCCTGTTTGAGAGCGTCGCGCGAAAGAAGCCCGCGCTGCCGAAGAAGACGAGCTGGGGCAACGTGGTAAAGCTGTCGCTGGCGCAGACGATCATTCAATACGTGTTCTTTTACATCGGCGTGGCGCACACGGCGAGCGCGAAGGGCGCGATCATTCAGGGCTTGCAGGCGTTTACGTCGATTCTGATTGCCTGCTTCATCTTCCGCACGGAGAAGATGAACGCGCTCAAGTGGATCGGCGGCTTCATCGGCGTGGCGGGCGTGGTCATCGTCAACTGGACGAAGGACGGCTTCGGCGGCGGGGTGCGGTTCATCGGCGAGGGCTTTGTCATCATCTCGATGATCGCTTCGGCGTGCAGCACGGGCTTGATCAAGAAGTTCGGCCAGTTTGACAGCCCGGTGGTCATGAGCGGCTGGCAGTTTATGCTCGGCGGCGCGGTGATGGCGCTCGGCGGCTTTGCTTTCGGCGGGCGGCTGAGTTCCGACAACCCGACGGCTTACGTCGTGCTGCTGTATCTGGCGCTGCTCTCGGCGGTGGCCTATTCGATCTGGGCGGTGCTGCTGCGGGTGAACCCGGTTTCCCGCGTGGCGGTCTATACGTTCTTACAGCCGATTTTCGGCGTGATTCTTTCGCTCCTGCTGGTGGACAGAAACAGCGACGCGCCGCTTCTGCGCTACGCGGTAGCGCTGGTGCTGATCTGCGCGAGCATCGCGGTGGTGAACCGCGGGCAGAGGCAGGAAGAGGCAAAAATTTCGGGATCGGCGTCAAGCGAAAAGGCTTGACATGGCGAAGGCGATATGATACAATAACCGAGCTGTCAAGGAAAGACGCTTGACGCGGGAGGTGCCTGTGGCGGATCGGATTGAAATCGGCTGGCTGTTCGATTTTTACGGGCCGCTGCTCACCGAGCGGCAGCAGAAGCTGCTTGCCTTATATTGCAACGAGGATTTCTCCCTTTCGGAAATCGCCGCCAGAGAAGGCATTTCCAGACAGGGGGTTTACGACGCGGTTCACCGCGCGGCGCGTCAGCTGGAGGATTACGAAAAGCAGCTCGGGCTGCTCAAGCGGTACCAAAGCATGACGCAGGGCCTTGAGGAAGGGCTTTCCGCTCTGGAGAGCGGGCAGACGCAGCGCGCCAGGGAAATTCTTGAGCGGCTGCTTTCACAAGAGGAGGAGTAAGATGGCCTTTGAAGGATTGACTCAGCGCTTGCAGCAGGCGTTCGGCAAGGTGCGCGGTAAGGGCAGCCTGACCGAGGAGGACGTCAAGCTGGTGATGCGCGAGGTGCGCATGGCTTTGCTGGAAGCCGACGTCAACTACAAGGTTGTCAAGGACTTCGTGAAGAAAGCCACCGAGCGCTGCATCGGGCAGGAGGCCCAAAACGGGCTGAGCACCCAGCAGCAGGTCATCAAGATCGTCAACGAAGAGCTGACGGAGCTGATGGGCGGCTCGAACGCGAGACTGCAATTCAGCTCCGGCCCGATTTCGGTATTCATGCTCTGCGGCCTGCAAGGCGCGGGCAAAACGACGATGTCCGCCAAGCTGGCGAACTGGCTGAAGAAAGACGGCAAGCGTCCGCTGCTCGTCGGCTGCGATATCTATCGCCCGGCGGCCATCAAGCAGCTGCAAGTCGTCGGCGGTCAGGTCGGCGTGCCGGTCTATGAGCACGGCACACAGGACCCGGTGAAGACCGCGCAGGAGGCGATTGAATACGCCCGTCAGCATCAGCGCGACGTGGTGATTCTGGATACCGCAGGCCGCCTGCACATCGACGAAGCGCTGATGGAAGAGCTTCACAGAATCTGCGAGGCCGTCCATCCGAGCGAAATCCTGCTGACCATCGACGCGATGACCGGCCAGGACGCGGTCAACGTCGCCAACACGTTTAACGAAAAGCTGGAAATCACCGGCGTGATCCTCACCAAGCTGGACGGCGATACCCGCGGCGGCGCGGCGCTCTCCGTGCGCGCGGTGACGGGCAAGCCGATCAAGTTCGCGGGCACGGGCGAAAAGCTCTCCGATCTGGAAGCGTTCCACCCGGAACGCATGGCCTCCCGCATCCTCGGCATGGGCGACGTGATGACGCTCATCGAGAAGGCGCAGGAAAACATCGACATCGACCCCGAGCAGGCCGGCGATCTGGCCAAGCGGATGAAGAACGCCGACTTCACGCTCGACGATTTCCTCAGCCAGATGCAGCAGATCAAGAAGATGGGCCCGCTTTCCGGCATCCTCAAGATGCTGCCGGGCATGAGCGCCATCGGCGATATCGACATCCCGGACGACGCGATGAAAAAGCCGGAGGCTATCATCCGTTCCATGACGCTCAAGGAGCGCAAGTACCCCGAAATCCTCAACGCCAGCCGCCGCCGCCGCATCGCGGCGGGCAGCGGCACGACGGTGCAGGACGTCAACCAGCTCATCCGCCAATTCGAAGACATGAAAAAGCAGATGAAAATGGTTATGAACCAGACGCGCGGCAAAAAGGGGCGTTTCCGCTTCCCGCCGATGCGCTGAAATCAAGGAAGCCGACAATCATTTGATTGAGGTTATAAATCATTCAACTTTTTATGAGTTTTAAGGAGGAACACCACTATGGTTAAGATTCGTCTGAAGAGAATGGGCATGAAGAAGAAGCCGTTTTACCGTGTTGTCGTCGCCGACGAGCGCGCGTCCCGCGATGGCCGCTTCATCGACGAGCTGGGCTACTACAACCCGGTTTCCAACCCGGTTGAGCTGAAGATCGACGCTGAGAAGGC
>CAKTXH010000071.1 GCA_934630975.1 uncultured Clostridia bacterium | reverse complement strand
CCCACTCCTTGTAGAGCTCTCCTTCGATGGCCTGCGGGTTATACACCTTGTCCATCTGAGCGGCTTTGTTTTCCATAGTCGTTTCCTTTCTCTCTATGCTCCATTAAACAGTAAACACCATCAACGCGCCGACGACGGCCAGCGCCACGCCGAGCAGCTTCATCTGCGGCACATTCTTTTCCCTGTGGCAGAGCTTGCCGCTGAAAAACGTCAGCAATGCGCCGACCGCCAGGGCGCAGATTCCCGGAATCATACCCGCCTGAAAATTCATACGCATGTCTCCCTTATGACTGAAGGAGTAAAAAAACGCAGACCGCCTCGCCCCAAAGGACGCAGCGCTCTGCGTGGTACCACCTTATTTCGCATCCCGAAAGGGGATGCCTCTTTGCGCTGTATCGGGCGCGCCCTGTCCCTCCAAAGCGACCTTCCGCGCGCGCTCTCTCCGAACCGCCTTGCAGCCTGTGGGCGGTTCTCTCTGACGGCGGCGCGCACGTACTCCTCTTTTTCAATGGGAAGCTCATATACGATAGCTATTATAGGCGGTTTTTGCCGGATTGTCAACGGATTTCTTTTTGTCACCCGTTCCACCTCGCCAGCAGCGTCCGCCCCAGCTCACTCTGCGCATCCACCTTGCGGGCAAAGCAGCAATCCGAAGCGTCGATCTTTTCCAAGTCGCCCGTGTTCAGCACGGCGGGCAGGCCGCGCTCCGGCTCGTTCCAGATGGAGAAGTGAATCTCCCGGTTGACGATCCGGCTTTCGAACGCCGTTCCGTTAAACACGTTCTGGAAGAAGAATTCCTCCGGGATATACGTCGTGCGCAGCTTGCGCAGAAGCGACCTGCCTTCGCGGCTGCCGACGGCGTACTGCGCCGCGTCGCGCGGCAGGCTGAGCCAGACCATGCCCTTATACGGCAGAGCCAGCCTGCGCTTCACATGCAGCCTATCCTGCCAGCGGTCGATGCGGCCGACCCAGTTTTGCGTTTTTTCCGATGGGTCGCGGTAGTTGAGCCAGTGCATGAAGTGATAATGCTCGTAGCGGTGCGCCAGCTCGGGGTTTTCCGCCGTACTGAGCCGCTGCATGAACAGGCGCGTCTCGCCCTCGAACCGCGCTTCCATCTCGTCCGCGGAGAGGAGCGGCATATCCTGCGCGCTCATCAGGTGCAGGTAGCTCACGCGCTCATCCTCGAGCGCCATGCGGCACAGGTCGAGCAGCGCATACAGATGATACACACTGCCCCAGTTGACCTTGTATTTGCGGATGGCGCGCACATTGGGCAGCGCGTTCAGCTCATCCACCTGCGGCTGGGTGATCGCCCCGCGTGCATCCGCATGGATCACGCACAAGCCCTTTTGGCTCAGCGCCAGCGTCAGGGTTTTGAGCGCCTGATAATCCTTATACGCCGTGATGACAAACGCCTGCATGGTTTCATCCTTTCCGGGGGTACGTTGAGGGCTTTGCCCTCAAACTCCCAACAGGAACCTGAGGTTCCTGTACCTCCCACCTTTTTCAATCATGGATTGCAAAGCAATCCATGCATGCGGGTGCAGGGGGCTCAGCCCCCTGCCGGGGTTTGGGGCAGCGCCCCCAACGTCTCCCCTACACATAAAAGAGCCGCTGAAACCAGCGGCTCGTGATCTCCGTTCTATTTTACAGGATATACTGCCTCATGTCCAGCTTTTTTGCGTCCGTACCGAGGTGTTCGGCCACATAATCGCCGTTGATGGTCACATCGACGTCCGGCATGTCGCCGCCCGCGTTGAAGGAGATGTCCTCGAGCATTTTTTCAAACAGCGTGTGCAGACGGCGCGCGCCGATGTCTTCCTTCGTCTCGTTCTCCTGCTGCGCGGCCTGCGCCAGCGCGTCCAGCGCGGATTCTTCAAAGTGCAGATGCACGTGATCCACGGCCAGCAGCGCCTCGTATTGACGGGTCAGCGCGTTATCCGTCTGGCTCAGGATGGCCTTGAAATCCTCCCTCGTCAGCGGCTTGAGGTTCACACGCACCGGGAAACGGCCCTGCAACTCGGGGATGAGATCCGTCACCTTCGCCACGTGGAACGCACCCGCCGCGATGAAGAGCATGTAATCCGTCTTCACCACGCCGTATTTCGTGTTCACCGTGCTGCCTTCGACGATTGGCAGAATGTCGCGCTGCACGCCCTCGCGGCTCACATCCGGGCCGTTGGTGGAGCGCCCGGCCACCTTGTCGATCTCGTCGATGAAGATGATGCCGTCCTGTTCGGCGCGGCGGAGGGCTTCCTCCGTCACCGCGTCCATGTCGATCAGCTTATCCTCCTCCTCGGCGACGAGCAGGCGGCGCGCGTCGGCGACCTTCATGCGGCGCATCTTGGTCTTCTTGGGCATCATGTCACCCATCACCGATCCGATGTTCACGCTTGCGCCGTTGATCTCCACATCCTTGGGCGCGTCCTCAACCTCGACCTCGATTTCAACGTCTTCCAGCTCGCCGCGCATGAGCTGCGCGCGCAGTTCGTCCGCCTTCTGGGCGATGCGCTGCTTTTCCTCGGCGGGCAGCTCCGGCTGCTTGGGCTTGTTGCCCAAAAGCACGTCGATCGGGTTCACCGGCTTGCGGTTCGGGTGCAGAATCAGGTCGATGATGCGATCCTCGGCGAGCACGGTCGCGCGCGCCTTGACCTTCTGGCTGGCCTTCTCCTTGCAGATGCGCACGCTGGCCTCGACCAAATCGCGGATGATGCTCTCCACGTCGCGGCCGACATAGCCGACCTCGGTGAACTTCGTCGCCTCGACCTTGACGAACGGCGCATCCACCAGCTTGGCCAGACGGCGCGCGATTTCGGTCTTGCCCACGCCAGTCGGGCCGACCATCAGAATGTTTTTGGGCACGATTTCATCCCGGATTTCCTCGGGAAGCTGCGCGCGGCGATAGCGGTTGCGCAGGGCGACGGCGACGGCGCGCTTGGCCTCGTCCTGACCGATGATATAGCGATCCAGCTCGCGAACAACCTGTTTCGGCGTCAATTCCATATCAGGCATCCTCCACAATCACGTTATGGTTGGTAAACACGCAGATATCCGCCGCGATGTGCAGCGCCTTTTCGGCGATTTCGTGCGCGGAAAGATCGGTGTTCTCCTTGAGGGCGCGCGCGGCGGCCATCGCGTAGTTGCCGCCCGAGCCGACGGCCGCAATGCCGTCGTCCGGCTCGATCACTTCGCCCGTGCCGGAGACGATCATCAGCGTTTCGCCGCTGGCGACGATCAGCATCGCTTCCAGCTTGCGCATGGCCTTGTCGCTGCGCCATTCCTGCGCCAGTTCGACGGCGGCGCGCTCCAGATTGCCGGAGAACTGCTCGAGCTTCGCTTCAAAGCGGTCGCAGAGCGCGAACGCGTCCGAAACCGTGCCCGCAAAGCCGGTGACGACCTTGCCGCCGAAGATGCGGCGCACCTTATGCGCCGTCGCCTTGAAGATGGTGCTTTCGCCCATCGTCACTTGGCCGTCGCCCGCGACGGCGATTTTGCCGTCCTTCTTGACGGCGCAGATGGTTGTGCCTTTAAGTGTCATCTATGTTTACCTCCGATACGTTACACTGAGTTACATTTTATTATAACACGCCGCTCTGCGTTTGAACAGGGCGGCGTGCGGGCAGTCAATTTTTGAGGGTCTTGTCAAAATCGCAGGCCAGCGGATTGCTGCGGATGGCCTCGATGGTATCCAGCGCGCGCGCGGCGACATGGCCGTAGCGCTCCTGCTTGTTGCGGATGCGCTTTTCGCAGGGATCAATCAGGCCGAAATTCGCGTTCATCGGCTGGAAATCCGCCGTCGCGCCGGAAACATGGTGCGCCAGCGCGCCGATGGCCGTGCGCGTCGTGAAATCGACGGGCGGCAGGCCGAGCATGCGCCGCGCCAGCGACAGCCCCGCGACAAGGCCGCTGGACGCGCTCTCCACATAGCCCTCCACGCCCGTCATCTGCCCGGCGAAATACAGGCCGGGGCGGCTGATCATGCCGTACTGCGCGTCAAGGAAGCCCGGCGAATGGAGAAACGTGTTGCGGTGCATCACGCCGTAACGCAGGAATTCCGCGTTTCCAAGCCCGGGAATCATCGAGAACACGCGCTTCTGCTCGCCCCACTTGAGCCGCGTCTGGAAACCGACGAGGTTATACATCGTCCCCGCCTCGTTTTCCGCGCGAAGCTGCACGGCGGCGTAAGGCTCGCGCCCGGTTCTGGGATCGACCAGCCCGACGGGCTTCATCGGGCCGAACGCCATCACCATTTCCCCGCGCGCGGCCATGACCTCGATGGGCATGCAGCCTTCGAAAACCTGCGTGCCGTCAAACCCGTGCACGTCGGCCTTTTCGGCGGTCAGCAGCGCCTGATAAAACGCCTCGTATTCCTCGCGGTTCATCGGGCAGTTGAGGTAATCGTCGCCGCGGCCATAGCGCCCCTGACGGAACACCTTCGTCATATCCAGCGATTCGCCGGAGACAATCGGCGCGGCCGCATCGTAGAAATTCAGCGTTTGCAGCCCCGGCAGGGCGGCGATTTTTTCCGCCAGCCTGTCGCTGGTCAGCGGGCCGGTGGCGATGACGGCGTTGGTCTGCGGCAGTTCGCAAAGCTCGCGGTCTTGGGTCTCGATGAGCGGGTGGCTGCGCACGGCCTGCGTCACGTAATCCGAAAACTTTTCGCGATCCACCGCCAGCGCGCCGCCCGCGGGCACGCGCGTCGCGTCCGCCGCCTTGAGGATGAGGCTGCCAAGCTGGCGCATCTCCTCCTTGAGCAGGCCGACGGCATTGGTCAGTTGGTCGCTTCGAAGCGAATTGGAGCAAACCAATTCGGCAAAGCCCGCGCTGTGGTGCGCAGGCGTAAAGGCGTGGGGCTTCATTTCGATCAGGGTCACGGGCACGCCGCGGCTGGCCAGCTGCCACGCCGCTTCGCATCCCGCCAGCCCCGCGCCGACAACGATTGCTCTTTCCATCTTTTTACTCGTTCTCTTCGCTCTGCGGCGCGGGGACGCGCTCGCGGCAGGTTTCGTTCGCACAGACGTAGAAGTCGCCCTTCTTCGTGCGGGAAAGCGTCATGTAGCTGCCACACTTCGGGCACTTTTCCCGAACCGGCATCTCCCACGAAACGAAATCGCACTCCGGGTAGCGCTCGCAGCCGTAGAACTTGCGCCCCTTGCGCGAGGTCTTCTGCAAGAGCTTGCCGCCGCACTTCGGGCACGGCGCGTCGATCTCGATCTGAATCGCCTTCGTGTTGCGGCAGTCCGGGAAGTTCGGGCAGGCCAGAAAGCGCCCGTAGCGCCCCAGCTTGTAGACCATCATCGCGCCGCACTTGTCGCACGGCACGTCGGAAACCTCGTCCTTGATCTCGACTTTCTCGATCTTTGCTTCCGCGTTTTCCAGCGTCTTTTCAAACGGGCCGTAGAAATCGGAGAGCACCTGATGCCAGTCGAGCTTACCCTCTTCCACCTCGTCGAGCTGCTTCTCCATGCCCGCGGTGAAGGCGATATCCACGATATCCGCGAAATACTCCTCCATCATGTTGGTGATCATGACGCCCAGCTCGGTCGGGAAAAGCTGCTTCTTTTCGCGCATGACATAGCCGCGCGCCAGAATGGTGGAAATCGTCGGCGCATAGGTGGACGGGCGGCCGATGCCCTTCTCCTCCAGCGCGCGCACCAGCGAAGCCTCCGTGTAGCGCGGCGGCGCCTGCGTGAAGTGCTGCGTGGCCTCGTCGTCCAGCAGCTCCGCCTTGTCGCCTTCGCTCACGTCCGCCATCAGGCCGGACTGTTCTTCGTCCTGCGCGGGCGCGTCGTCCGTACCCTCTTCGTACACCGCCGTGAAGCCCGCGAATTTCAGCCGCTCGGCGCTCGAGCGCAGCACTGCGCCGCTCTCGGAGGCGATTTCAATCTGCTGCGTCTCATAAATCGCGTCCGCCATCTGGCAGGCGACAAAGCGCAGGTACACCAGCTTGTAGAGGTTGAACTGATCCTTCGTCAGCGAAGCCTTGATGTCCTCCGGCCGCAGGTCGATGTTCGCCGGGCGGATGGCCTCATGCGCGTCCTGCGCGCTCTGGCGGCCCTTGTAGACGTTCGGCTTCTCCGGCACGTATTCCGCGCCGTAACGCGCTTCAATCGCCTCGCGCGCGGCGGCAACCGCCTCGTCGCTCAGGCGGACGCTGTCGGTACGGATGTAGGAAATCAGGCCCAGCGTGCCGCGGCCCTCGATGTCCACACCTTCGTAGAGCTGCTGGGCAATCTGCATCGTCTTGGACGTGGTGAAGCCGAGCTTGCGGCTGGCCTCCTGCTGCAAATTGGAGGTCGTGAACGGCGGGGCGGGGTGCTTGCGCTTTTCGCCGCGCTTGACGCTGCGGATGACGAAGCCGCCCTGCTCCACGCGCGCCTTGGCCGCTTCGGCCTGCGCCGCGTTGCTCAGGCTCACGCGCTCGCCGTCCAGCGTAATCAGCCGCGCATGCAGCCGCTTGCCGCCCGCACGCAGATTGGCGTCCACAAACCAGTATTCTTCCGGCTCGAACTGCTCGATCTCCTGCTCCCTGTCCACCACCATGCGCGTGGCGACGGACTGCACGCGGCCCGCGGACAGACCCTTCTTGATTTTCACCCACAACAGCGGGCTGATCTTGTAGCCGACCAGCCGGTCGAGCATGCGGCGCGCCTGCTGGGCGTTGACCAGCTGCATGTTGACCGCGCGCGGCTGCTTGATGGCGCTCTTGACCGTCTTTTCGGTGATCTCGTTGAATTCCACGCGGCAGGCGCTCTCCGGGTCGATGCCCAGAATCGTCGCCAGATGCCACGAAATCGCTTCTCCCTCGCGGTCAGGGTCCGTCGCGAGGATGATGGATTTCGCGCCCTTGGCTTCCTTGCGGATGCGCTCGAGCACTTCGCCCCGGCCGCGGATGGTGATATATTTCGGTTCAAAATTATGCTCAACGTCCACGCCGAGCTGGGATTTGGGCAAATCCCGCACGTGGCCCTGCGAGGCCTCGACCTTGTAATTCCGGCCCAAAAATTTCGAAATGGTGCGCGCCTTCGCAGGCGACTCCACAATAACCAGCTTGTACGCGGGCTTACGACTGTTCAAATCCAATTCCTCCAATGCGGCGGGAAAAGCCGCCGTATGCTGTTCATGCTTGCCTTCAACTGCGGCTCAAAGCCGCCTAAACGTCAAAAAGAATACCAGCCCTTTTTGAATCTGTCAAGGCCGCAATTTGAATTTCGCGGAAAGTTTCTTCATTATTAGTCGATTTTATACGCGTTTTCAGCCCGTCATCTGCGTCCCCGGCGCGTACCGCGTACCGGCCAGCGGCGTAACCAGCCCGTCCATTTCCATCTCGATAAGCAGCGCGCCCAGCTCGTCGCTTCCCAGCGCGCTAACCGCGCAGAGCGCGTCGAAATCGGCCTCGCCCGCCAGCAGCGCCGCGCAGATTGCCCGCTGCGTTTCGTCCAGCCCGGCGGGGATATGCAGCTTTTTCGCCTCGGGCGCTTTCGCCGGAAGCGCCGCGGCCTGCGCGGCACTGCGTTCGGCTTTCGGCGCGTCCTTCGGCTCGATCACCAGCGTGGAAAGGATATCCGCCGCGCCCGTCACCAGCCGCGCGCCCTCGCTGATGAGCATGTTCGGCAATTGGGAGCCGGGGCTGTCCACATTGCCGGGCAGGGCGAACACCTCGCGCCCGTTTTCAAGCGTCCGCGACGCGGTGTTCAGCGCGCCGCTGCGCCGCGGCCCTTCCGTCACCAGCGTACCAAGGCTCATGCCCGCGATGATGCGGTTGCGCTGCAAAAAGCTGTACCTGGTCGGCGCCGTGCCCGGCGCGTATTCGCTGACGACGCTGCCGCCGCTTTCCAGAATCCGCCGCATCAGCGGTTCGTTCTCCTGCGGGTAGGGCTTATCCAGCGCGCCGCCCAGCACGGCGACGGTTCGCCCGTCTCCATCGAGCGCGCCCGTATGCGCCGCCGCGTCGATGCCCAGCGCCATGCCGGATACGACGCACACCCCGGCCTGCGCCAGCTCGGCGGCAATTTCCCGCGTGTGCGTCAGGCCGTAGGCGCTCGCCCGCCGCGTGCCGACCACGGCGACGGGAAAGCGATCCGCCAAGTTCGTTTCGCCGTAGACATACAGCAGATGCGGCGGGTGGGCGATCTGCCGGAGCAGCGGCGGATAACCCGCGTCCTCGCGCAGAACCAGCGCCATCCCCTTCCGCCTCAGCGCGTCGAGCAGCCGCGCCTCATCCGCAAGCGCGCGCCGAAGCAGCGCCAGCCCCTTCTCCTGAAGCTGCGCCGCGTACAGCCCCGGCTCTTCCAAAATGGCCAGCGCGCTCCCCGCCGCGCGCAGCGCCGCCTCCCGGCGGCCATAGCCGACGCCCGCGCCGACCAGAATCGCCATCGCTTCGGATTCAAGCATGGTTTTTGCTCCTTACCTTCGGTCATTTGTAAGCGTAAACGCTGTACGCTCCGCATGCCGGATTTCCTGTTTAATATACCACTTTTTCTTTTTCCGGGCAAGCCAAAAGCGCTCCCGCCGGATTTGTCGTTTCCGGCAGGAGCGCAGGATGTTTTTGCGGATGGAGCAGCGCCCATCTTCAGCGCGTCAGTTGATTACGGCCTGCGTGTCGCCCAAATATTTCGCGTAAATTTCACGCAGCTCTTCCTCATCCTCGCTTCTGGCGATGGCATTATAGGTTTCTTCATACTGCATTTCGGCCACAGCGATTCCGTTTTCGTTCTGCATGTAGCGGTTGCCTGTAAAGAGCGGCTTTTCCCCGCTGAACTCAGGCAGGAGCACCATCGCGTGTTTGGCTTTATAGAAGGTGTTGTTTTCAAAAACATAGTTTTCAACGGGATAATCGTGATATCCAAGCAGCACTGCGTTGCCGATTACCGTCGGGTGCTTCCATCCGAAATCATAATCCGGGTCGCCGCTCCAGCCGTAACCGCTGAAAAGCACGTCGTTGTTGCGGAAGGTGATATCGCGGAGCACCCTGTCAATTTCATCAATTTCCCTTGTGATGCCCGTCAGGAAAAAACCGGAATTGCAGTATTCAACCAGATTGTCTTCCACCAGAATATTGTGATATTCTATCATCCAATAACGGTCGCCCTCCGTCTCATAGCTCGGCTCAATGTTCACGCCGCCGTCAAAGCACTGATAAACATAGTTATGCTTCACAACGCAATTGCCGGCAATGCGAATACCTTCGCCCGCCGCGCCGTTGTGCTCATCGAGACCAAGCATTTCTCCGCCTTCCCAGCCGACCTCGCAGTTGCGTACCGTGCACGACGCCGTTTGGGAAAAGACCGTCGGCCGAACGCTGTATCTCATGCACAGATTGTCTATCACAACGTCTTTGTCGTATACGATGACCAAACCAAATCCCTTATCCTCATATTGTGAAAGCGCCGAGACGAATTCCAAATCGTCATACAGTTCGCCGGGATTTCCCTCGTCGCACCGCAGATAAATCGTGCCTTTCAGTTTTTCAGTCGGTAGTCCCTCAGACGCATTACAAAGATCATAAGAGCCAGTGAGATCATGATAGTATTGATGATTCACCTTCAATTCATCAATCATATTGAAAGGTTTCGACAAATCATGATTCAACGTCTCTCTTTCGCCGTCCCACCCGCTGAAAACGCGCAGCGCATAGCTTTCTCCGTCGTTGAAGACAATACACCCGCAATCGTAAATATCCTTATAAAAACGCCAGATTTTTACGCCGTCCTGATCATAATACAGCTCCCATTTCGCTTTGTCCGCTCCGCTTTCCGGCGACCCGTAAATGCGCGGTTTTTCACCTTCTCCATAAGCGGAATATGTCACGCCGTTCGCACATTCCAGTACTTCACGCCACAAATCGCCACGCTTGAGCAGCACAACGTCGCCCGGTTGCAGCCCGGCTTGATACGAACGCGCAAGCGTCTTCCACGGATACTTCGCCGAGCGGCCATTGTTATGGTCATCGCCATCATTGGCGATATAATAGACCTTTCCCTTTACCTCGTATTCCGAAGCGCTGTTGAGAATCTCCTGCTTTTTCGCTTCCATCTGCGCCAGATATTCCGCATCCGCTTCCGCGGGTCGCTCCTGCGTCGGACCCATGGCCTGCGTCAACATATTGATCGCCCGCTCCGCATCCGCGCTCATCAGCGGCTGATCCAGATGCAGCGAGTTCGCTTCCTCGTCATATTCAAACAGCAGCTCGCCACGCCAATCGTGAAAATCCAACGCAAAAAGGAGAGCGGCTGCGCCGCAGCTCCATTCGTGCCAGTGCCACGGCGTGATCTGATCGACCATTCTGCCGAAAAGGTCGTAATTGACGTTATATCCTTTCCAAATATCGCCGATCGTTTCCTGCATCTGCATCCAGTTTTCGCCGATTTCAAGCACTTCCGTTCGCGCCGTGCCAACCGCGCAATACACAGCAAAAACGCCGTCCGCGCGCGTCAGCATCTCGCCGCTCTCCCGCGCTGCCGGAAACATGGCCTGCCATTCGTCCAGTTTTTCAGGATCAATGGCTTCAACCAATCCGTCCAGCATTTCCATCAGCTCCCGCGCGGTAACGCTGCCCTCAAGCGGCGACCATGCGGCCGTCAGCCGTGCGATAGCCTTTTCCGCATCTGCGCGCGTCAGCGGCGCATCCGTATGCAGCGTATTCGCCTCCGGGTCGTAATCGAAAAGCATTTCGCCGTCCCAGTCGCGCATATCCAGCGCGAAGAAGTACGCCGAAGCATCATAGTTCCATCCATGCCAAGGCGAAGGCTCGTAAACCATTTCGCCGAAGAGCGCTTCGTTAACGGGGTATTCGTCCCAAATCTTTTCGCCGATTTTCTCGTGCAGTTCCCAACAGTTGTCGCCAATCTCGGCCTTGTCCGGGCAGGCCGTGCAGGCCGCGCCGTAAAGCATACAGATACCGTCCGCCCGCGTCAATGTCTCGTCGCTGTCTCGTGCCGCAGGGAACATCGCCCGCCATTCGTCCAGCTTTTCCGGCGCGATTTCCTGAACAAAATCGTCCAGCAGGCGCATCATCTCCTTTGCAGAGATCGCCTGTTCTTCCGCCAGCGCGGTTTGCCCCGCCGCCATCAGCATCAGGAGCGTCGCCAACATAAGCACAATGACGTTTACGATTTTCTTCACTTGCCTCCACCTGACCTTCCTTCATATTTGTGCTGTTCTTCTTTCAGTTTATCATATTCCTTTATATTATGCAATCCTTGTTATGCAATTTTCACAAAGAAAAAAGAACGTCCCCGTCTGGAAACGTCCCGATTGATCTTTGATTGCAGATTTTACTTCCAATAGCTTCCTTCCAGATTGCGATACCGCAGCGCTTCGAGCAGGTGCGCCTTGCCGATATGCTCCTCCCCGGCGAGGTCGGCAATCGTCCGCGCGACCTTGCGCACGCGGCTGACGGCACGCATGGAGAGGTTATACTTGTCGCAGGCTTTGCCGATCAGGTCGCGGCACGCGTCATCCAGCGGACAGAACTGCTCGAGCTGGCGGGCGGAAAGCTCCGCGTTGCTGCTGACGCCCTCGTGCGCGTACCGCTCCTGCTGGCGCTGGCGCGCGGCCTGCACGCGCGCGTGGATGGCGCTGGAAGGCTCTTCCGGCGCGCTTTCGGTGATCTGGCGGACGGGGACGGCGGTAACTTCCAGCTGCATGTCGATTCGGTCGAGCAGCGGCCCGGAGATGCGCCCCAGATAGCGCGCGATTTCCTTTTGGGTGCAGCGGCAGGGCTGCGTTTTGCTGCCGTAGTTGCCGCAGGGGCACGGGTTCATCGCCGCGACGAGCATCGCCCGCGCGGGGTATTTCGCCTGCGCGCTCACGCGGACGACGCTGACAAAGCCATCCTCCAGCGGCTGGCGCAGGGCTTCCAGCGCGCCGCGGTCATACTCCGGCAGCTCGTCGAGGAAGAGCACGCCGTTGTGCGCAAGGCTGATTTCGCCGGGCCGCGCCTTCGAGCCGCCGCCGACCAGCGCCACCGCGCTGACCGTGTGATGCGGCGCGCGGAACGGGCGCTCGGCCATCAGCCCCGCGTCCGCCGCGAGCGTGCCCGCCGCGCTGTGGATGCGCGTGACTTCCAGCGCTTCGCCGAGCGTCATATCCGGCAAAATCCCCGGCAGGCAGCGCGCCATCATCGTTTTGCCGCTGCCCGGCGGGCCGATCATCAGCACGTTGTGGCCGCCCGCCGCGGCGATTTCCAGCGCGCGCTTGGCGCCCTTCTGGCCGCGCACATCCGCAAAATCGCATAGGGTTTTCCGCTCGCCCAGCAGCTCGGCATAGGGTCTGGCGCGCAGCGGCTCGATCTTCCGCCTGCCGCGCAGGTGGTCAATCGCTTCGCTCAGGTGCGCAACCGGCAGAATATCCAGCCCTTCGATGCAGGCGGCTTCCGCCGCGTTGGAAGCGGGCAGCATGACGGCGCGCAGGCCGCTTTCCTTCGCGGCAATGGCCATCGACAGCGCCCCGCGCACACCCATCACCCCGCCGGAAAGGGAAAGCTCGCCGACCGCCGCCATGCCCGCCATCGTCTCCGCGTCGATCCTGCCCATCGAAGCGAGAATCGCCAGCGCGATGGGCAGGTCGTAGGCCGGGCCTTCCTTGCGCACATCCGCCGGGGCGAGGTTCAGCGTCAGCCGTGCGACGGGGAACTGCATATGGCAGGCGGACATCGCCGCGCGCACGCGCTCCCGGCTCTCCTTCACCGCCGCATCCGGCAGGCCGACGATCTCAAACATCGGCATGCCGTCCACACAATATGCCTCCACCGTCACCGGGTAGCCCTGTATGCCCGTCAGGCCCATACTCTGCACACTTGCAAGCACGGTAAACACTTCCATTTCGTTCTTCTTTATTTACAGAAAGTATATCATACGCATCCTGCGCAGGCAAGCGAAAAGGGGAACCGCCGTAAAAATGAATTTTCATTTCCAATTTCTTTCCTTTTGCCCTTTTTTATGCTACAATGGGGGCAACATTTTGACAACCGGGGAGGTCTTTCCATGACGTATATCCCTTCTCCCACCCGATACGATGCGATGCCTTACCGCCGATGCGGCAAGAGCGGGCTGCTGCTCCCGGCGCTTTCGCTCGGGCTGTGGCATAATTTCGGCAACATCACGCCGTTTGAAACCCAGCAGGCGATTCTGCGCACCGCGTTTGACAACGGTATCACCCATTTTGATCTGGCGAATAATTACGGCCCGCCCTACGGCGAGGCGGAGCGCAATTTCGGCGTGCACATGCTGCGCGACTGGAAGCCCCACCGCGACGA
>CAKTXH010000070.1 GCA_934630975.1 uncultured Clostridia bacterium | reverse complement strand
GGCCAACGCCGTCAGCGCCGCAAACCCGGCCGCCGCGCCGCAGCAGACCGTCAAGCCCGCTCAGCCGCGCCGCAATCCGCCGCGCCCGCGCGTGAACAACGCGCAGACGGCGGAACGCCCGCGCACCGCGAACGCCCGTCAGGCGGATCGCCCGCAGACGGGCATGCGCCGCCGCATCGTCGCGCCGGTCGCGCTGGAGGAAAAGCCCTGCATTTCGCAGACCCTGCAATGGGTCGGCAAGAAGCCGCCGACGATGCGTTCCCGTGCCAGCGAGCATCCCAGCCGTGCGACGCTGCGCATGATCCCGCTGGGCGGCATGTGCGAAATCGGCAAGAACATGACGGCTTACGAGTACGGCAACGACATCATCATCGTTGACTGCGGCCAGATCTTCCCGGATGAGACCATGCCGGGCGTGGACGCGGTCATCCCGGATTTCACCTACGTGCTGCAAAACCGCGACCGCGTGCGCGGCATCTTCATCACCCACGGCCACGAGGATCACATCGGCGGCCTGCCCTACCTGCTGCGCGAGTTCCGCGCGCCGGTCTACGGCGGCCGCATGACCATCGAGCTGCTCAAGTATAAGCTCGATGACCGCGTGCCGGGGCTGACCAAGAGCTGCGAACTGCACGTCGTCGAGGCGGGCGAAACCATCCGCTCGGGCTGCTTCTCCGTGGAATTCATCCACGTGAACCACTCCATCGCGGATGCGTTCATGTTTGCCATCCGCACGCCGATCGGCATCATCATGCATTCCGGCGACTTCAAGATCGACTATACGCCGATCAACGGCGCGATTATGGATCTCCAGCGCATCGCGCAGATTGGCCGCGAAGGCGTGCTGCTCTTCGTCTGCGAATCCACCAACATCGAAGTGCCGGGCTTCTCCAAGAGCGAGCGCCATGTCGGCGAGTCGATGGCCGATATGTTTAAGGACGCGAAGGGCCGCATCTTTGTGGCGACGTTCTCGTCCAATACGTCCCGCTTGCAGCAGATTTTCACCGCCGCCGAGCGCCACGGGCGCAAGGTTGCGCTGGTCGGCCGCAGCATGCTCAACGTGTTCAACGCCGCCAACAATCTGGGCTACATCCAGAAGAAGCCGGATACGCTGATTGAGATTTCTCAGGTGGACAACTATCCGCCCGAGCAGGTCGTGATCATCTCCACCGGCTCTCAGGGCGAGCCGATGAGCGCGCTGACCCGCATCGCGTTCTCCAACCATCGCGAAATCGAGATTCAGCCGGGCGACACCGTGATCATCTCCGCGACCCCGATTCCGGGCAACGAGAAGCCGATCTACAAGGTCATCAACGAGCTTTACCGCCGCGGCGCGAAGGTGTATTATTCCGCGCTGGCGGATGTGCACGTCTCCGGCCACGCCTCTCAGGAGGAAATCAAGCTGGTGCATGCGCTCGTCCGCCCGAAGTTCTTCATCCCGGCGCACGGCGAGACCCGCATGCTCTATCAGCATGCGGAGTTGGCGCACAAGCTGGGCGTGCCGTTTGAAAACATCTTCATTCTGGCTAACGGCGATATCTTCGAAATCTCCAAGGGTTCGGCGCGCGTGACCGGCTTCACCAACGGCGACGCGGTGCTTATCGACGGCGCTTCCGTCGGCGAGGTGGATAACAGCGTGCTGCGCGAGCGCAAGCTGCTCTCCGACGACGGCGTGGTCGCCATTTCGCTGGCCGTGAACAAAAAGACGGGCGAGATGATGGCTCAACCCGTGGTCAGCGCGATGGGCTTCCTTTACGACAGCGAGCACGTCAAGATCGAGGCGGCCTGCCGCCAGCACGCGGCCAACGCGGTCGCCCGCATCGCCGCCAGCGGCAAGAAGGTGCAGGAGGCAGTTTCCTCCGGCCAGCTTCAGGGCCAGCTGCGCTCTTTCCTCTATGAGCGCACCAAGCGCCGCCCGGTCGTGATGATCAATTTGATCGAGGTGGAGTAAACCCTTCCACCGCCTGCGGGCGGTCCCCCTCCCCTTGAAAGGGGAGGTTTATGAAAGCGGTTTTAAGCGGTCTTTATCAATGGAAAATCACAAGGAGTCGGAGACGGCTATACGGTTTTCCCGAACTTGGGGCAAAGCCCCAACGTAACTTTGAGGATAAAAAGATGGAAAATCTTCCGATTGTTCATGTCATCAACGGACGGCAGAAGAAGCTGCTGCAAGGCCATCCGTGGGTATACGGCAACGAAATCGAGCGCGTGGAAGGCGAAATCGAAGACGGCGGTTTGGTCACGGTCGTCGATTTCCGCGGGCGCTATATGGGTACGGGCTTTTATAACAGCAAGTCGCTAATCACCGTGCGCCTGCTGACGCATCGGCAGGAGGGAATCACCGACGCGCTGATCGCGTCCCGCGTGAAGGCGGCCTGCGAATACCGCCGCTTTGTGATGAGCCGCCCGGGCACGGATTCCTGCCGCCTGATTTACGGCGAGGCCGACCGCCTGCCGGGCGTGATTGCAGACCGTTTCGGCGGGGTGATCGTGCTGCAAGTGCTGGCGCTGGGCATGGAGCGGTTCACGCAGGTCATCGCCGACGCGCTGCTGGAATGTGAAAAGCCGGACTGCCTGCTGCTGCAAAACGACGACGCGATCCGCCACAAGGAGGGCATGGAGTGCTTCACCCGCGTGCTCTACGGCAAGCTGCCGGAGGAGAACGTCATCCACGAGAACGGGATCAAGCTCGCCGTGGATGTGCTCGGCGGCCAAAAGACCGGCTACTTCCTCGATCAGAAGGATAACCACCTGTTTGTGCGCCAGTTCTGCAAGGATGCGCGCGTGCTGGATTGCTTCTCCTACATCGGCGCGTTCGCACTCAACGCGGCGGCAGCCGGGGCGAAGGAAGTGACCGCGGTGGATATCAGCGAAGCCGCCGTGCAGCTCATTGAGAAGAACGCCGCGCTCAACGGCGCGGAGATCACCGCCGTCTGCGCCAACTGCTTTGATTTCCTGCGCGCGCAGGTCAAGGCGGGCGAAAAATACGACGTGGTGGTGCTCGATCCGCCCGCGTTCACCAAGGCGCATGCCAACATGGCCAGCGCCTGCCGCGGCTATAAGGAGATTGCGCTTTCCGCGATGCGCCTGCTTCCGGCGGGCGGCGTGCTGGCGACGCACTCCTGCTCGTATCACATGCCGGAGGAGGTCTTCGTGAATACGGTGCTCTCCGCCGCGCAGGATCTGCACCGGCAGGTGCGCATTATCACCCTGCGCCGTCAGGATATCGACCACCCGGTTCTGGCCGGATACCCGGAAAGCCACTACCTCAAGAGCCTGTGGCTTCAAATGCTGGATTGACGCTTGAATAAAAACATCGCCCGCGAAACGGTGGAAAGCCGAATCGCGGGCGATTTTTTCTATGCAGTTTTCGCGGATACGGAGAAAGAAGATTAGAAAAGCGCGGCCATCTGTTCGGAAAGTGCGATTTCATAATCTGAAAGGATTCTATCTTTGCGGAAAATCAAGCCGACGGTATACGGATGAATACAAGGTTCAACGGATAAGTAGGTAATGGAATCGGCGAGCTGCATATGGCGAAGGGGAATAGAAGGCAGAAAGGCGATGCCGCAATCCATAGAGACGGACTGATACAGAGGCCCGGTCAGCGGAGATGATAAAACGATAGAAGGGTGAAGCTGATGCTGGTGAAAATAATTGACGGCAAAGCGGCCGCTGAATGAAGCGGGTGCGGGAACGAGGAAAGGAACGTTTGAAAGCGCTTCTGCCGGAATATAAGGGTAGGTGCAGTCGGCACGCGAAACGGCTTGCTTTTCGAGCGGATGCCCCTTATGAACGGCCAAAACCATTTCCTGCTGACCGATGCGGATAAAAGAGGCAGATTGCCGAATGGAATCGGTGACAATGCCGACGGCGAAAGGAAAGTGCCCCTGCAAAAGGTGATCCAGAATCTTACTTTGCGCTGAATGGAGAACGTGAATGGAAATCGAAGGGTTGATTTTACGCATGGCGGGCAAAACGCTGCCGGTAATGAACCCGGAGTAGATCAGCGGATAGGCGAGCGTAAGCTCACGCTGGGAGGAAGCCAGACGGACACTGCGCTCCAAGTCGTGATTGAGGGACAAAATTTTTTCGGCGTTTTCCAGATAGATTTTGCCTGCGGCGGTAGGAATCATGCGGCGGTTTTCCTGCCGGAATAACTGAACGCCTAATTCAGATTCGACGCTGGCGAGCAGTTTGCTGAGCGCGGGCTGGGAGATATAGAGACGCTGAGCAGCGCGCGTCATGTTTGCTTCCTGTGCGATAGCCAGCATATATTCGTATTCTCGCAGCTTCAAAGCGAATTCCCTCCTCCAATTTGACTAAGCTTATCTTCAAATGATAGAGCGGAAAACGGGAAATGTCAATCTGATTTGCAAAATTCCGAGATTGCTTTTTCACTATGGACAAGATAAGAAAAAAGTTATAATTTAAAAACAAAGCATAACCGAATCTGCAATCTGGAATAACTTATAGATATTGGATTTTATTCGGTTCATGCGCTATGATAAAGCCAGATCAGGAAGCCAAAGAACGAAAGAAACGGCTTCTGAAAATAAGGGGAGGTTTCAGTAATGAAAAAGGGTTTATCAAGGCGCGAATTTTTGAAGGTTTCAGCGGCCGGAGCGTTGGGCGTTGCCGCGATGGGTGCGCAGGTTGCAATGGCGCAGGAGGACGAAAAGAAAGAAGCGGCGGTAAAACCGTCTGTGCCGGGGATATCCGGGGTACTTGATCGTGCGAAGCTGGAAAAGAAAGCATGGAATGACCCGAGCGTGCTGCTCAAGGTGCGTTGGGGCGGCGTGAACTTCTATGAATTTGTGCTTCCCAACGGCAAAACGATCGTCATGGATCCGTATTTTGATGATCCGAATGATAGTCATAACGAGTACAAGTATACGCCGACCGATTTGCCCGGCGGCGAATGGGTGCACGGCGCGGACTTTGTGCTGCTGACGCACGGGCATTTCGACCATACCGGCGAGCTGCCCTCTGTGCTCGAGCATTATCCGCTGGCGCAAGTGGTCGTGCCGGAGCATGCGCTGCCTTCCGTCGTATGGGGACATGACAATAAGATCAACTACGCGGGCAAGTATTTCAGCGAAGCGGGCGCGCATGACCGTTTCCAGTTTGACGGTTTCGAGCTGGAAACCTGCCGTTCCAACCATAATGTAAGCAAGCGCCCGGTTACGGATACGCTGAACGCGGAAAAGTATCTGGATGAAAACGGGAAACTTGATTTCTATCAGTTGTATCGTTGGATTTACGAGCGCGAAATCATGAACATGAAGATCACGACGGACGAAGGATTCACGATTTTGATTTGGAATTCCGAAATGCAGGCGGATGGGCAGGGCTTTGAAAGCAGGCCGTACTTCTACCGCGACGCAAACCCGGATTTGTTCATGTATCAGGTCGCGGGTGCGAGCTTTGACTATGATCGCCGCAATCCGAATTGCCAGCATATGGGCGAGTGGATCGCTTCGGTTAAGGGAAAAGCCGCGCTGCCGGAACATCAGCAGCATTTCTCTTATGACGAATTGGATGCGATGGCTGAGAAGTTCAGCGATATCTGCAATGACAAAGGCGTTGGAACGCACTTCCTGACGCCGGAAACGGGCGTTTGGTACGGCTATGGCAAAGATGCGGACGGCAACGTTGAAGTTTGCCTTGTCGAGGAAGAAAAAGCCTGACGAAAATAATTTGAACTGAAGAAGCTTGATGCAAAACATCGCCCGCGAAACGGTGAAAAGCCGAATCGCGGGCGATGTTTTGCGTCAAAAAACTTCTCCCCCGAAGGGGAGAAGCAAGCGGTTTACTTATTCGCCGCGGCGGCCTTGCCCGCCTTACGGCCCCAGTGCACCGTGCCCATGACGGCGGTGCCGCTGCCCGGGTAATACGGGCCGACCCAGCCGCCCGCGTTCAGGCCGGCGGCGTACAGGTGCGGAATGACGTTGCCGTTCACGTCGATGACCTCAGTGTTGGTGTTGATCTTCAGGCCGCCGAGCGCGCCGAGGTTATAGGCGACGTTCTTGTAGGCGTAGAACGGGCCGGTGATTTCCTCAACGCCGGAGATGCGGCCAAACTGCGTATCCTCGCCGGTGGCGGCATAGCTGTTCCACAGGTCGAGCTGCGCCTTGAGGTTCGCGGCCGGAACGCCGATGGCCTCGGCCAGCTCCTCGATGGTCTCGCCGTAATACAGCACGCCCTTTTCCACGTCGGCCTTCGCGCTCTCCTCCGTCCAGGAAGCATAGCCGCTGGCGACGATGTTCGGGTTGGTGATGCTGCTGGTGCCGAAGATCATGTAGGTCGCGCCGTCGTGCTGCACGCTCTGCTGATAGATGGCGCGGTAGTGATAGGCATAGGTCGCGTCTTCGCAGACAAAACGGAAGCCCTTCTGGTTGACGATGAAGCTCGGGAAGGTGGGGGTGCGGTTATCGGTCGCCGCGCCGGTCTTGCCGCAGAAGTCGATGCAGCCGCCGAAGCCCTCGACCGCCGCACCGATTTCCATGCCCATGCGGATGCCGTCGCCGGTATCGGTCGCCACGGACAGGCATACGCCGTTATTCAGGTCGTAATACTGCTGCGGGCTCATGGCCTTGGCCATTTCCTTGTTCTGGTCGATGCTGGCGGTGCAGAGCACAACGCCCTTGTTCGCCTTCACGCGGAAAGTCTGGCCGTCGCAGACGGCTTCCGCGCCGATGACCGTGCCATCCTCGCCCTGAATGAGCTTGGTGACCTCGGTTTTATACTCGATTTCCGCGCCGTTCTCCTGCGCGTACTTGAGCACGGCCTGCACGAAGATTCCGCCGCTGCCAGCCGCGCCGCCGCCCTCGTAAACATGAATACGATCCGCCATCAGCTCGCTGGGCACATAGGGAATGTGGCAGTGGCCGTAGACGCTCGTCCACTTGATGCCGCAGGTATCGGCCAGCCAGTCGATGCAGTCCGGCGCGCCGTTGGCCAGATCCGTGACCAACTCTTCATCCACCAGACCTTCGCCCGCCTTGATCCAAAGCTGGGCGTGCTTCTCCGGGGTATCGTCCTGATACTGGGAGAATTCCTTCTGGTACTTCGTGCCCGCCGCCTGCATCACGCCGCCGGAGAGGTTGGTCGTGCCGCCCGCGATGCCTGCCTTTTCCAGAATCAGCACCTTTGCGCCAGCCGCCGCCGCTTCCGCCGCCGCGCTCACGCCCGCGCCGCCCGCGCCCACGACGAGCACATCCGTCTCCTTATCCCACGCTTCCTCGGCGGAGACCAGAGCCGGAACGCCAACGACGCCCGCCGCGCAAACGCCCATCGCGCTGACGGCTACGCCCTTCAGAAAGTCTCGACGATTGATATTCTTTGCCATAAAGATGCTCCTTTCTTCGGCAAAACGAATTGTTTTTTCTGCCTATATGATAATTTATTGACGCTTGCGGGTCAAGAAACAATATCGCGGTTTTGTTTCGTTTTAAGCGGTCGAAGAAGCGGGGAGTGGCGGAATTCAGGAGCAGTATGGTTTCAGGCAGTCCGGCGTAACGTAATAAAACAGGTCGATCATCTCCTGCGGGCTGTGCCGCATGCCCTCCTGCGCCCATTCGCAGGTGATTTCGCACGTGCCGTAGATGTGGCTCTTGACGGCGGTAAACAGCCGCCAGTCGCCGCGCAGATCCTGCCCGTGCTGGCGGAAGATTTCCTCGTAACACTCCATGCTGATATCGCAGATATACTGCCGCAGGCTGTTCGGCCCGGTGGAGGCCAGCGCGTGCTTGAAAAAGGCCGGGTGCTCGGCCAGCACGGTGTACAGCGATGTGGCGGATTCCTTCCACGGGTTGCCGTGCAGGCAGCGCAGGTAGGTGCTTTCCAGAATGTGCTTATAGCTGGTGGTGAGCAGCTCATATTTATCCCGGTAATGGCGGTAAAAGCTGGAGCGGGAGACATGCGCCTGTTCGAGAATATCCCCGACGGTCAATTCCTCAATGGTGCGTCGCTGCATCAGGGCATAGAGCGCGTCGAACAGCGCCTTGTCCACCTGCTCTTCGTTGAGATTGATGTGCATGGGCGTTCCCTCCCGGCGGTCAAGTATTCTAAATGTATTGTATCATAAAAAAGCCAAAAGAAAAAGGGAGGGGACAAGCCCTTCCCTTTTTGAATCTCTTCGGCGGATTACTTCTGCACGAGGTGAATCGCGAAGCCCGCGATCTCGTCCTTGAGGTAGATGGCCTTGAGCTGGCCGTCCTTCACGCTGGCGCTGGCCGGGTCGAACTCGAAGCCCTGACGCTCCAGATACGCCTGCGCGCGCGCGATAAAGTTGGTCTTGATGCCGATGTGGCCCTTCGTGCCGCGGAACGGGGTCTTCATGACCTCGATGCCCGTGCCGGCGAAGATGGAGCTGTTGCCGACCTTCATCGTCCAGCCCAGCAGCTTGCACAGCTTGGTCGCGGTATCCATCGCCTCGGCCTCGTCGGCGCTGTTGATGCCCACGTGCGCGATTTCAAGGCCCAGCATGAGCTGCACGGCGGAGGCGGTCAGGGTGCGGATGCGATCCCAATCCTTGGCC
Source organism: uncultured Clostridia bacterium (assembly GCA_934630975.1). GTDB lineage: Bacteria > Bacillota > Clostridia > Christensenellales > Aristaeellaceae > Ventricola. Next base: position 4,857 of record CAKTXH010000070.1, on the reverse strand, counting down.
TTCACCGCGTCGCCCGGCACCATCCAGCTGCCGCCGCAGCAGAAGATCTTGTTGAAGGAGAGGTAATCCAGCAGGTTCTTCTCGTTCACGCCGCCGGTGGGCATAAACTTCATATCGACATACGGCGCGGCGATGGACTTGATGTACTTCAGGCCGCCGGCCGCCTCAGCCGGGAAGAACTTGACGGATTTCAGACCCAGGGAGAGCGCGACCTCGATATCGCTCGGGTTCGCCGTGCCGGGGCAGACCGGGATGCCGATCTCCTGGCAGTGCTTCACGGTGGTCGGGTTCAGGCCCGGGGAGACGATGAACTTCGCGCCCGCGGCGACGGCACGATCCACCTGCTCGCAGGTGAGCACGGTGCCCGCGCCGACGACCATATCCGGGAAGGCTTCGGTCATGTTCTTGATCGCGTCCGCAGCGGCGGCGGTGCGGAAGGTGACCTCCGCGCACGGCAGGCCGCCGTCAATCAGCGCCTGCGCCAGCGGCACGGCGTCCGCCGCGTCGTTGATGGCGATAACCGGCACGATGCCGATCAGAGAAAGCTGCTCCAAAATATCCATGATGTTATTCCTCCTCATGAATTCCTTGTGTATCTATGCGATCTGCGCGCCCGAAGGCGGCAGAGGGCTGCCTGTTATTTGACGAAATCCTCGCGCATCGGGGCGAAAATATCCAGCAGCGTGCCCGCTTTGACGCAGGCGCAGCCGTGCACCTTGCCGCCGTCCACGACGATGGAATCGCCCTTCTTCATCGAGCGGGTCACCCCTTCGATGGTATAGGTGAATTCGCCGTCCAGCACGTAGGAAATCTGCGCGTGCGGGTGGCTGTGCGCCGCGCCGACCGCGCCGGTATCGAAACCGACCTCGACGAGCATCACCTCGCCGTTGTAGGCGCGGATTTTGCGGCGCTGGCCGCCGCCCAGCTCAATCCACTGCGGTTCTTCGTTGGTGATAAACGTATTCATCCGAAACATCTCCCAACTGTATGCTCTGTTTCGCCCGCGTCCGCTGACCTGTGAAAACCGGCCGGCGCGGGCGGAAAAAAGGGGCGGTCTTAGACCTCCATGCCGAAGTACTCGACCGCGTTGTTGTAGCAGATGCCGCGAACCAGCTCGCCCAGGGTGTCGTAATCCTCCGGGTATTCGCCGTTCTCGACCCACTTGCCGATCATGTTGCACAGGATGCGGCGGAAGTACTCGTGGCGCGGGTAGGAGATGAAGGAGCGGGAATCCGTCAGCATGCCGACAAAACGCCCCAGCAGACCCAGCGACGCCAGCGCGTGCATCTGGTCTTCCATGCCGTACTTCTGGTCGCAGAACCACCAGCCGGAACCGAACTGAATCTTGCCCGGGATGCCGTCGCCCTGGAAGTTGCCCAGCATCGTGCCGATGACGTAGTTATCCTTCGGGTTGAGGCAGTAGAGGATGGTCTTGGGCAGGTTGCCGGTGCGCTCCTCTTCGGCCAGCAGCTTGGAGAGGTTCTCCGCGATGCAGGTGTCGTCGATGGAGTCGAAGCCCACGTCCGGGCCGTACTTCTCGAACATGCGCGGGTTGTTGTTGCGCATCGCGCCGATGTGGTACTGCTGTGCCCAGCCGCGCGCCTTGTACATGCGCGCCAGCTCGACGAGCACGTAGGTCTTATAGGAGGCGATTTCCGCTTCGGTCAGCGGCGCGCCGCTCATGGCCTTGCGGAAGGCTTCGCCCGCGATGTGCGTGCTCGGCACGCCGTAGGGCACCGTATCCAGCGCATGGTCGGACAGGCGCGCGCCGTGCGCATGGAAGAAATCGAGACGGGATTCGATCGCCTGCATCATGCTGTCCAGATTCAGGCAGTGGATGCCGGAGACGCGGGAGAGGCGGTTCATGTAATCCACAAAGCCGCCGCGCTCGATGTTGAGCACCTTGTCGGGCCGCCAGGCCGGGTACACCTTGAATTTGCAGGTCGGATCCTGCGCGATCTTGATTTGGTGCTCAAGGTCGTCCACCGGGTCGTCGGTGGTGCAGATGACCTTCACGCCGAATTTCTCGATCAGGCCGCGGCAGCGGTATTCCTCCGTCGCCAGCAGCGCGTTCGCGCGGTTCCAGATATCCTCGGCGGTCTTTTCGCTCAGGATTTCCTCAATGCCGAACACGCGGCGCAGCTCCAGATGCGTCCAGTGGAACATCGGGTTGCCGATGCAGTATTTCAGGCTCGCGGCAAAGGCCAGCCATTTGTCGTGCCAGCTCGCGTCGCCGCGGATGAACTTCTCATCCACGCCGTTGGAGAGCATCACGCGCCACTTGTAGTGGTCGCCGCCGAGCATCAGCTCGCCGATGTTCTGGAACTGATAGTTCTCGTAGATCATGCGCGGGGAGATGTGGCAATGATAGTCATAAATCGGCATGTTTTCCGCATACTCGTGATACAGCTTTTTGGCCACGTCATTTTCAAGCAGAAAATCCTGATCCATAAACGGTTTCATGGGGTTCTCCTCCTTTGATGATTCTTTGAATCACCCTTCCGCCGCCCGCATGCGGGCGGCAGAAGGGTAAAAATGCAAATTACAGCGTTACGCCGTCCTTAAAAATCGCGATTTCGCGATAATCGTGCGTTTCGCTCTGCGTCCGCTCGCCGGAAGCGATGGCCAGCAGCTTTTTGAAGAAGACTTCGGTGGTCTCCTGCATGTCCGCGCCCTGCGCGAGAATACCGGCGTTGAAGTCGATCCAGTTGTGCTTCTTTTCGGAAAGCGGGGTGTTGGTGGAAACCTTCACCGTCGGAATCGGCGCGCCGACCGGCGTTCCGCGCCCGGTGGTGAAGAGCACCATCTGCGCGCCGGAGGCCATCAGCGCCGTGATGGCGCACAGGTCGTTGCCCGGCCCCTGCACGAGATTCAGCCCCTTTTCGGTCACGGATTCGCAATAGCTGAGCACGTCGCGCACCTCAGCCGTGCCGCCCTTCTGCGTGCAGCCGAGGGATTTATCTTCCAGCGTGGTGATGCCGCCCGCCTTGTTGCCCGGGGAGGGGTTTTCGTAAACCTCCTGCCCGTGGCGGATGAAGTATTCCTTAAAGTTGTTGATCAGCTCAACCGCTTTGCGGAAGGTCGCTTCGTCCTTGCAGCGATCCATCAGGATGGTCTCCGCGCCGAACATCTCCGGCACTTCGGTCAGCAGCGTCGTGCCGCCGTGGCGCGCCAGCAGGTCGGAAGCGCAGCCTAGAAGCGGGTTGGCGGTGATGCCGGAAAGGCCGTCGCTGCCGCCGCACTTAAGACCGATGACCAGCTCGGAAGCGTCCACCGTCTGCCGCTTGAACGTCGCGGCGTAGGCGGTCAGCTCGTCGAGCAGCTTCATACCCGCGTCGATTTCATCCTCCACGTCCTGCGTAATGAGGAACTTCACGCGCTCGGGGTTGTAGTCGCCGAGCACCTTTTTGAATTCGTTGACGTTGTTGTTTTCACAGCCGAGGCTCAGCACGAGCACCGCGCCCGCGTTCGGATGGCGCACCATCGAAGCGAGCAGCTTCTGCGTGTTCTTGTGATCCTCGCCCAGCTGGCTGCATCCGTAGGGATGCACAAAGCAATGGACGCCGTCCACGCGGTCGCCGTAGGCTTCCTGCGCCATGCGCTCGAGCGTCTTGGCCGTGCCGTTGACGCAGCCGACGGTGTTCACAATCCAGACTTCGTTGCGGATGCCCACGCGGCCATCCTCGCGCACATAGCCCTCAAACGCGGCCCTGCGATCCACGGGCATGGCGCAGGGATGCGGATGATAGCTGTATTCCAGCAGGCCGGAGAGGTTGGTCTTGACGTTGTGGGTGTGCACCCAGCTGCCCGCGGGGATGGCCTGCGTCGCGTGGCCGATGGGGAAGCCGTACTTGACGACGTTTTCGTTTTCGGCGATATCGCAGAGCGCAAACTTGTGCCCGGCGGGGATATCCTCGCGCAGCGCCACGCCGAGCGCTTCTTCACCGGCCTTGAGCGGTTCGAGCGCCACGGCCACGTTGTCGCGCGGATTGATGCGGATCAATCTGCTCATGCCTTTGCCACAACCTCTTCAATCGCCTTCGCGGCGCCCTGAGTGAAGATCGCGTCCAGAGAAGCGGCGACGGAAGCCTCGAAGCCCGGAAGCTCGGCGGCCAGATCGCTGCCCCAGAAATCCACGTTGGTCAGCACGGCGTGCGCGATTTCCGCGGCCGGCCTGCCGGTCATGCCCGCAAAGAAGTCGAGCACGAACTGATCGTCGGCAATCGGGTACTCGTTGCCCGCGGCGCGCACGCCGACGAAGGAGCCGTCCTCCTTCTTTTTGCCGCAGTAGAAGGCGATGAACGCCGCCATTGAGAAGGTCAGGATCTTCGGCAGCTCGTTCTTGCGCTTGACATACTCCTTGATGGTCGGCAGCACGCGGGCGCGGAACTTGCTCTGGCTGTTGAGCGCGATGGAGAGCAGCAGGTGACGGTTGAACGGGTTGGAGAAGCGCTCGAAAATCGCGGAAGCGAACGCCTCGAGATCGTCCTTGGGCAGGTCGAGGGTCGGCATGATCTCGTTGAACAGCGCCTGAGACATGTAGGAGCGCATGGTGTCATCCGCCATGCAGTCGCCGACGATCTCGTGGCCCGCCAGATACGCGCCGAGCACCATCGAGGTGTGCGCGCCGTTGAGCATGCGCACCTTGCGCAGCTTATACGGGGAGACGTCCTGCGTGAAGACGACGTTGCAGCCCGCTTTCTTGAAGGGCAGCTCGTCCTCGATCCAGGCCGGGCCTTCGATGACCCACAGGCCGAACGGTTCGGCGGTATCGAGCATATTGTCGCGGTAGCCGAATTCCTCGTAGAGCTTCTCGGCTTCGCCGCGCGGGTAGCCGGTGACGATGCGGTCCACCAG
>CAKTXH010000069.1 GCA_934630975.1 uncultured Clostridia bacterium | reverse complement strand
GTTATATTTAGAGACGGAAGTTGGCTTAAAGATGAAGGAATTCATCAAATCCTTGTTGATAAGGAGACTGGGGTTAACTATCTTTGTTGGAAATCTGGATATGGAGCGGCTATTACACCTCTTCTGGATTCAGAGGGAAAAGTCATAGTCACAAAGTAAATTCCAATGTATCGAACTGATCAAATCCCTTCAGAAACGAAGGAACGCATTTCAAAACTTCGAGCGGGGACGACATGTGCCCTGCGGCGTTTTGCGCTCTGTCAGTCGAAAAAGGCCAATAAAAAACCGACCGAAGAATGACCATCGGCCGGTTTTGCTGTTTTATCGCGCCGCCAATTCCTCGGGCGTATAGCGCGGTTTAATCTTCTTTTTCCAGAGCACGGCGAAGATCACCACGAGCGTCAGGAAGGTCAGCAGCCACGAAACGGGGTAGGAGAGCATCAGGCAATCCATCGTGCGGTTGGTGGCGAACGCCGTCATGACCCAGAAAATGCGGAACACGCACGCGCCCATCAGCGAGACGATCATCGGCAGCAGCGAATAGCCGACGCCGCGCAGCACGCCGGTCATCACATCCATGATGCCGCAGAGGAAATACGGGCCGCAGACGATATACATGCGGTTCAGGCCGACCTGAATGACCGCGGGATCGACCGAATACAGGCTGAGCAGCTGCGTGCCGAACACGCAGGAGAGCAGGCCGAAGACGATGCCGAAGGAAAGCGCCCAGAACAGGCTGGCGTACATCGAGGTCAGCACGCGGCGCGGCTTGCGCGCACCGATGTTCTGCCCGGCAAAGCAGGTGACGGCCTGCTGGAACGTATTCATCGCCTGATAGACGAAGTTGCCGACGTTCGCGCCCGCCGCGTTGCCCGCGATGACAATCGAGCCGAAGCTGTTCACCGAGGACTGAATGACGACGTTGGAGAGGGAGAACATGCAGCTCTGGATGCCCGCGGGCAGGCCGATCTGGATGATCATCCGCATGATGTGCGGCTTGATGGAAAGGCGGTTGAGGTGAAGCTGCGTCGGGCCATCCATCAGCATCAGCGAGCGCGTGACCAGCGCGGCGGAAACCGCCTGCGAAATGATCGTCGCCAGCGCGACGCCCGCCACGCTCATCTTGAACCCGATGACGAACACGAGGTTCAGCCCGGCGTTGATCACGCCCGCAATCGTCAAAAAGTACAGCGGGCGCTTGGTATCGCCGACCGCGCGCAGCACCGCGGCGCAGAAGTTATAGAGCATCTGCACCGGCATGCCGATAAAGATGATGCGGATATACAGCTCGGCGAGGTCGATTACGTCCTCCGGCGAACCCATGATTTCAAGCAGCGGGCGCGCGGCGACAAAACCGACGACCGCCAGCATCGCGCCGCCCACGATGGAGAGCAGCACGGCGGTATGCACCGTTTCGGAAACGCGTTCCGCGTCCTTTGCGCCGGTGAAGCGCGCAACCAGCACGTTGACGCCGATGGAGAGGCCGACGAACAGGCTGATGATCATGTTATTGAGCGAGCCGACCGAGCCGACCGCGGCCAGCGCTTCGTTGCCCGCGAAGCGGCCGACCACGATGGTATCCGCTGCGTTGAAAAGCAGCTGCAAAATGCCGGAAAGCATAATCGGGAGCGAAAAAAAGAGCACTTTGGTCAGAAGCGGGCCTTCCGTCATATCCATCGTGCGGTGCGCATGTGTTTTAAACATAAGATTCTCCTGTACGCAAAACCCAAAAAGAAAAAACCAGACAGTCTATTATAACACAAATTCACCGAATGTTAAGAGAAGTTTGAATAATTGTAAAATTAACGAAAACAGCCGAATCAAAAAACGCCCCGCGCGAAGCGGGACGCTGAAAGCCGGAGAAAATTACCCGATGAAACCGGGGATGAACAGCGGCAGATACACAATCGCAAGGAAAACGATGACCAGACCGATCAGATAGGGAACGACGGCCTTGGAAATCTTTTCCAGCGACAGACCCGTAATGCCCGAGGCCACGAACAGGTTGATGGCGACCGGCGGGGTGATCATGCCGATGGCGATGCCGACCACGAAGAGGATGCCGAAGTGCAGGGTGGAAATGCCCAGCGCGCGCACCAGCGGCAGGAAAACCGGGGTGAGGATGATGATCGCGGAGGAGGTTTCCATAAACACGCCGGCGACCAGAATGATCAGGGAGATCAGGAAGAGGATGACGTATTTGTTGGTGGAAACGCTCAGCACGGCGGTGGAGATGGCCTCCGGGATCTTCCAGTTGGCCAGCGCCCAGCCGAACGGGCCGCTGCACGCGATGATGATCATGATGACGGCGCTGGTCTTGGCCGAGCCGAGCATCGTGGTATAGAGCTTCTTGAGGCTCATATCGCGATAGACGAACGTAGACACCAGCAGCGCGTAAACCACGGCGACAGCCGCCGCTTCGGACGGGGTGAAGTAGCCGGAGAAGATGCCGCCGAGGATGATCACGGGCATCAGGATGCCGGGGATGGCCTTCAGGAAGGTCTTGACCACGTTCTTCAGCGAGAACGGCGCGCCCTTCGGGTAGTTGTTTTTATACGCCTGATAGAGGGAGATGGCGATGAGCATCACGCCCATGATCACGCCCGGCAGGAAACCGGCGCTGAACAGGCGGCTGACGCTTTCCTCCGCGATGACGGCGTAGAGCACCATCGGCACGGAGGGCGGGATGACCACGCCGATCGTACCGGCGGCGGCGACGAGCGCGGCGGCGGAATCCTCGCGGTAGCCGCGCTTTTTCAGTTCAGGCACGAGCGTCGCGCCGACGGCCGCGGTGGTCGCCGCGCCCGAGCCGGAAATCGCGGCGAAGAACATGCCCGCCAGCACGGAAACGACGGACAGGCCGCCCTTGATCATGCCCAGCAGGGATTCGCAGAACTCGACGAGCACTTTGGAGATTCTGCCGCCCGCGAGCAGGTCGCCCGCGAAAATGAAGAACGGCACGGCGATCAGGCTGAAGGAATCGCAGCTGGCGAACATGCGCTGCACCACGATCATCATTTTGGCGTCGCCGAAGCCCGCAAACATCGTCGTCGCGGCGGCGGAGCAGATGGCGAACGCAACCGGCACGCCCAGCAGCAGAAGGGCGATAAACACGCCGAACAGAATCAGTGCCATTAGCCCTTGACCTCCTTCATGCTTTCAACCTCGCCCAGCGCCATCACCAGCGCGTGGAGCATCAGAATCCCCATGCTGATGGGGATGCACAGGTAGATGTATTTCATCTTGATGGGCAGCGCGGTGGCCGTCTTGACCAGCTTGCCGCAGTACTTGACGCTGTAAAACAGCAGCACGGCGAACAGGAAGCAGCAGATGGCATGCACCGCGATGCGCATGACCGAGCCGAGCTTTTTGGGCACCATATCCTGAATGAAGGTGATGGCGATGTTGCCGCCGTGGCGGTAGACACAGGTTGCGCCGAGGAACGTGGACCAGATGAGCAGATAGCGCGTCACTTCGTCCGACCAGCTCAGGGAGGTGAAGAACGTGCGGCAGATGATCTGCGCGGTGGTGATAACGACCATCAGGCCGAGCATGATGACGATGGCCACGCTGCACACCTTATCAAGCGCGTCGCTGATGGGCGAAAGGATTTTCTTGAGTGCCATGAGGAATTGCCTCCGTTTTTCCCGAATTTTCAAAGGGTAAAAAAACGTTTCCTCCCCTCGAAGGGAGAGGAAACGCATATGCGGCTGAATTACTCGGCCAGCAGCGCCTGAATCCGGGCGATGTAGTCAGCGTACTGCGGATAAGCGTCGTACACGCTCTGCACCGCGGTGCGGAGGGATTCGACGTCCGGGTTCTCGATGACTTCCACGCCGTGGCTCTTGATGGTGGCCAGCTGATCGGCCTCCTGCTCGGCAACCCACGCGCGCTCATACTCGGCGGCTTCCTGCGCGCTGGTCAGGAAGATCTCCTGCGTGGCCTCGTCCAGGCTGTTGAACACGTCCAGGCTCATGGTGATGATGGCGGTGGAGTAGCTGTGGCGGTCAAGCGTCACGTACTTCTGGCCGTAATCCCACAGGCTGTAGGAATAGATGACGTTGATCGGGTTCTCCTCGCCCTCGATGGTGCCCTGCTGCATGGCGGTCAGCGCCTCAGCCCAAGCCATCGGAACGGCGTTGACCTTGAGCGCCTTGAAGGTCGCGGTGTAAACCTCGTTTTCCATCACGCGCAGCTTGAGGCCGGCAAGATCGTCGGCGCACGTCACCGGGCGAACGGAGTTGGTCACGTTGCGGAAGCCGCGCTCGGCATAGGCCAGACCCTTCAGCCCCGCGTCCTCCAGCGTATCCAGCAGCTCGCGGCCGATTTCGCCGTCAAGCACCTTATAGGCTTCCTCGTTGTTGGCGAACAGATACGGCATATCCAGAACGCCCATCATCTCCGAGAAGTTGACGAACGGGCCGCTGGTGATGATGCCCATATCCAGCATGCCGGTGCTCATGGAATCGAGCATATCGCTCTCGCCGCCCAGCGTGCCGTTCGGGTAAATCTCAATCTTATATTCGCCGTTCGTGCGCTCATCCACAAGCTCGGCGAATTTTACGGCCGCCACGTGGAAGCTATCCTGCTCGTTTACGGTGGTGCCCAGCTGCAGGGTCGTCTCAGCCAGCGCGCCAGCGCCGGTCATCGCCAGGGCCAGGGCCGCGGCGGCAAGGGTCGTCAGTTTCTTCATGGTTTTCTCCTCCGAAAATGTGTTTCTCTCGGTCGCCTCAACGGGCGATAGACACCATTGTACTCGTTTTGATGGAATTGTCAATGGCTTTCATGCGTCAAGTGAAAAACGTTCATGTATTGAAAAGCTCAAAACGAAAACGCACAACCCCGACTTCATAAAAAAAGGCAGAGAGCCGCGTATCCTGCCGATCACGCGACCCTCCGCTTATCAAAGAGAGGAGGTGCTGCTTGTGCGCATCACGCCCGATGTGCCTTCCTTCCGGGCGGATGCGCGGTCATGACGACGGCGAATCTCGCGGCGGCGGTTGGCAGACTGTCCGGGTCTGAGAAAGGGTTTCTCAGCTCCTCGCTCTCTATGTTCTCCATGCTTCGATGATTTATACCTGCGAATTCACATCGAAATTTTTTTTATTGCGAAGCAATAAAAATAGGGGGGAAATCCAAGAACCTCAGGTTCTTAGTGGGGTTTGGGGCAACGCCCCAAATAAAGCTTCGTCCGAAAGCGTCGCGCCTGCCGTCTGAACCACCGCCGCGCTTACCCGGTTGCCCAGCGCAACCGCATCCGCCAGCGAAAGCCCGCGCGAAAGCCCCAATAAAACTGCGCCCGCATGCGCGTCGCCTGCACCGATGGTGTCCACCACATGCTCCGCAGGATAGCCCGGCACGGTGAGCAGCGTTCCGTCTTCCGCCAAAACCCGCGCGCCGAGCTTGCCCAACGTCGCAATGATCGGCGCATGCGTCTTGCCATGCAGGAAACGCAGCGATTCATCCAGTCCGTCCAGCCCGGAAAGCGCGCTCGCTTCCGCGCCGTTGAGATGAAGAATCGGGCGCAGGGCGTAGAGCGCTTCCGTTCTTTCCGGCGCAATCCGTGCGCCGCGCGGCCCGGGCGCGTACAAAATTCGCTCAATCGGCGCGGTCTTGAGGTAATCCGCCAGCAGACCGCCGGTTTTTTCCTCCACCTCAAGCCCGCAAACATAGCCGTAAGCGTAACGGTTCGCGGCGTAACGCGTCATCCACGCGGGATCAAAGCTGTATTCCGCGCCGTGGATGGACATGAACGTCCGCTCGCCGCTGGCCTCGACGAGACAGTAGCAGCAGCCGTTCGCCGCATCCGGCAGATAAACGGGCTGCGCAAAGGGCAGCGTTTCAAGCTGCTTTTGAACGAAGCCGCCGAACACGCCCTGCAAACCGACCGGGGTGACGAACGTGGTCGGCGCGCCGCCGCGTCCCAAGATGTTGGCGGCGTTATACGCGCAGCCGCCGATGGCGAACTGTTGGCCGTCCGGGTGCAGGTTTTCCTCGGTATGGGGCAGGTGATCGACGCGGATGATCACGTCTACGCAGGTAGAGCCGATGACGAGCACATTCTTTTCCATAATTCCCTCCGCTGGCAACAAGAATAATGTCAGTATACGCCCCTTGAAGCCGCGCGTCAATTATGATATATTTTGAGTATGGAAGCGCGAGAAGAGGAACGTTTGGGGTGCCGCTCCAAACCCCGGCAGGAACCTGAGGTTCCCGCACCTCCCAATTGGGGAACGGAGGAATATGAAGATGAGAACCGATTTTACGGAAGTTCGGAAAGAGATTGACGCGATGCAGCCGGATCTGGTGCGCATCCGCCGCGACCTGCACCGCTGCCCGGAGACGGGCTGGCTGGAGATGCGGACGACGGCGATCCTCGCGAAGGAACTGCGGGCGCTGGGGTACGAGGTTTACACTGGCCGCGCGGTCTGCAAGGAGGGCGCGCGGCTGGGTCTGCCGGATGCGGCGGTTTTGGCGGCGCATGCCGAGCGGGCGCTTGCGCAGGGCGCGCCGGAGGAAGAGCTGACGGCGGAAATCTGCGCGGGCTACACGGGCGCGATTGCCGTTCTGCGCCGCGGCGAAGGGCCGACGGTCGCGATGCGGTTTGACATCGACGCGCTGCCGATGACGGAATGTCCGCTGGACACGCACAGGCCGACGCGGGAAGGCTTTGCGAGCGAGAACCCCGGCATGATGCACGCGTGCGGGCACGACGGCCACGCGGCCATCGGTCTGGGCGTCGCCCGCATCCTGATGGCGCACAGGGATGCGCTGCGCGGCACGGTGAAGTTGATCTTCCAGCCGGCGGAGGAAGGCGTGCGCGGCGCGTATGCCATCACGGAAAACGGCTGGCTGGATGATGTGGATGTGCTGCTGGCCTCGCACGTCGCGCCGACGGGCAAGGCGGACGACGGCGACGTGACGGTCGGCACATGGGGCAGTCTGGCGACGACGAAATACGACGTGGCGTTCACCGGGCGCGCGGCGCATGCGGGCGGCTTCCCGGAACAGGGCAAAAACGCGCTGCTGGCGGCGGCCTCCGCGGCGCTTGCGCTGCATGCGATTCCGCGCCACGGCAGCGGCCAAAGCTTCATCAACGTCGGCACGCTGCGCGCAGGCTCGGGGCGCAACGTCGTGCCGGATCACGCGCTGATGCAGCTGGAGGTGCGCGGCGAAACGACGGAGATCAACCAGTTCATGATGGAGCGCACGAAGGAAATCTGCCAGAGCGCGGCGGCCATGCAGGGCTGCTCGTGCGAGATGACCGTGATGGGCATGGCGGAAGGCCAGCACAGCGACCTGCCGCTGATTGAGCGCATCGGGCAGATCATCCGCCGCGACCTCCCGAATCTGACGCTTTCCACCGAACAGAACGCCAAAAACTGGGGCAGCGACGATGTTTCCGTGATGATGAACCGCGTGCAGGCACACGGCGGGCAGGCGACCTATATGCGCGCGATGACCGATATGGCGGGCGCACAGCACACGGTGACGTTCGATTTTGACGAGGCCGTGCTGGGCAGAAGCGTCGCCGTGTTCTGCGCGGCGGCGATGGAGATGATGGGGGAAAAGGTATGAAGGAGGAGCAAACGCTTCAAAATCAGTTCGACGAAGTGATTGAATGGATTGATCAGGCGCGTTTTCGCGCCATGCGCGCCGTAAACGCGGAAATGATCGGTCTGTATTGGGATATCGGGGCGTATGTCAGCCAGAGGGTTCAAACCATTGGTTGGGGAAAAAGCGTCGTTGCAGAATTTTCAGCCTTTTTACAGGTGCATTATCCTACGGCCAAGGGTTTCTCGGCGCAGAATATATGGCGCATGAAGCAGTTTTACGAGACATATCGGAACAACGAAAAACTCTCACCACTGGTGAGAGAAGTGGCGTGGACGCAGAATCTGCTGATTATGGCGGCGTGCAAAACGGACGATGCGCGGGAATTCTATCTGAAACAATGCATCGAAAACGGTTATAGCAAACGGGAATTACAGCGCCAGATTGACAGCATGCTGTATGAGAGAACTCGAATTTCAGCGCAAAAGCATAAGCAGCTGATGGCCGGAAACGAGGGGCTTTCGTCGCTGCGCGACGCTTATGTTTTTGAATTCCTTGAACTGGAAGCGCCTTACCGAGAAAAAGACCTGCAAAAACAGATTGTCTCCCATCTGCGCGACTTTATGCTGGAATTTGGCCGCGATTTCACGTTTGTGGGGCAGGAATACCGCGTACAGGTCGGCAATACGGATTTTTTCATTGATTTACTGTTTTACAATCGAGCGCTTTCCTGTCTGGTGGCGATTGAATTGAAAATGGGGATGTTTCGTCCCGAACACTTGGGACAGATCAATTTTTATCTGGAAGCATTGGATCGCGATGTGAAGAAGGAGAACGAAAATCCGAGCGTCGGGCTGATTTTGTGTGCGGGAAAAGACGACGCGGTGGTGGAGTATGCGCTCAGCCGAAGCATGTCGCCCACGATGGTAGCGGATTACACGCTGCACCTGCCTGATAAAAAAGTGTTGCAGGAGAAACTGCGGGAATTGACGGAAATCGCATTTGAAACGGAAGAAATGAACCGGGGGATCACCAATGAAAACGCTGATTGAAAACGCCGTCGTCCTGACGATGGACGACGAGATGCGCGTGTTGGACAGGGGCTATGTGCTGACGGACGGCCAAACCATCGCCGAGGTGGGCGAGGGGCGCTTTACGGGCGAGGCAGACGAGCGGATCGACGCGCGCGGGGGCATTTTGCTGCCGGGGTTTGTGAACGTGCACTGCCACGTGTCGATGGTGCCGTTCCGCACGATGGGCGACGACTGCCCGGACAGGCTGCGGCGCTTCCTGTTTCCGCTGGAAAACGAGGCGATGACGCGCGAGCTGGTTTACCGCGGCGCGGTGTTCGGCATCGGGGAGATGCTGCTGGCGGGCGTGACGACGTTCGTGGATATGTACTATTTTGAAGACGAGGTGGCGCGCGCCTGCGTGCAGACGGGTATGCGCGGCTATCTCGGCGAAACGCTGATTGCCCAGCCGACGTGCGACAGCGCGCAGCCCGGCGGCGGCCTGACGATTGCGAAAAAGATGTTTGACACATGGCGGGGCGAGGCGCTGGTGCGCCCGATTGTCGCGCCGCACGGCACGACGACCTGCGACGAAGCGCTTCTGCGCGCGGGCGCAGAGCTGGCGGCGGAGAAGGATACGCTGTTCACGCTGCACACGAGCGAAATGGACTATGAAATGAAGTTTTTTGCCGAGCGCGGAGAAACGCCGACGAGCTATTTGCAGCGCATCGGCGCGGTGAACGAGCGGCTGCTGGCGGGGCACTGCATCCACCTGACGGAGGCGGATATCGCCATTTTGGCGGAAGGAAACGCGGCGATTGCCCACTGCATCGGCAGCAATACGAAGGCGGGCAAGGGCGTTGCGCCGATGGCAGCGGCGGCGCGCGCGGGGATTCGTTTCGGCCTTGGCACGGACGGCCCGTCTTCCGGCAACACGCTCAGCCTGTTTGACCAGATGCGCCTGTTTGCGGATGCGCACAAGACGGCAAACCACGACCGCGCGCTTTTCCCGGCGAAGGAGATCGTGCGGGCGGCGACGCGGGGCGGCGCGGAAGCGCTGCGCGCGGGGCACGAATTCGGTCAGCTTTGCCCGGGCATGCGCGCGGATATGGCGCTGGTGAGCGTGGACGCGCCGCACATGTTCCCGGTGTACAACCCGTATTCGGCGCTGGTTTACGGCGCGAACAGCTCGGATGTGAGCCTTGTGATGGCCTCCGGCGAGGTGCTGGTGCGCGGCGGGAAGCTGACGCGGCTGGACATGGAAGAAGCGAAGGTGAAGCTGCTGGATCAGATGGGGCCGTTCATGCGGAGCGCCGCGAAATACGCGGACATCATCTAAAACACGAACATTAAAACAGAAAAACGATAGAATGAAGTTTTTTCCGAAAAAAGTCGAAGAAGAATTGACACATTCCGCGCTTTATGCTAAAATGAATCGCAATTTTACCGAACATTATGTCTGCGGAAAGGGTGAAACCTTCGGTGAATCGAAAAAATCGTTGGATTGCGGCGGCGCTGGTGCTGCCCGGCGTGCTGTTTGTCGTGTTTTTCATGCTGATTCCGCTGTTTTCGCTCTGTCTGACGTCGTTTTTTCCGGACGAGCATTTTTCCCTGTCTTCGTATTTTTCGCTCTTTGGGGATGTGTATTTTCAGCAGGTGTTTGTCCGCAGTCTGCGGCTGAGCCTGCTGAGCACGGCGGTTTGTGCGCTGCTTGGCTTCCCGACGGCATATTACATCGCCAAGCACTCCAAACATAAGGGCATGATGATGGCGTTCGCCGTGTTCCCGATGTTCACCAGCCCGGTCATCCGCTCGTTCAGCTGGATGGTCATCCTTGGCAAAAAGGGCATCGTCAACAGCACGCTGGTGTCGCTGGGCATTTTCGCCAAGCCGCAAAGCCTGCTGTACAACGAATTCTCGATGACGGTCGGTTTTGTGCAGCTCTTCCTGCCGCTGATGATCCTCTCGCTCATCGGCGTGATGGATCACATCCCGGATGATCTGAGCGAGGCGGCCGGAAGCCTCGGCGCGACGAAGATCGGCGCGTTCTTCCACGTCGTCTTCCCGCTGAGCATTTCGGGTCTGGTGACGGGCAGTGTGCTCGTGTTCACCGGCTGCATGACGGCTTACACCACCCCGCAGCTGCTCGGCGGCACGGATACACGCGTACTGGCAACGATGATTTACCAATACGCGATGAGCCTGCGCGACTGGACGCAGGCCTCCGTCGTGGCGGTCGTGATGATCGTGGTGACGATGATCATTTCCGGCGTGTTCAACGCCCTGAGCCGAAAGATCAACCCGATGGCGTAAGGAGGAACAGACATGGCGCTGCTTGAATTGAAAGGGATTACCGCCGGTTACGGCCAGAACGTGATTCTGCGCGACTTCAACCTGAACGTGGAGCGCGGCGAGTTTGTCAGCCTGCTCGGCTCCTCCGGCTGCGGCAAAACGACGACCCTGCGCCTGATTGCGGGTTTCTCCGAGCCGATGCAGGGCACGATCAGCTTTGACGGAAAGGATTACACCCACGTGCCGCTGCACAAGCGCAACTTCGGTTTTGTCTTCCAGAGCTACGCGCTCTTCCCGCATATGACGGTGTTTGATAACGTGGCCTTCGGCCTGAAAATGCGCAAGCTGGATAAGGCAGCGATTCAGCGCGACGTGATGCAGATGCTGAAGCTCGTCGATCTGGAAGGGTTTGAAAACCGCTATCCGCGCGAAATGAGCGGCGGCCAGCGCCAGCGCGTGGCTCTGGCGCGCGCGATGGTCATCAAGCCGGATTTGATGCTGTTTGACGAGCCGCTCTCCAACCTCGACGCGAAACTGCGCGTGAAGATGCGCGTGGAGATCCGCCGGATTCAGCAGGAGCTGGGCTTTACGGCGATTTACGTCACCCACGATCAGGAGGAGTGCTTCGCCATCAGCGACAAGGTGGCCATCATGAACAAGGGCGTCATCGAGCAGATGGATGCGCCGAGCACGATTTACAACAGCCCGAACACCGAGTTCATCGCCCGGTTCGTCGGCTTTGAAAACTTCTTCGAGCTGACGCGCGCGCAGGGCGGCGGTTTCGCTGCGGCGGACGGTACGCCCATCCACGCGGCGGATCAGAAGCCGGGCGAGCGCTTCAAGGGCTGCATCCGCCCGGAGGACGTGCAGGTTCGCCCGGCGGGCGAGAAGGGGCAGAACGCCATTCCCGGCGAGGTGATGGTCAGCACGTTCCTGGGCCGCCACAACCAGCTCAACGTCAAGACCGCGATCGGCGAATTCGTCGTCAGCGCGGATCAAACCCAGGCCTTCCCGATCGGCACGGCGGTGACGCTCGTGCTGACTGAGAATAAAATCAAACTCATTGGCTAACAGGAGAGGAGAAAAATCATGAAAAAGTTTGTCACCCTGCTTGTTACCCTGCTCGTGATCACGAGCCTGTCGTTCTGCGCCGTCGCCGAGGATAAGCCCTTTGCCGGCCAGACGCTGACCATCAGCACCTTCAGCTTCAACGCTGAGCTGCTCCAGAAGAACGTTTACGATCCGTTCGAGGCGGCTACCGGCGCGAAGCTCGTCGTGGATACGGGCCGCAACCCGGAGCGCGTGACCAAGATCATCGAATCCCCGGAGGATTACGACGTGGTGATCATCGGCGACATGTTCGTCGATCAGCTCAAGGAAGCGGGCGTGCTCGATACGTTCGATTCCAGCAAGCTTTCCAACATCGAGGGCATCTACGAGAGCGCCCGTGCGCCGATGGGCGAGGGTTACGGCCCGGCCTACACCTTCAACCGCCTCGGCATTGTCTACGACAGCGCGTTCTGCGACGTCGAGATTAAGAGCTGGGCTGACCTGTGGAACCCGGAACTGGCGGGCAGCATCGCCGTGCCGGAAATGACCACCACCTCCGGCCCGCTGTTCTACTATGCCACCGCCGCCGCGTTCGGCCTTGAGCCGGGCAAGGACGACGAGGCCATCTTCGCCAAGCTGGCTGAGCTGAAGCCGAACGTCGTCAAGACCTGGACGAGCGCCAACGACACCATCACCATGCTCAACCAGGGCGAAATCAGCGTCGCCGTGCTGCTGGATTACAGCTACACCACCGCCAAGAACGCCAATCCGGATTACGTTTGGGTTGATCCGACCGAAGGCTCTTTCTCCGGCTACAACATGCTCAACATTGTGAAGGGCTGCGAGAACAAGGAACTGGCCGAAGCTTTCATCGACTTCTATCTCAGCCATGACGTGCAGCTGGCCGAGGCGCTGGACGGCGTGGATGCGCCGGTTCGCCCGGACGTTGAGCTGACCGCCGAGCAGGCCGCCAACTTCACCTATGGCGAAGACGTGATCGCCGCCCTCAAGCTGCCGGATTGGAACGTGATCGCCGCCAATCAGGCCGACTGGATTGCCAGCTGGAACGCCATCTTCTCCGTGAAGTAAGCGGCTCAGAGCGCCATATTCCGTCTATTTTAAAGAGGAGCGCAGGGGTCGAACAACCCTGCCGGAGTTCGAGGCAGAGTCTCGAGCGTTCCCTCTTCGTTATCCCGTGTATCGCAAGGAGGCTTCCCCGATGAAAAAGAACAAACTGCTGTTTCTGGTGACGGTTCTGGTCTATCTGTTTCTGATCGGGCCGCTGTTGGTCATCATGGCGGCCTCCTTCAGCGATACCAACTATCTGAAATTCCCGGGTGAGGGCTTCACGCTCAGGTGGTATCAGCAGGTGTTCACGATGAGCGCCTTTGCCAAGGCCGCCAAACTGAGCTTGTTTATCGCGCTGGGCGGCACGGCAATCGCGCTGCTGCTCGGCCTGCCCGCGGCTTATGCGCTGAATCGGTACGATTTCAAGGGCAAGGACATCATCAAGACGGTGTTCCTTTCCCCGGTGCTGATTCCCTGCATCGTGCTCGGCTTCATCATGCTGCGCTATGTCGTCAATCAGTATGATTTGGCGGTCATTCCCAGCCTGCTGATCGGCCACACGCTGCTTTCGATTCCGTACATCATGCGCGTGGTTACGTCCAGCCTTGCGAACTT
>CAKTXH010000068.1 GCA_934630975.1 uncultured Clostridia bacterium | reverse complement strand
GGCAGGAAGTAGTTCATCATGGAGAACATGCCCTTCTTCATCTCGCCGCCGTACCAGGTGTTGACGATGACCTGCTCGCGGGTGGTGAGGTTGAAGGCCACGGCGGTTTCGGAGTTGAGGCCCAGCTCCTTATAGTTCTCCACCTTCGCCTTGGAGGCGTTGTAGACGACGAAGTCCGGCTTGAAGTTCTTCAGTTCTTCCTCGGTCGGCTTGATGAACATGTTGGTCACAAAGTGAGCCTGCCAGGCAACCTCCACGATGAAGCGGATGGCCATGCGGGTATCCTTGTTCGCGCCGCAGAACGCATCCACGACGAACAGACGCTTATTGGAGAGCTCCTTCTTGGCGATCTCCTTGAGCGCCGCCCACGCTTCCTGAGAAGCGGGATGGTTGTCGTTCTTGTACTCGTCGGAAGTCCACCACACGGTATCCTTGGAGGTGTCGTCCATGACGATGAACTTGTCTTTCGGGGAGCGGCCGGTGTAGATGCCGGTCATGACGTTGACCGCGCCCAGCTCGCTGACCTGTCCCTTTTCAAAGCCCTCCAGACCCGGCTTGGTCTCCTCCTCGAAGAGCATTTCGTAGGACGGATTGTAGACGATTTCGGTCGTCCCGGTAATCCCATACTGCGTAAGATCAATCTTAGCCATCTTGATGCAACTCCTTTTTATAGACTGTCGGCCATGACAGAAAGCCGCATTGAGAGCCTGCCCATACACAAGCCCTACTACCCACATGATAGCACCTATATCATATCGCATCACTGGGAAAAAATCAATGCTTTTTTAGCAAAAACATCCAACGCATGACACATTTTGCACAAAGGGTCAGTCGTCTGATCTCATTTCCAGCAGCGGCAGGCGCACCTCAAACGTCGTCCCTTTTCCCGGCTCGCTCTGCACCTCGATGGTTCCGCGGTGCTTTTTCACGATGTCCGCCGCGATGAACAGCCCCAGCCCGGAAGAGCGCTGCTTATCCGAATTGCGCCCCTGATAGTAGCGCTCAAACACGTAGGGCAGATCTTCCTTTTCGATGCCCACGCCCGTGTCGCTCAGCGTGATTTCCGCTTCGTCCCCGCTTTTTTGCAGCGCCAGCGTCACCCGGCCGCCCTCCGGCGTGAACGCCGCCGCGTTGGTCAGCAGGTTTTCAAGCACCTGCCGCAGGCGGAAACCGTCGCCCGCGACATACAGCGGCGCATCCTCCCCGAGCTGCGCGGCGAACGTCTTGCCCTCAAAGCTTTCGCGGTATTCCCGAACGATATGCGCGCAGAGCGCCCGCAGATCCACCGGTTCGGAAACGAACGTCACCTGATTATCCTCCAGCTTGGCCGCCAGAAAGAGCTTTTCTGTCAGCTGGCCGAGAAAATCCAGCTTGGTCTTGATGATACCCAGCAGCTCCGCGTCCTGCTCGTTGGCCGTGTGCAGCATATCGGCGCACCCGCGCGCGGAGAAAATCGGGCTGCGCAGGTCGTGGAAGATGTTGACCATCATGTTCCGGCGCTTGTTCTGCTGGTCGATCAGCTCCCGCGTGCGCTGCTCCACCTTCGCGTCGAGCAGGCGGTTGCTCTGCCCCAGCGCCTCGGCCAGCTCCTCCGCCTGCGTATATTTGCCTGCAAAGCGGTGGTTGACGATGTACATGCACGGCAGAATGAACAGCAGGTTGTTCATCTGCGGCACGTAGAAATAGATCAGCAGCCGGGTGTTGGTCAAAACGCCCGCGTTCGTCAGCGACGTGTACACGTTGAGCGCAAAGCGCAGCACATAGCCCAGCGTGAAAATCTTCATGCAGGGTTCGCCGCGGTTCACGCTCTCGATGCACAGCACCGCCGTCGCCAGCCACACGAACTGCGAAACGACGCTCGCCTGCGCGCGCAGCTGCGCCACGTGCATGCTCAGCAGCAGCACGGAGAAAAACGCCGTCAGCGCCAGCACGTGCCTGCGATAGAACTTGAAAAAGCGCTGTTCGCCGACGGGGATGAGCAGCACGCTCACCGCCTGCAAAATCGGCATGCGCACCGAATCCATCAGGTATTGGATGTAGACATAGCCGCCCTCGCTGATTGGCAGGCTGAACACGCCGGAGGTCAGCAGCGCGGAAATCAGCGTCACCATCACCGCCAGACATTCGGCCAGCAGATAGCCCTCGCTGCGCTTCTGCGCGTAGAGCGTGCCGCAGACGAAGAGAATGGCAATCTGCATGCCCAGCAGCAGCACGCTGGCCATCTGCGCGTCGTAGATGCTTTGCGCCGCGCTCCCGCGCGTCGTCACCAGCGCCTTGAGGTGCCGCTGATTACCCGGCGAGCGGATTTCCAGCTCGACGTGCGCGCCTTCCTCCGGCAGGTCGATCAGGTGCATGCGCCGATAACGGTCGCCCTTCTCGTAGGCATAGACCTGCTTTCCGTTTTCCAGCAGCGTAAACGGGCGCATGGCGGCCAGCACCAGCGTCCGCTTCACGCCGTCCTGCGGGCGGTCGATGGCGATGCGGTACACGCCGTTCTCGCTTTCCAGCGGATAGAGCACCACCGTTTCATCCGCTTCGCCAAGGCGCACGTCGTTCCCCTGCCGCGCCTGCCCGCCGCCCAAAAGCGCCGCGCCGAGGAGCACCAGCGCGAACAGGAGCAGCATCGCCGCCCCGATGGCCGCCTTCCGCTTCATTTGGCGCGAACCCCCTCCAGCCCGGTCGGGTCGAACAGATAGCCGATCCCGCGGACGTTTTTGATGTAGCGGCTGCTGCTGGGCGAAGGCTCGATCTTCTTGCGGATGTTGTACAGGTGCACGACCACCGTGCGCACGTCGCCGAAGCTCGGGTGTTCCCAAACCGCTTCATAAATCTGGTCGAGCGTCACCATCTGTTTGGGGTGCTCCACCAGAAACAGCAGAATCCCGAATTCAATCGGCGCCAGCGGGATGCTCTTTTCGCCCTTGATGATCGCGTGCCCCGCCACGTCCAGCGCAAAATCCGGGAAGCGGTAGACCTGCGGCTTGCCGTTCTCCCGCCCGATGCGCCGCAGGTTCGCCTTGATCCGCGCGCAGAGCACCTTGCAGGTAAACGGCTTGGTCAGGTAATCGTCCCCGCCGATTTCCAGCGCGCGCACAATCGTATCCTCGTCGTCCAGACAACTGATGAAGATGATCGGGCAGTACACCGTCTGCCGCACCTTCGTGCAGAACGCCAGCCCGTCCATCCCCGGCAGCATGATATCCAGCAGAATGATATCCGGCTGGGCCTGCACCGCGTCCAGCGCGCTTTCCGCGTCCTTCACCCAAGTCGCTTCGTATTCCCTGGCTTCATTCAGGTAGTATTGGATGATGCGGGCGATCACCTCGTCATCTTCCACCAGCAAAACGCGAATCATGGCTTTCTCTCCTTACATGGCCTGCTTTCTGCATCAAGATACCATATCGCCCGCGAAAAAGCAAGCGGCGCCGCCCGAACCCGGACAGCGCCGCCTTGTTTTTTTGGGGAATTACTCCGCGATGTACGCGCCGATGGCTTCGCCCGCCAGCATACCGCTGGTCAGCGCCCAGCCCACGCCCGTGGAGGGCGGGAAGTTCGCGCCGAACACGCCGCCGACCAGCTCGCCGGCCGCATACAGGCCCGCGACGGGCTTGTTCATGCCGTCCACGATCTGAAGCTGATCGTTGATGGTCACGCCGCCGAGCGTCGTGCTGTAACGCAGGCACTGCTCAACGAGGTAGTACGGGCCTTCCTTACTCAGCGCAGCGCTGACCTCGCGGCCAAAATCGGTATCTTCGCCCTGCTCGACGAAGCCGTCGTACTTCTTCACCTCGTCCACGAGGTTTTCCGCGTTCACGCCGACGATGTTCGCCACCTCTTCGATGGTATCGGCATGCGCCATCACGGTCGTGCCCGTGCCGTTCTCCGCCAACCACTGATCCAGCTGCTCCTGGGTGAAGAAGTTCGCCTTCACGCAGGATTCGGTGTACGCGTCAAACGCGGCCTTGTCCATCAGCATGAACGTTCTGCCGACTTCCTTCATCTTCGGGAAGAGCACGGCGTGGCGGCCCAGCTCGTTGGCAAAGCGGCGGCCGTCCATATCCACCAGAATCGTGCCGGTGGTCTTATAGGCCGTCTTGCTCTGGCCCTGCGTGTGGTGGGCGGAATCGCCGATGCGGATGCCGTGGCCCGCGACGGCCACCTTATCCATGTTCTGGAGCACCGCGCCGTATTCCAGCGCCATCTCGATGCCGTCGCCGGTGTTCGCCTTGGAGCCGGAGTTCGGCAGTCCCTTGAGGGAAGGATCGAGGTACTTGTCGTCGTAGCAGTAGCCGCCGGTCGCCAGCAGAACCGCCTTCGCGTTGATTTTGTACTGTTTGCCGGTGTTCACGTCGTAAGCCAGCACGCCGTTGATCACACCATCCTCGCTGACCACCTTGGTCGCGCGGGTGTTGAGCATCACCGGGATGTTCTTTTCGTCCAGATGATCCTTCATATCGGCGGTCAGGCCCGAGCCGCTGTGGGAGACGTGCACGCGGGCGCGGCCCACGCTGTATTCGGCAGAGGCGCTGCCGCAGCTCTCGTCGAACTGAATCCCCATCTCGTCGCTCAGCCAGTCGATGGCCGCGCCGGAATACTTGGAGAGCAGCCAGGTCGGAGTCGCGTCGTTCTCGTAGTTGCCGACCTCGAGCAGTTCGATCATGCACTTCTCGGCGCTGTCCTCGATGCCCTGCTCGGCCTGCATGCGCGTGCCCTGCGCCAGCGAGGAGCTGCTGGACATCGCGGTCGCGCCGCCGACGAACGCCTGCTTCTCCAGCACGATGACCTGATAGCCTTCTTCGTTGAGCTTGAGCGCCGCAGCCATGCCCGCGCCGCCCGCGCCGACGATCACCGCGTCGGTCGTCAGCTCTTCCACCTCGTCGGAGGCGGCCTGCTCGACCGGCTTCAGCTCGGCCGGATCGACGCCCGCGCTGATCAGCGCGTTATCCACGGCCTCAAAGAGCGCCTTGCTCGTGATGGTCGCGCCGGAAATCGTATCCAGCTGGGTGGACTGCTTGGTCACGATGGTATCCGGCAGGGTCTTGAGCACCTCGCCGCCGATGGCCGGGGTTTCGTTGTCCTCCGTCACCTTGACCGACTCGATGCCGCTCTCGCTGAGCGTCACCTCAACCTGCATGTGGCCCATGCCGGTCGCCTCGCCGGTGTACGTGCCCGGCGTGAACGTCGTTTCCGCCATCGCGCCGGTGGCGAACATCGCCATGCCCAGCGCCAGAGCGGCCAGAGATTGTTTGTTCATTTTCTTTTCCCCTTTCCAAGTTTTTCAAGCGGAATCTCTTGATTTCGACACAATTTTATCACGCGTCTCTCTGCGCTTCAATCAAGAGAAAATTAAATTCGCCCGTTTTGTTTGGAAAGGAGGTAGTCCGCCGCGCCTATCGCGAAAATCGGCAGATACGGCATATGGTAGCGCGGCGCGCCGACCGTCAGCACCGTAATGCCGCAGGCCAGCGCGAAAATGCCCCAGAACGGCAGCATCCGCGCCCACGTGCCGCGCCGGAACGCCGAAACGATATCCAGCGCGAACAGCGCCAGCACCGCCATGTACATGATCTGCGAAAAGATCACCACCGCGTCGCCGAAGGCAAAGCCGCGTTCGCCGCGCCCCAGCAGCACATTCCTGAGTTCCAGCAGATACGGCAGGTTGTCCGTCTCGGTATTGCCGCCGAAATACGGCGTTCCGCCATAGGTATCCGTCGAGAGGAAATAGAACAGCTTGCGCGGAACCAGCTGCAAAAAGCGCGGAATGTGGCGCACGATCCAATCAACCGCCTGACGCTTGTAAAACGCGTCGCGCACCTGATAGGTCACGCCGCGCTCGTCTTCGCTGACATAGCCGATTTTCCCTTCGCCGAAAACCGTATTGTCATAGCTGCCGTCGGCGTCGTCGTTGTTGCCCATGAGCATGTTGACGCCCATCGTCTGCGCCTGATAGATGAAATGGCCGGAAAGCTTCTGCGTCAGCCCGCCAATCGTGCCGATCACCGCGGCGGCGGCGAGCAGATACGCCGCGACGCAGCGCAGCCGCTTTTTGCGCAGGATGAACAGCAGCAGCGTCATCGGCAACAGAATGACCAGCAGCGGGCGCACCCAGTTGCACAGCGCCAGCATCGCGCCGGAAAGCGCATGCCAGCCCGCGCCGTCCTCCATCGCGCAGGCCAGCGACGCGAACGCCAGCCCCATGAAGCAAAGCTCCGTCCGTGAGCTGGCCGCTTCGCCCCACAGCCCCGGCAGCAGGCAAAGCAGCGCCGCCGCCGCGCAGGCCGCATCCCGCCGCCCGCTCAGCCGCAGCATGATTCGGTAGACCGAAAACACGAGCATCTGCGTGAAAACCATGTTGACCGCGTACACCCACACGTAAGTTTCCCGAATCCGCAGCAGCAGCGAAAGCAGGTTGACGTAGCCGTTGCCGAAGATGTACAGCGCGAACTCGTCGCGCGGCGAGGGATAGAACGTGTGATTCTGCGCGCAGTACAGCGCCAGCTCCCAGTAGGATTGCGCGTCCCCCGTGTGCGGCGCGCGGTACATCGCGCAGGCCAGCGCCTGCATCGCAATCAACAGCAGGTCGGCCAAAATCGCCGCCGTCAGCCAGAAGGAACGCCGCTTCTCCCGATTCCGTAAATCCGTCATAGTCTCCCTTTCGCGCCTCACATAAGCAGCAGCATCGTCGCCACATAGACGCAGGCCAGCACAATCAGCCGCCAGTCGTGCAAAATGATCTCAACCGGGTCGCCGTCCGGCTTTGTGTCGATGTCGTAATGGTAAAACAGCAGAATCAGAATCACCAGCGGCAGGCTCCACACCGCGCGCCCCTGCGCATAGCGCATCTCCGTCTGCGCGTCCACGCTCCAAAGCGCGTAGAACACAATCGTCAGCGTCAGGAACATATTGGTGCTCTGCGTCAAAAACTCCGGCGTGTAGAGCAAAAGCACGCGGCGCACGCTTGCCTGTCCGCCCGAGGTGCGCAGCTCGTTGCGGCGCTTGCCGAAGGACATGTAATACGAGGCCATCATCACCGTCAGCAGCAGCCAGCTTGAAACCTGTATGCCCGTCAGGAACGAGCCGAACAGAATCCGCAGCACAAAGCCCAGCTCGACGATGGAAACATCCAGAATCGGAACATGTTTCAGCCCCAGCACCGTATAGCCCACGTTCACCAGCAGATACGCCGCCAGCGTGACGATTGACGGCACGAACTGCGCAATCAGCCCCTTACCGGCCCAAACCACGCCCCAAGAGAGCAGGATCAGCGCCAGCGCTATACACAGCGCGGCCTTTTCGGTGATTCGCCCCGCCGCGACCGGGCGGTTCTTTTTGCGCGGATGCTGCCTGTCCTGCGGCGCGTCCAGGCAGTCGTTGAGCGCGTAAATCGCGCTTGCGCTCAGCGAAAACGCCAGAAAACCGATCAGCGCCGATACAACCTTCTCCGGCGCGGAAAAAATACTGCCGTGAAAAAAGAGCGGCAGAAAGATGAGCAGATTCTTGCAGGCATGCCACGGGCGCATCAGCGTCAGGCCATCCCTGATTTTTGTTTTCATGCGGTTCACACACTTTCCCTTTGCATCAAAGCGTCTTTTCCTTTTTATCAGTATACGAGCGAAAGGCAGAGAAAGCAAGGGAAAATTGTGGGCGTTCTATGGCGCAGGGCAGACTCGGGGCGGGATTTCGCTTTTTTCTTCAAAACCCATTGACAATCCCGCCTCTCCGTGTATAATATATTTCATCACTTCACCGTGCTAAATCGTTAAACTGTCATCTTGAAAGGAGATTTTGCCATGAACCCGCTGAAAACGCTTTCCGCCGCCGCGCTTTCCGTCTCCCTGCTGTTCGCCGCGTCCGGCGCTTCCGCCTGCACCACGCTGTACGTCGGCGGCAATCTCACCGAAGAGGGCACGCCTTTCGTCGCCCGCACGGAGGATTACGGTTCGGATATGAACAAACTCTGGTTCATTTCCGAAGCCGGGGCGTTCAAAGCGGGCGAAAGCTGGCGCGGCTGCCCGGCCTACGGCGAATTCGAATGGACGTTCCGCCGGGACAGCTATCGCTTTACCTATTTCACCAACGATATTCTAAACGGCGCATGCCCGGAATGTGGCGAGGAAAACCCGACGCATTTCTCCTATACCGAATTCGGCACGAACGAAAAGGGCGTTTCCGTTTCCGCGACGGAATCCATCTCCGGCAACGAGCAGGTCAAGGCCGTCGATCCCAATGTGCAAGCCAAGACGGACGGCAGAGTCGGCATCGAGGAGACCGATATTCCGACCATCCTGCTGGCCGAATCCGCCAGCGCGCGCGAAGGCGTCGAGCTGCTCGGCGAAATCTATACCAATTACGGCGCATACTTCGATTCCGGCCTGTTCATCTGCGACCAGAACGAAGTCTGGTACGTCGAAAACTGCTCCGGCACGCAGTATATCGCCCTCAGGCTGAACAACGATATGCTCTTTATCGAGCCGAACATCGCCGTCATCGGCCTGATTGATCTGGATGATACTGAAAACGTCGTCGCCTCCCCGCGCCTGATCGAGGTCGCCCAGCAAGCGGGCACGTTCGTCGGCGACGCGCAGGCCAACCAAATCGACTTCCGCGCGTCCTATGCCAACCTCGGCACGGCGGAATCTCCCCGCGTCGGCGCGCCGCGCATGGTGGACGGCATCCGCTTTCTGAACGAGGCCGCCGACGTTTCCGAAAGCGCGCTGGCCGCCGATCAAACCCGTTTCACCCTCAGCAACGTGAAGGAAGGCGAAATCGTTCCGCTCTATTCGAACATCGCCGCCGACCGCACGCTCACCAAAAACGACGTGTTCGATTTCTATAAGCTTTCCAGCGTCGGCAAGCCCAGCAATCAGGAAATCGAAATCTTCCAGCTCTTTGCGGATCGCCCCCTCGAAACGGGCACGGTCGGCTGGGTCGGCGTGGGCAACATGGCCTATAACGTGTTCATCCCCTATTATCCGCTGCTGATGCAGGAAATCTACGCGGGCTATCAGGTTTCCACGCCCGTCGCCGCCAAAGTGCCCTTTGCCGAGGGCAGGCCGGAGGGCTTCGCGACGTACAGCCAAAACCGCAGAACCGGCGAAGAATTTTACGTGGTCTATCCCGAAAACTGGCGCGATTCGTATTATTTCGCCTTTGAGGGGCTGGGCGGCTCCATCCTCTATGCCGAGCAGTTGACCGGCGCGCCCGTTTCCGAAAGCGAAAAGCAGTTCGCCGCCGATACGCTCGCCGCGCTGCAAGGCGAGATCAACGCCGCGTTCGATTTGCTCGACCCGAGCGAAACCGATGCTTTCGGCAAACAGATGGCCGAAAAAGCGCAGCAGACCGCGCTGGCGCTCATCGACCGGCTGACCGCGGAATAATCGCCGCGCGCCCGCCGCTTGCTTTTCCCCCGAAAATCTCCTATACTATCGGTATATGTCAAACTGCGGACAGAAAGCTGTCCTATCTATGAAACCTGCCGCGCCCGCACCCGGCGGGAGCTGCTCTGGCAGGAAGAGCTGCTCGCGTGCAGCGAGCGAATCCTTGCCGAATGGGACGCGATTGGTCGGGGCGATTTCGCCTGCCGCCGCGTCGTCAGCCCGGCGATTCTGCGCGTGAACATCCGCGTCAACGACGAAATTCACGAATCCGATTTCCCGGAACAGGTGGAAAGCTGGATGGAGCGCATGCCGGTCGTCTTCATCTCCCCGCGCTTTCCGCAGGAAGGAATTCTTTCCGCCAGCGAGGATATCCAATTCGGTTACGGCGTGCGCACGGAGAATTTCGAGCGCCTTGCCCTCCCCCATCTGGCCGAGGAAACGGAAATCCCCGCGCAGGATTGCGTCACCCTGATCATCCACAGCAGCGGCGACGGCCGCATCACCTGCCGCGCGCTTGCGCCCGCCGTGGATTACTGCGCGCAGCAGCGGCTTTCTATCTGCGGCGACGCGTGGGGCATCACCATCGGCAACTGCGTGGTGGACGGGGTGGTGCACCGCTACCACCGGGTTTACGTGCCGGTGGCGGAAAAAAGAAAAAGTTTGTGAATTGTCAATCTTCTCTTGACTTTACAAAGGTTGTAAGGTGTACCCTGTCGTCATCGGTTTGATCCGAGAAAACGAAAGGGGATTTACCATGAAGAGCAAGATTCTCTCTGCGCTGCTGGCGCTGGCGCTCTGCGCCTCCGGCACGGCTCTCGCGCAGACCTACTCTGCCGGCACCTACGCCGGCACGGCTGCGGGCCGCAACGGCGACATCACCGTGAACGTGACCTTCAGCGAGGACGCGATCACCGCCATCGACGTGACCGCCCAGCAGGAAACCGCGGGCATCGCCGACCCGGCGCTCGAGCGCATCCCGGCCGCGATTGTGGACAGCCAGTCCCTGGGCGTGGATACCGTTTCCGGCTGCACCATCACCAGCGCCGCGATCATCGAAGCCGTCGCCAACGCCGCCGAGCAGGCTGGCGCGGACGTCGAAGCCCTGCGCGCCGTCGAGGTGAAGAAGGCCGAAGCTTCCGAGAAGATCGAAAAGACGGCTGACGTCGTGGTCATCGGCGGCGGCGGAGCCGGCATGGCGGCCGCGGCTGCGGCGGCCGAAAACGGCGCGAACGTCATCATCCTTGAAAAGACCGCGGCTGTCGGCGGCAACACGCTGGCCAGCGGCCTGGCGATGAACGCGGCCGACCCGGAGCTGGCCGCTCAGACCGACGCGCTCAACGGCCAGGTCAGCACGCTCGAGGCTGTGCTGGATTACAACGAGGCCGACTTCGGCGCGTTCGCCGAAACCCTCGCCACCCTCAAGGAGCAGATCAAGACCTATCTGGCGGGCGACACCACCAAGGAATTTGACTCCGTGGAGTGGCACATGATCCAGACCTATCTGGGCGGCAAGCGCACAGATGTGAACGGCAACCCGATCGAAGGCGACTACGATCTGATTCACACCCTCTGCGCCAACAGCCTGGATACCTATCATTGGCTGGGCGACGTCGTGGGCGTCGAGCTGACCGACGCGCTGACCTCCCCGGTCGGCTCCCTCTGGATGCGCGGCCACAACTTCGCGACCAAGCAGGGCGTGTTCTCCGCTTCTCTGGCCTATATCGAGGGCAAGGGCGGCGAGCTGATGCTCGAAACCCGCGCGCAGCACCTCATCGTGGAGGATGGCAAGGTTGTCGGCGTGAAGGCCGAGAAGACCGACGGCACCGAGGTTGAAATCCACGCTTCCGCCGTCATCCTGACCACCGGCGGCTTCGGCGCGAACAGCGAAATGGTCAAGGCCTACAACACCTACTGGCCGGCTATCCCGGATGGCATCATGACCACCTGCGTCGCCGCCGCGACCGGCGACGGCATCAACCTCGCGCTGGAAGCGAACGCCGCGCTCAAGGATATGGGCCTGACCCAGCTCATGCCGACCGCCAGCGCCCTCACCGGCCAGCTTGCCGACGGCCTGCTCGTTCCCTCCCAGTATTACATGTTCGTCAATCAGGAAGGCAACCGTTTCGTCAATGAATACGCCGAGCGCGACACGCTGGCTTCCGCCGCGCTGAGCCAGACCAACGGCATCTTCTATCACATCGCCGATCAGGCCATGATCCCGACCCTCCAGAACAAGGCGACTCAGGAGGATGTGGACGCGATGGCCGAGAAGGGCATCCTCTACAAGGCCGATACCCTCGAGGAGCTGGCCGAGATGATCGGCTGCCCGGCGGAGAACCTGATCGCTTCCGTCGAGAAGTATAACGCCTACGTCGATGCGGGCGTTGACGCCGACTTCGGCAAGAACGTCTTCGGCACCAAGATCGAGACCGCGCCGTTCTACGCGGTGATCGAGAAGCCGTCCGTCCACCACACGATGGGCGGCGTGCAGATTAACACCAATGCGGAAGCGCTCGATACCGACGGCAACGTGATCTCCGGCCTGTATGCGGCTGGCGAGGTCACCGGCGGCATCCACGCGGGCAACCGTCTGGGCGGCAACGCCATCGCGGATTGCTTCGTCTTCGGCCGCATCGCCGGTACGAACGCCGCGGCGTCCAAGTAATTCCAAAGCCTTTTGCGCTCCATTCGCTTCACGCGGATGGGGCGTTTTTTGATTCTCTTCTTTTCCCTTTCGTTCCCCCGTTCTCCATCCCCGGGTGCAGGGCCGCAGCCCTGCTCGTTTCAAAGGGGGTTATGGGGAAAAATACAAAAGAAAAAAGCGCCGGTTTTCACCGACGCTGTACCCTCGCAATCGTAGAATGCTCGGGGCAGAAAATTCCCACGGCACACACGATACAATGCTTATTGCTGCTGCCTTCCGGCCCTGACAAGGTTCACACCCTCGCATTGCATGAGTTCCATCCGTCATCACATTCTACTCGTCTATTGTACTCGATTTGCCCCTAAATTGCAACCCCATTTTGCAAATTTGGGCGGATCGTGTTTACGCCGCGCTCAGCTCCATCCGCGCGAGCAGCCGCTCCATCACCTTCACGCAGAGCATCAGCAGATCCTCGCGGTTCAGCGTCTGATCCCGAAGCGTCAGCGTCACCGGCTGCGCGGCGTTGAGCGTGAGCCGCTTGTCAAACCCGGTCAGCGCCTTGAAGAGCTTCTGCCCGTCCACCTGTGCGTTGGGCGCGAACCGCATGTCGATGCGCCCGTCCGCCTGATTCACCCGGTCGATGCCCAGCTTTTCGCACATCGCCTTCAGATACGCCACCGCGACGAGGTTCGCCACGCAGAGCGGCTCGTCGCCAAAACGATCGACCAGCTCCTCCTCCACGTCGTCGCGCTGCGCGGCGGTCGTGATGGAAGCGATGCGCTTGTAGACCTCCAGCCGCTGCTTGTCGCCCGTGACGTATTCCGCCGGGAGATACGCGTTGACGTGCACGTCCATCCGCGTTTCCACGTCGCGGTTCGGCTTGGGCGCTTCGCCCTGCGCTTCCAGAACCGCCTCTTCCAGCAGCTTGCAGTAGAGGTCGTAACCGATGTTGGCGAGGTGGCCGCTCTGCTGCGGGCCAAGCAGGTTGCCCGCGCCGCGCAGCTCCAAATCGCGCATCGCGATGCGGAAGCCCGAGCCGAACTCCGTGAATTCGCGAATCGCGTCGAGGCGCTTCTGCGCCGTTTCGGATAGCACCTTCCCCGGCCGCACCGTGAAATAGGCGTAGGCCAGCCGGTTCGAGCGGCCGACGCGCCCGCGCATCTGATAGAGCTGACCCAGACCGAAGTGATCCGCGTCGTAGATGATCAGCGTGTTCGCCATCGGGATATCCAGACCGGATTCGATGATCGTCGTGCACAGCAGCACGTCGAATTTCTGCTGGCTGAAATCCAGCATCACGTCCTCCAGCGCGTGCTCGCGCATCTGGCCATGCGCAATCGCGATGCGCGCCTCCGGCACGAGCTTGGAAAGCTGCTTGTAGCACTGGTCAATCGAACCGACGCGGTTGTAGAGGAAGAAGACCTGTCCCCCGCGGCCGATTTCGCGCAGAATCGCGTCGCGGATCACGCTGTCCTGATATTCCATCACGTAGGTCTGCACGGGATAGCGCGCCTGCGGCGGCGTTTCCAGCAGGCTCATGTCGCGGATGCCGACCATCGACATGTGCAGCGTGCGCGGAATCGGCGTGGCCGACATCGTGAGCACGTCCACCGTCTTTTTCATGTTCTTGATGCTTTCCTTGTGCCCCACGCCGAAGCGCTGCTCCTCATCGACGATGAGCAG
>CAKTXH010000067.1 GCA_934630975.1 uncultured Clostridia bacterium | reverse complement strand
AGGCTTCAAAGGAGGAACGATTTATGAAGGACTACATGGTGAAGGACATACGCAACATCGCTGTATTGGGACACGGCTCTGAAGGCAAAACGACGCTGGTTGAGTCGATGCTCTATGCCGCCGGCGTAACTGACCGCCAGGGTCGTGTCGAGGATGGAAACACGGTCAGTGATTACGATCCCGAAGAGATCAAGCGTCATATCTCCATCAGCGCGTCCGTGGCGCCGATTGAAATCCACGGCAAAAAGCTCAACCTCATTGACGTTCCCGGTTACTTCGATTTCGCGGGCGAAATGTCCGGCCCGCTGCACGCCGTGGAGAGCGCGGTCATCGTTCTGAGCGCCGCAACGGGTATCTCCACCGGCTTTGAAAAAGCATGGAACGCGACCGCGAAGCACGGTTTGGCGCGCATCATCGCCATTTCGCAGGTCGATCGTGAACATATCAACTACCGCAAGGTGCTCGACGATCTGCGCAGCACCTACGGCAACTGCATCATCCCGACGGTTCTGCCCATCGGCGAGGGTACGTCCTTCCGCGGCGTGGTGGACGTGCTGACGGGCAAGGCCTTCACCGGCGCGGGCAAGGATCGACGCGAGATCCCGATTCCCGAAGAAATGACCGCGCTTGTCGAGGAAGCGCTTGAAGCCTGCAACGAGGCGGCGGCAAGCACCAGCGAAGAGCTGATGGAAAAGTTCTTCGACGAGGGCAAGCTGAGCGAGGAAGACATGCTGCGCGGCCTGTCCGCCGGCATTTACGAGGGCAGCATCGTGCCGGTCGCTCCGGTTTCCAGCCTGGACGGCATCGGTGTGCGCCCGCTGATGTACGAGCTGGCCATGTACATGCCCAGCCCGATGGAGCACACCTACCACGGCATCAACCCGAAGACGAAATCCATGCACATCCGCCACGCGGACATGAGCGAGAGCTTCACCGCGCAGGTGTTTAAGACCATCGCCGACCCGTTCGTGGGCAAGCTGTCCCTGATCAAGGTCATCTCCGGCGTGCTGACCCCGGCGACGGCGCTGTTCAACGCGAACGCGGATAAGCCCGAGAAGGCCGCGGGCATCTTCATGGTGCGCGGCAAGAAGCAGATCCCGGTCGGCATGCTCTGCGCGGGCGACATCGGCGCGCTCAGCAAGCTGCAATACACCTCCACCGGCGACAGCCTCTGCGAAATCGGCAAGGTCGTTCAGTATGACAGCATCGACTTCCCCGCGCCGCAGATTTCCCTCGCGGTGTACGCCAAGAAGGCGGGCGAGGAAGACAAGGTCTTCTCCGGCCTGGCGCGCCTGTGCGAGGAAATGCCGGACGTGATCGTCGCCAAAGACCCGATGACGACCGAAACGCTCATCAGCGGACAGGGCGAACTTGAGCTTGAAATCGTGCGACAGAAGCTGCAAAGCAAGTTCGGCGCGGAAGCCGTGTTCAAAGACCCGAAGATCGCTTATCGCGAGTCCATCCGCAAGACGATTCAGGTGCAGGGCCGCCACAAGAAGCAGAGCGGCGGCCACGGCCAGTTCGGCGACGTGTGGATCGAGTTCTCCCCGGCCGAGCCGGGCACGGACTTCGAGTTCGTCGATGCGGTCGTCGGCGGCGCGGTGCCGCGCAACTTCATTCCGTCGGTCGAAAAGGGTCTGCGCGAGAACCTCGTCAAGGGCGTTCTGGCGGGCTTCCCGATGACGGGTCTGCGCGCCAAGCTCTACGACGGCAGCTATCACCCGGTCGATTCCTCCGAAATGGCGTTCAAGACGGCGGCGCGCATCGCTTATAAGCAGTGCATCAACGCCAACCCGGTGCTCCTCGAGCCGATCATGCACGTGGAAATCAGCGTGCCGGACGAGTACATGGGCGATATCATGGGCGACCTGAACAAGCGCCGCGGCCGCATCCTCGGTATGGAGCAGAACGACGGCAAGCAGCTCATCATCGCCGAAGTGCCGCAGGCCGAAATGTTCAAATACGCGACCGATCTGCGTTCCATGACGCAGGCCAAGGGCGCGTTCAAGATGAGCTTTGAGCGCTACGAAGAAGTGCCGCAGGCGATTGCGGGCAAGATCATCGAAGCGCATAAGGCCGATCTCGCGGACGACGAGGAATAATCCATTTACCTTGCACAGCAGGCGGGCAGAAATGTCCGCCTGTTTCTATATGTTTTGCTCAAAAATGCCGCGCAAATTTCACCGGATTGACAAATTCCCTTGACAGGCGCGTCAATCAAATGTAAAATAGAGTTAGTCAAAGTGAAAGCGTGTGCAGATGATGCTGTGCCGGACATTGCGCCGGGGGAAAGCGGTGTGCGTTTAGGCCGACTTTTCCGGGCGTTTGATACATCAAAACTGAATAGGCGGCAAAGCCGCGCCGGGGAATATGTGCCCCGGCGATGGCATGGTTCTTTGCGCCTAATTTGTGTTGTTTATCGAAAGAAGCAGGCGGCGATCTGTACCCTTTTTTCTTGGACGATTGATTGAATTGAAATTGAGAATCCAAACAGAAGGAGAGTGAAGCAGATTGGCGTTATTTTTTACCCTTTTAGCGATTGTCGCCGCGCTGGCCGCGGGCCTTGCGGCGGGCTATATGTATCGCAAAAACGTGCAGGAAAAGAAAATCGGGCGCACCGAAGAATATGCCCGTAATCTGCTGGACGACGCGCAGCGCCGTGCGGAAGAGAAGAAGAAGGAAAGCATCCTCGAGGCGAAGGAAGAGGTCATCCGCCTCAAGAACGAACTGGATCGCGAAATCCGCGACCGCCGCGCCGAAGTGCAGCGCAGCGAGCGCCGCGTGACCCAGCGCGAGGAAACCCTCGACAAGAAGGCGGACAACCTCGACGCGCGCGAGACCGGCCTTGAGCGCAAGCAGAACGAGCTGGATCGCCTGACCGCCGAGGCGCAGGAATACAGCGCCCGCCAGAAGGCCGCCGCCGAGGAGGCCGAAAAGACCGCGCAGGAGATGGAAGAAAAGAGCCGCGCCGAGCTGGAACGCGTCGCGAAGATGACGCAGGAAGAGGCGCGCGACATGATCGTGCAGCGCATCCAGAAGGAAGCCTACCACGATGCGGGCGTGATGGTTCGCGAAATCGAGCAGACCGCGAAGGACGAGGCCGAAAAGAAGGCGCGCAACATCGTCACGATGGCGATTCAGCGCTGCGCCAGCGACCACGTGGCGGAAACCACCGTTTCCGTCGTCTCCCTGCCCAACGAGGATATGAAGGGCCGCATCATCGGCCGCGAGGGACGCAACATCCGCACGCTGGAAACCGCGACGGGCGTTGACCTCATCATCGACGATACGCCGGAGGCCGTGATCGTCTCCGCGTTTGACCCGATCCGCCGCGAAATCGCGCGAATCGCGCTGGAAAAGCTCATTGCCGACGGACGCATCCATCCGGCGCGCATCGAAGAGATGGTCGAAAAGGCCAAGCGCGAGGTGGATAACCAGATCCGCGAGGCCGGCGAGCAGGCCATCTTTGAAACGAACATGCACGGCATCCACCACGAGCTGGTGAAGCTGCTGGGCCGCATGCGCTACCGCACCAGCTACGGCCAGAACGTGCTCCAGCACAGCATCGAGGTCAGCCATCTGGCCGGCCTGATGGCGGCGGAGCTGGGCGCGGATGTGCAGCTCGCCAAGCGCGCGGGCCTGCTCCACGATATCGGCAAAGCTGTCGATCACGAGATGGAGGGCACGCACGTCGAGCTGGGCGTTGAAATGGCCAAGCGCTACCACGAGTCCCCGGAGGTCATCCACTGCATTGCGGCGCACCATAACGATATCGAGCCGCAGACCGTCGAGGCCGTGCTCATTCAGGCGGCGGACGCGATTTCCGCGGCCCGTCCGGGCGCGCGCCGCGAGAGCATCGAGAACTATATCCGCCGTCTCGAAAAGCTGGAGGAGATTTCCAACAGCTTCCCGGGCGTGGAAAAGTCGTTCGCGATTCAGTCCGGCCGCGAGGTTCGCATCATGGTCAAGCCGGAGGATATCTCCGACGAGGGCACGTATGTGCTCGCCCGCGAGATTGCCAAGCGCATCGAGAACGAGCTGGAATATCCGGGACAGATCAAGGTCAACGTCATCCGCGAGACCCGCTGCACCGAGTTCGCGAAGTAAAAACAGCATTTGGAAAGCGGCGTCGTATTTTGCGGCGTCGCTTTTTGCGTGGGGACGTTGGGGCGCCGCCCCAAAGTCCGGGAAACTCGCATAGGAGCGCAAGCGCTCCTTGCGATTTCCGATTTCCGCCATGCTCCTTCCCCGCACAGCGGGCGCATGGCTTCAATCCCCGCAAGAACCTGAGGTTCTTGGATCTCCCATCTTTGGATTGCTGCGCAATCCAAGGGGAGAACATAAGCTGCTTAAACGGGCGCGGAAAACGATGACGCGCGTCCCTACAAATAGGCTTTACGGTTCAACACGAAAGGTGAAAAGATGAAACAGGTCATCCACATCTACGGCGCGTCGGGATCGGGCACATCGACGCTGGGCAGGGCTGTCGGCGAGGCGCTCGGCTTCACATGGCTGGATTCTGACAGCTATTTCTGGCTGCCGACCAATCCGCCGTATACGACCAAGCGCGGCATAGCGGAACGGCTGAACGCGATGAACCGAGACATTGACGCGGCGGAAAACGTTGTGCTTTCCGGCTCGCTGACGGACTGGGGCGATGCGCTGACGCCGCGGTTCACGCTGGCCGTTCGCGTGGAGACGGATACGCCGACGCGGCTTGCGCGCATCCGCGAACGGGAATATCGCAAATTCGGCGAGCGGATTCTGCCCGGCGGGGACATGTACGAAACGCACATGAACTTTTTGACATGGGCGGCGGGTTATGACGACGGCGGGTTGGAGACGAGAAGCCGAGCGAAGCACGACGCATGGGAAAGCATGCTGCAATGCCCGATTCTGCGGGTCGATGGAACGGACAAAGTTGAACGGAACGTGGAAAAGATTCGGCGGGCACTGGAAAAATAAGGAAACGGAGAAAAGCAAGATGACAACCGAAATTCGACCGATCGAAAACGCGGAGGAAAAGCAGGCAATCAGCCGCGCGATTTTGGAAGCCCTGCCGGAGTGGTTCGGCATCCCGGAAGCGCGGGAGGAATACATCCGCGAGAGCGCGGACAAGCTCTTTTTCGCCGCGACGGATGAAGAAAACCCGGTCGGTTTTCTGTATCTGAAAGAGACGGGGCGCGACACGGTGGAGCTGTACGTGATGGGCGTGTTGAAAGACCGTCACAGGGCGGGCGTCGGTCGCGCGCTGGTGGAAGCGGCCAGACGGGCGGCGCGCGAGGCGGGTTATGCGTTCATGCAGGTGAAAACGGTGCAGATGGGCAAATACGCCGAGTATGACGCGACGAATCGGTTCTATCTGGCGATGGGATTCAAGGAGTTCGAGGTGTTTCCGCACCTGTGGGACGAATGGAACCCGTGCCAGGTGTATGTGATGGGGTTATAACGGATTTTCGAGGCATACGCATGAAAAACATCGGGATTCAACTGATTGGGTTTTGCGGAACGCTGCTGTTCTTTTCCTCGTACCAATGCAAGGATAACAAAAAACTATTCCGGGTGCAGTTTTATTCGTATCTGGTGTACACGCTGCACCTGATGCTGCTGGGCGCGGTGACGGGCGGCGTGAGCTACATCATCAACACGCTGCGGTCGTTCTGCCTGGGGAGTAGATGGAAATTCGCCAAGAGCTGGGGGATGTGCGCGGCGCTCTGCCTGATGCAGCTGGCGGCGCTGGCTTTGACATGGGCGGGCTGGGTTTCGCTGCTGCCGGTCGTGGCGAACATCGCGGCGACAATCGCGGGTTACACGCGCAACGGGCGAACCATCCGGCTGGCGGGGATGCTCGTCAATTCGCCGCTGTGGATTGTATACAGCGTAATCAGCGGATCGGCGGCGGGGGTGCTCGACGAGGTGGTGACGGAAGTTTCCATGATCGTTTCGATTGCGCGATTCGGATGGAAGAATCTGGACAAGGTGGAGGAATGAAGATGCAGACAGAAATGCCGGGCAAGGCCTTTCAGGTGCGGCGGCTGAACGAGCGGGATATAGACGCGATTCTGGCGCTCTGTGAAGGAAACCGCCTGTTCTACCAATATCACCCGCCGATGGCGACGCGGGAAAGCGTGCTGGCGGACATGACCGCGCTCCCGCCGAAAAAGAGCATGGCGGACAAGGCTTACGTCGGATTTTTTGAGGAGGAAAAGCTGGCCGCCGTTCTGGACTGGATCAGCGGCTATCCCGCGAAGGAAACCGCGTGGATCGGGCTGTTTATGGTCAGCGCGGAAAAACAGGGGAAAGGCGTCGGAAGCGGAATCATCCGCGGCTTTGCGGAAAGCCTGAAAGCGGTGGGCTATCGGGAAATTCAGCTCGGCGTGGACAGGGGAAACCCGCAGAGCTTCGCGTTTTGGAAGAAGAACGGGTTTGAGGTTTTGCGCGAGGACGAGTATATCGTGATGAGGCGGGAGATTTGAGAGGAGGAAGAAAATGAGCCGGTTCAATGCGTTTGAAGAGCGATGGCTGAAGAGCTTTGCCGCGGACATACCGAAAACACTTCTGCAAAGGTATGTTTATGACGACGGCAACTTCATCTGGCATGTGTTTTCATGGAAATTAAAGCCGGAGGGTTCTTTCTTGACCGGGGACGCGGCGCGGCAGGCGTTCGATGCGGCGGATAAGCATGATGCGGAATACGGCGGGCCGTGGTTCTGCAAGGATTTCCGGCCCCCGAAATCGCCGACGGCGGTGGAGCTGGATAAACGAATGGAGTGCTACGCGATGTCGCTTTCGGGAAAGTGGACGTATATCAAGACGCATGAAAGTGAGTTCGGCCCGTATTTTTACCGACTGGCATGAAACGGAGTTGAGGGTTATGAACGATGGAGAAGCCGAAATTAAAATTTACGCGGACGGCGCGGCGTTTTTAGCGGAGAATCAGGCGCTTTTGGACACGAATCCGCAGATTTCCGCGTTTATGGCGCTGGATGCGCCGCTGCTGAAAGAGACGGGCAAAATCAACTACGCGGTGAAATGCGAAAGGAACGGAAAGACGCTGCTGGCAATGAAGGTCGAGCCGTATCATTTGCAGCTGTTCGGGGACGCAGACTGCGCGGGCGAGCTGCTGGATTTCCTGACGCGCGAAGGCTACGAAGTCAGAAATTACCTGAGCGAAAAGACGCTGGGCGACGCGGTGGCGCGCGAGATGGAAGCGCGGCTCGGCGTTCGATACGAAGAGACGCTGGCGATGGAATTCATGGAGGCGCGGGAGAGCACCGAGCCGTCGTCGCCGGAGGTCGGGGCGGCGGACGAGGGCGATCTGGACGAAATCTGCATGTGCATGGAGCGGTTTCTGATCGAGTGCAACTTGCAGGATAAGCTGAACCGGGAAGCGATGCGCAGGAGCATCGGGGATTTCCGCGTGATTCGGGCGGACGGACGAGTCGCCAGCGTGGGCAAGGCGGTGCGAGACATCGGGAAAAGCATGCGCATCACCAACGTCTATACCCGCGAGGCATACAGAGGGAAAGGCTATGCCCGAAAGGTGGTCAACGCCATCAAAAACGAGATTTTGGCGGCGGGCAAAACCGCGACGCTGAACGTGGACAGGCGCAACCCCGTGACCAATCACCTCTACCGGGCGCTGGGCTTCAAGCCGGTTTTTGCGCAGGGCGAGTACCGGCGCACGGAGACGAAGGGCTGACGGAGGGAAGATGGAAGCGGAAGAAATCATCGCGATGCGGTGCGCGGCGCACGGGCTGAGCGCGAAGAAACCGGGGCGGGAGATTGTGCGCGGGCTTTGCGGGCTGCAAAGCCAGTTCGCGATGCAGGCGCGGCATGCGCTGACGATCCGCGCAGGCGACGGCGACGCGGCGCTTGCGGATTGCGTGCGGACGTGGACGATGCGCGGCACGATGCATACCATCCTGCGGGCGGACGCGCCGCTGTATCTCTACGACGGACGGACGCATGCCCTGCGCCCCTGCGACCGCATGGAGAGCGACGAACGGATAAGCGCGGAGAGAAAGCGGGCGCTTGGTGAAATCATCCGCGAAGCCATCCGAAACGGCGAAGGGGAGCGCGAACGGCTGCGGCAAATCTGCCGCGCAAACGGCATGACCGAGGACGAGGAGAAAAGCGCGTTTGACGCGTGGGGCGGCCTGCTGCGGGCGATGGCGGAGAACGGCGAA
This sequence comes from uncultured Clostridia bacterium, assembly GCA_934630975.1. GTDB lineage: Bacteria > Bacillota > Clostridia > Christensenellales > Aristaeellaceae > Ventricola. Next base: position 5,586 of record CAKTXH010000067.1, on the reverse strand, counting down.
ATTGCTTACGCGGCGGAGGCGGTCAAGCGGTTTGTGCTGCTCGAGCCGCACGAAAGCTGGGAGAAAGAACGCGCGCGGGACGAGATCCTGCGGCGGTATTTCACGGGCTACGGCCCGGCGACGATCCGCGACGCGGCGTATTTTACGGGCTGGGGCATGCGCGAGGTTGCGGCGCGGGCGGAGAAGCTCGATTTGCGGCGCGCGGTCTATGGCGGGGAGGATTTCTTCATGGATGCGCAGGCCGAGACGGGCGAAGTGCCGAAATGCGCGTATCTGGCGGGGTTCGACCCGATGATGCTGGGATACGAAAAGAAAACCAGCCTGACGCTTGCGCAGGAGAATCTGCGCGCCGTGTTCAATCTGGCAGGAATCGTCGCGCCGACGGTGCTGCTGGGCGGGCGCGTTGCGGGCAAGTGGAAAAAGACGGGCAAAAAGCTCGAAGTTGCGCTGTTTCGAGCGGTTACGGAAGAGGAACGGCGGGCGATGGAGGAGGAAGCCGGGAAGGTTTTTGGGGAAGGAATACTGGTAAAGACAGCGGAAGAATAACGAAAGGCGATTTTGGATTCGAACGGGACGAAGACAGAGGGCGTGGATCAAAAAAGTTGAGCAGAAAATAAAAAGCCCCGCCATGCGGAGCAAAAAAATCAGGCGTTTTGGAGGCGCTGCTTGAGCGCATCCTGAAGGACTTGAGAAAAATTCAGCCCTTTTTCAATCGCCGCGTTGTTCAGCCATTCCGGGATGGTCAGCGTCTTTTTGACGGAACGCTCAAAATGGGATTTAGCATAGGCGGGCACATCGACGCTGACCAGATTGACGAAAGCATCCGACGCATCGTCAATATCGAGCGATTGAGCAACCCGCTCGATTTGAACAGAGGAAACGGAGGAGGGCTTGGGCGCTTTTTTCCCCTCCTGCTTGAGCGTATAGAGATAACCTGCAAGACAATCGACGGCCATAGTCATGGCTTCTTCCAGATTTTCTCCGCAGGTCGCCAGATCGTCCAGATCAGGAAAAATAACAGAATAACCGTTTTCTTCCTTGAAGAAACAGGCAGGATACATAGACAGCATAACGGTTGACCTCCTTGTTTATTTCAATCCGGCTTGTTTACGAATGGAATTGACGGTTCCTTTGGGAAGATCCTTCCCTTTGTGAAACGGAATCGTCACTTTGCCGAGCTTGGAGGGATGGACATATTGACGGTGCGAGCCCTTTTGAGAATCAAAGCGCCAGCCGGCTGCAAGAATTTCGCGCTCTAAATCAAGCGATGTCGGGGGCATAAGCTCAATCCTCCTTCTATGTGCGAAGATTATAAGACAGAATACGGATAAAGTCAATACGTGTTTTTTGAATACGTGCAAACGGGGAGGAAGAAAGTGGAAAGGGATTTGGAGATGGCGCGGCGGATTGCGCGGATGGCCGCCGAAAGGAGCGGACGCGTCTACCTGGTCGGGGGCTTTGTCCGCGACGGCGTGATGGGGCGGGAAAGCAAGGATGTGGACATCGAAATCCACGGAATGACGGCGGACGCGGTGCGGGGGATGCTCGGCGAGATCGGGCCGTGGAAGGAGATGGGCGCGAGCTTCGGCGTGTTTGCGCTGCGGGGCTACACGCTGGATATCGCGCTGCCCCGGCGCGGCGCCGGAAAGGGCGAGGACGCGGACATCGACCCGTTCATGGGCGTGAGGGAAGCGGCGAGACGGCGCGATTTCACGATGAACGCGATGATGCGGGACGCGCTGACCGGGGAGCTGATCGACCTGTTCGGCGGGCAGGCGGACATCCGAAACCGTGTGATCCGGCGCGTGGACGACGAGACGTTTCGGCGCGACCCGCTGCGGGTCATCCGGGCGGCGCAGTTCGCGGCGCGGTTCGATTTCGCGATTGCGCCGGAGACGATGGCGCTCTGCCGGACGCTCGACCTCCGCGGGCTGGCGATGGAACGCGTGATGGGCGAAATGGCAAAGGCGCTGCTGAAAAGCGAGAGGCCGTCTCGATTTTTCGAGACGCTGCGGGCGATGGGCCAGCTTCAGCCGTGGCCGAAAGAGGTCGCGGCGCTGCAAGGCGTGAAACAGCGGGCGGACGCGCACCCGGAGGGCGACGCATGGACGCACACGATGCGGGTCGTGGACGAAGCGGCCAAGCTCAGGGACAAGGCGAAAAATCCGCTGGGGCTGATGCTTGCGGCGCTGCTGCACGACGTAGGCAAGGCCGTCGCGATGCAGGAGAAAGACGGCGTGATTCACGCGTATGGGCACGAGACGGCGGGCGTGCCGCTGGCGCAGAAATTTTTAAAGCGGCTGACGAGGGAGAAGACGCTTGGCCGATACGTGATCAGCATGGTGGAGCTGCACATGAAGCCGAATTTGTATGCGGCACAGCACAGCGGACAGAAGGCGTGGAACAGGATGTTCGACGCGAGCGCCTGCCCGGAGGATTTGATGCTGCTGGCGAAGGCCGACCACATGGGGCGGGGAAACGCCGCACCGTATGAGGAGACCGAACGCGTGATTCGGGAGCGGTTCGCGAGGTTTGAAGAAATGATGGCCGAGCCGTATGTGACGGGAGCGGATTTGATCGAACGGGGCATCGAGCCGGGCGAAGAGATGGGGCGGCTGCTCGAAGAGGCGCACAAGCTGCGGCTGGCAGGGGTCGAAAAAGAGGACGTGATGAGGCTGCTGCATGTGTGAAGCGAACTCCTTCCGTCACGACTTCGTCGTGCCACCTCCCTCGAAGAGGGAGGCAATTCTCGGAACGACAAACCGAATGGAATATAATGCAATTTATGAATGAAATAGAAAGATACCGAGAAGTTATGATCTATAATCGGGCGCAGGAGAAATCCTGCGTCTTTTTTGATGAAATTGGAGGGTGGAAGAAGCGGCCACAGATGAAAATATGGATGGGGCGGCTAAAACGGACGGTTTTGGACAGGCGTTCGGGTTGACAAAGCGGGTCGAATCGCGTAAAATGGGAACAAACGTTCGCATTTCTGCCCCGGGATGCGAACGGCATGCAGACGGTGAGAACAGACGACGAGAACGAGGAGGACAAAATGGCGTTTTCCTGTGTGATGCACCTCAAGGAAGAATGTGACGGCTGCGGCGCATGCGAAGAGCGGCTGAAACGGACGGACGAGGAAGCATGGATCGCTGAGACGGAGATGTGAGCCGGACAGGCCGGCGGACGCAAAAGGGGAGTATGATACGATGACACAGAAGGACAGGCAGACGCTGCTGCGGGTGAGAAGCCAGGCAAGGCTGGTCAGGGAGCTGCGCGAGCGGCTGGAGGACGCGAAGGCGACGATTTCCGGCGTGCAGATCGACGGGATGCCCAGAGGAAAGGGCGGACTGGCGCGCGGGCTGGAGATGAAAGTGATGCTGAAGGAATCGCTGGAGAGATCGCTGGAGCGGGAAGAGAAGCGGCTGCGGGAATACGAGAAAGAGGCGCGGGAAGCGATGATCGGGATGAAGAGCGGCGCATACGCTTTTTGCTTATATTACTACATTTGCGGGATGAATCTGGAGGACGTATCGCGGATGACGGACAGATGCGAGCGGCAGATTCGGCGCTACAAGCGGGAGATCGAAAAGGAGGAAGAGGGGAACGGATAAGGCGGGAAAAACGAACGATTGACGTCCGGCACATGTCTGCCGGATGTCAGAAAAATGTCCGCTAAATGTCAGGTTGCGGCGCAGAAAAAGATGTGGTATGATAAGATCAGTCAAAGAGGACAAGAAGAACTGCTTTCGAAAAGCAGCTTTTTCGATGGGGAACGGAGAGACGAAGCATGGCCTGAGGGCCATGCAGGCGACGCGCTCCGCTGGGCTTAGGGGATTAGGGGGATTGGAGCCATGCGCCCGCTGTGCGGGAAAAAGCATGGCGGAAATCGGAAATCGCAAGGAGCCGGAACGGCGACTATGCGAGTTTCCCGGACGATTTCGATTAACCACGCTCAATGGTCGCAACGGGGTTGCTCCCTTTCGCTTGGGGCGCTCCGCCTCGCTGAGCCGCCCACAGGGCGCGCTCGGCTGCGGCCCTCCCTAAATCCCCTAAGAACCCCATAACCCCCATTAAAACGAGCAGGGACACCCTGCACCCGGGAACGGGGATTACGTCCCGGACGATATCGCCCTGCGGGGCGCGTCCGGGGGATCACCCTTCCACCGCTGCGGCGGTCCCCCTCCCCTTAGAAAGGGGAGGTTGGGGGGACTCAAAAGCTGCTTAGAGAAGGGAATCTTTGACGAAAAAAGAAAATGGGCAGAGGCCGTTTCCGAAAGGGAGCGGCTTTTTTGACGCCCGAAAGAGGGGAGGGATGGAGATGAAGATGACGGAGAGCATGAAGAGCGAAGCGGTTCGGCTTTACTTTGAGGAGAACCGGGAGGAAGAGGAGATCGCGGCGCGGCTGGGAATCAGCCTGCGGCAGGTCAAAACGGTGCTGGGCGATTTGGCGCGGCTGGAAGTATACAGAAAGCGAAGCGAGGCGGCAAAGCTGCGGGCGCAGATCTGCGTAAACAAGAGCGCGGAAGAAGCGGCGCGGCGGCAGGCGGCGCTGCTGCTGGACGGCGAGGTGAACGAGACGATCAGCCAGAGGGCGGCGAAGGACATCCTCGACCGGGCGGGCGTTCGCGTGCCGAAGGAGAGCAGGAGCGACGTGGTGATTCGATTCGCGCAGGGCGCGCCGCCGCTGGGCATGCCGGAAAGCGCTGAAAAGAGAAAGGAGGGGTAAGGCATGGAGCTTGAGCTGGCCTATCGGCCGACGGACAAGCAGCTTGCGTTTCACGCGAGCACGGCGGACGAGGTGCTCTACGGCGGGGCGGCAGGCGGCGGAAAGAGTTACGCGATCTGCTGGGATGCGCTGATGCGGTGCCTGAAATATCCGCAGACACACGCGTACTTATTCAGGCGGACATACCCGGAACTGGAAATGACGCTGGTGCGGACGATGCTGCGCATTGCGCCCAAGGAGCTGGGCAAATACGTTTCCAGCGCGCACGAACTGCGGCTGAGCAACGGGAGCGTCATCCACTTCTGCCACCTGAGCAACGAGGGCGAGGGGCTGCTCAAGTATCAGGGCGCGGAAATCCACTGGCTGTACTTCGACGAACTGACGCATTTCACCAAGCCGATGTACGACTATCTGCGGACAAGGCTGCGCGCGGAGAAGCGGCTGGGCATTACGCCCTGCGTGCGCTGCGCGAGCAACCCCGGCGGGCCGGGGCACGCATGGGTCAAGGCGCGATTCGTGGACGCGACGGGCACGGGGCAGCGCGTCGCGGAGACGGCGGTGGAAAGCGACATCCTCGGCGGGGTGAGCGTGCGGCGGATTGAATACATCCCCGCGACGGCGATGGACAATCCGCACATCACGCGGGACTACATCATCGAGCTGGAACAGAAGCCCAAGGCGCTGCGGGAAGCGCTGCTTTTGGGCAAATGGGACGCGTTCGACGGGCAGGCTTTCCCGGAGTTCGTGGACGATCCGGCGCACTACGAGGACGGGCTGTACACGCACGTCATCAAACCGTTCAAAATTCCATGGCACTGGACGCGGGTGGTCAGTTTCGACCACGGTTACACGCGGCC
>CAKTXH010000066.1 GCA_934630975.1 uncultured Clostridia bacterium | reverse complement strand
AGCAGCTTTTCGGTCAGCGTCGTTTTGCCGGCGTCCGGGTGGGAGATAATGGCGAACGTCCGGCGGCGGGCGGTTTCAGCCGCGAGCGAACCGGGCATCGGCGTATCAGGCATGGTTGATCCTCCTTGGGGCGATGTAAAGGAGCGGAAATGCGCTCCCGGGCTGCTTTCAAACAATCATATAGTATATCATAAACGATTTCACTTGAAAAGCTGAAAGATGCAAAAAAATATGGATAGAAAATGCAATATTCAGCAAAACAAACCGTTTGCATCGGTTTACGGGCTGAATGAGGAACGCAAAGGCCGAAAAAAATCCGCCGATTCAGCAATCGGCGGAAGGAAAGATTACGCCTTCTTCTCGCGCTTTTCAAACGCGTGCATCCAGTCGGCCTTGAAGTAATAGAGCGTGAACACCAGCGTGCTCAGTCCCCACGTGATCGGGTAAGCCCACGAGACCGTGCGCAGCACCGGGAAGAACTTGACCGCGATGGTGACGTAGGTGACGCGGATGATGCACCAGCACAGCAGCATCACCAGCATCGGCACGGTGGATTTGCCCGCACCGCGGAAGATGGCGGCCATGCAGTGCGAATACGCCAGCAGGAAGAAGAACGGCGCGGTCGTGCGCTCGTGCATCACGCCGAAGGCGATGGATTCCGCGTCGCTGGTGAACAGGCCGATCAGCTTGGGGGAGAAGATGAAAATCAGCAGCGCGATGGTTTCCGCAATCGTCACCGAGCAGAAGATGCCCACGCGGATGCCTTTCTTCACGCGGTCATATGCTTTCGCGCCGAGGTTCTGGCTGACAAAGGTGGTCAGCGCCATCGTGAAGCAGGTGACGGGCAGGAAGCCGAAGCCCTCGATGCGGCTGTGCGCGCCGCAGCCCGCCATCGCCGCCGCGCCGAACTGGTTGATGTTGCTCTGCACGACGACGTTGGCGATGGAGATGATGCTGTTCTGCAAGCCTGCGGGCAGGCCGTTTTGCAGAATCTCGCGGATGGCGCGCCCGTCGAAGCGGATCTTGCACAGATCGACGCGATACGCGCGGTCGCTGCGCATCAGGCGGATCATGCACAGCGTCATGCTCACGAGCTGGGAAATGGCCGTCGCCGCGGCGGCGGAACCCACGCCCATGTGGAAAACGCCGACGAAAATCAAATCGAGCACGATGTTGACGATGGAGGAGATGATCAGGTATTGCAGCGGATGGCGGCTGTCGCCGACGGCCTGCAAAATGCCCATGCAGATGTTGTAAAGCACGAAGGCCAGCGAACCGGTGAAATACGTGCGGAAATAGCTGATGGAATTGGGCAGAACGGTTTCCGGCGTATCCATCAGCCGCAGCATCACCGGCGAGAGCGTCATGCCGACGACGGTTAGCAGCGCGCCCGCGACGAGGCCGAAGGCCAGCAGCGTGTGGATGGTCTTCTGCATGCGGTCGTAGTCCTTCGCGCCGAAATAGCGCGCGATGACCACGCCCGCGCCCATCGAAATGCCGTTGACCAGGCCGACCATCAGGAAAATCAGGTTGCCGGAAGAGCTGACGGCGGCCAGGGCTTCGCTGCCCAGAAAGTTGCCGACAATCAGGGAATCCGCCGTGTTATAAAGCTGCTGGAACAGGTTGCCCAGAAACAGCGGGAGCGCGAAGGAGATCAGCGCCTGTGCGATCGGGCCTTCGGTGAGCGACGTAGGGGTGTGAGCGGTGTGAAAACGCATGGCTGCAAATTCCTTTGTTGTTATTTTTGGACGCAAAAAAAGCACCATTTCTATTATACGCCCCGGTTGACAAAATTGCAACCGCTAAAGCGAACGCAAATGAAAGCCGCAAATGAAAGCTATCCTTCCCTGTCGGGGGAAGGATAGCTGATTTTCTGGAGTTTACCGATTCGTGCCCCAATAGATCAGCGCCAGCATGCCGGGGCCGGTATGCGCGCCGATGACCGGGCCGATATACGCCACGCGGATATCCGCGTCCGGGAATTCCTTGAGCACGGCCTGACGGAGCTGCTCCACGTCGTCCGGGCAGTCGCCGTGGCCGATGACGACCAGCTTGCCCATTTCCGGCGTCCAGCCCTCTTTCATGTGGGCGACCTGCGTGCGGATGGCCTGCTTGCGGCCGCGCGGCTTCTCGGCTACGCGCAGCTTGCCTTCGTCGTCGACATGCAGCAGCGGCTTGATTTGCAGCATCGTGCCGACGACTGCCGCGGCGGCGGAAACGCGGCCGCCGTGCTTGAGGTGGTCGAACGAATCGACGGTGAACCAGTGGCAGATTTTGAGGCGGTTTTCCTCCACCCACGCGGCCAGTTCCTCGATGGTCAGACCCTCCTGCTGCTTGCGCGCGGCTTCGCGGACGAGCATCGCCTCGCCGACGGCGGCGCAGAGCGTATCCACAACGATCAGCTTGCGTTCCGGGTATTCCTCGCGCAGCTCCTGCGCGCACAGGTTAGCGGATTGCAGCGTGCTCGACAGGCCGGAGGAGAAGCACAGGTAGAGGATATCCTCGCCCGCCTTGAGCGTCTTTTCAAAGCACTCGCGATAGACCATCGGGTTGATCTGCGACGTGCTGGCGAATTTGCCCGCACGCTGTTCGGCGTAAAAATGCTCAACCGTCAGGTTGCCGCCGGGGCCGTAGGTATAGTTTTCGCCGCCAAGCTCCACCTGCATCGGCACAAATTCAACCTCGGGCATGCCCTGCATCAGCTCTTCGCTGACGTCGGCGGTCACGTCGCTGAACAGTTTGTATCCCATGTTTATTCGCTCCTTCGTGTCTGCGCCCACACGGGGCGTGAATCTATCTGTTATTATACGCCATAAAGTGTGGTTTGGCTATGCCACAAATGGGCGAAAGTGAGGGATTACGCGTCTTTTTGCGGTTCGCCGGTGATCATCATCGCGTCGCCGAAGGAGAAGAAGCGGTATTTTTCCTCCACGGCCTGCTTATAGACGGCCAGCGCGTTTTCGCGCCCCATCAGCGCGGAGATGAGCATGAGCAGGGTGCTCTGCGGCAGATGGAAATTGGTAATCAGCGCGTCCACAGCCTTGATCTTCACGCCGGGCGTGATGAAAATCTGGGTGAAACCGCTGCCGGGGTGAACGACGCCGTCCTCCGTCGCGACGGTTTCCAGCGTGCGCACGCTCGTCGTGCCGACGCAGACGATGCGGCCGCCGCGCTTTCTCGCGGCGTTAATCGCGTCCGCCTGCTCGGGCGTGACTTCGTAATATTCGCTGTGCATGTGGTGATCGGCCACGTCGTCCTCCTTGACGGGGCGGAACGTGCCCAGACCGACGTGCAGCAGCACCGGCACCACGTCGATGCCCTTCTGCTTGATGCGCTCGAGCAGCTCGGGGGTGAAGTGCAGGCCTGCGGTCGGCGCGGCGGCGCTGCCGTCCACTTTGGCATAGACGGTCTGGTAGCGCGTCTTATCCTCGAGTTTTTCGTGGATATACGGCGGCAGGGGCATCTGGCCGAGGCGGTCGAGCACATCTTCGAACACGCCTTCGTAGAAGAAGCGCACGGTGCGCCCGCCGTCCTCGCTGATGGTCAGGATTTCGGCGACGAGCTCGCCGTTGCCGAACACGAAGCGCGCGCCGGGCTTGGCCTTTTTGCCGGGCTTGAGGATGACCTCCCAATCCGTCAGGTTCAGCCGGCGCAGAAGCAGAAACTCAATCGCGCCGCCCGTGCCTTCCTTCACGCCGTACAGGCGCGCGGGAATCACGCGGGTCTGGTTGATGACCAGCACGTCGCCGGGGTTGAGGTAATCAATCACGTCGCGGAAGATTTTATGCTCGACCGCGCCGGTATCGCGATGGTAAACGAGCAGGCGGCTGCTATCGCGCGGCTCAACGGGGGTCTGCGCGATCAGCTCCTGCGGCAGATCATAATCAAAATCGCTTGTCTTCATAGAAACTCTCTTTTCTGTGTAAGGAGTTACGTTGGGGCGCTGCCCCAAGCCCCGGCAGGGAACTGAGTTCCCTGCACCTTCCACGATGCTTCGCGGCATGCCGCGAAGCGGAAGGCGGGAAATCCAAGAACCTCAGGTTCTTGGTGGGGTTTGGGGCAAAGCCCCAACGTACTTTTTAATCTAATAAACTCGTCTGCCCGTCCGGCCTTGCGGCCTGCGGCATCGGGATTTTCATGTGGTCGTAGGCGGCTTGGGTGCAGATGCGCCCGCGCGGGGTGCGCATGATGAAGCCCAGCTGCATCAGATACGGCTCGACCACGTCCTCGATGGTCACCGCGTCCTCGCCGGTCGTCGCCGCCAGCGTGTCAAGACCCACCGGGCGGCCGTCGAATTTCTTCATCATCGTGGTCAAAATCGTTCTGTCCACGCGGTCGAGGCCGAGGTCGTCCACGTCCAGCAGCGTCAGGGCTTCCTGCGCCATCTTTTTGGTGATCACGCCGTCGCCGCGCACCTGCGCATAGTCGCGCACGCGCTTGAGCAGCCGGTTGACGATTCGCGGCGTGCCGCGGCTTCTGCGCGCGATTTCGCGCACGCCGTCCTCCTCGGCCTGAATGTTCAAAACGCCCGCGGAGTGATGCACAATCTGCATCAGCTCCTCCGTCGTGTACATTTGTAGGCGGAAGATGATGCCGAAACGGTCGCGCAGCGGCGCGGAAAGCGAACCCGCGCGCGTCGTCGCGCCGATGAGCGTGAATTTCGGCAGATCAAGCCGGATGCTTCGCGCCGACGGGCCTTTGCCGATCATGATATCCAGCGCGTAATCCTCCATCGCGGGGTAGAGCACCTCTTCGACTGCGTGGGACAGGCGGTGGATTTCGTCGATAAACAGCACGTCGCCGCTTGACAGGTTGGTCAGCAGGCTGGCCAGGTCGCCCGCGCGCTCGATGGCCGGGCCGCTGGTCACGCGGATGTTCTGTCCCATTTCGCTGGCGACAATGCCCGCCAGCGTCGTTTTGCCCAAGCCCGGCGGGCCGTAGAGCAGAATGTGATCGAGCGAATCCCGCCGCTGCCTCGCGGCCTGAATATAGATGTTCAGGCTGTCCTTCACCGCCTGCTGGCCGACGTATTCGCGCAGGGTTTTGGGGCGGAGGCTGCTTTCCTGATCATCCTCTTCCTCGCGGAAGCCGCTCATCACAAGTCGTTCTTCTTCCATGTTGTTCTCCTATTTGCGAGGCGCTGCCTCGCGCTCCGACCGAAACCTGAGGTTCCGGCGCTTCCCATATCGCTTCGCGAAGGGATATACGCAGGCTGGATTAAACGAAGCGATTCTCTTTGGCGTTATAAAAATAGCCGATTTCGCCGAGTTTATCTTCCAGCTCAAAGCTCAACACATGCAAATCGTCGCAAAGCTCGTCGAGCGACGCATACTGATCGCGCAGTTTCGTGTTGACAAAGCTCAGCAGCATCACGGGATCTTCGGGCAGTTTCATCATCGTCTTGCCTCCTTGAATGGGTTGGTCAGAGAGAGCCAATCTGGCGCAGCGCCAGCATGATCAACGCATCGACGGTATCCGCCTGATCGCGCACGAGGTTGATGGCGCGCGCCGCCTCGGCGGAGGTGTAGCCCAGCGCCTGCAAAGCCGCCTGCGCTTCCCGCTGCGCGTCGCCGACAACGGGCGCGGCAGGCGCGGCGCTGCCGGCGGGGGAGGAAACATCCTGCTGTTCTACTTTATCCTTGAGCTCCAAAACGATACGCTGCGCGGTCTTTTTGCCGATGCCCGGCGCGCGGGAGAGCGCCGCCACGTCCCCGGTGACAATCGCCACGGAGAGGTCGCGCACCGGCAGCGCGGAGAGCACGCCCAGCGCTGTCTTTGCGCCCACGCCCGTCACCTGACAGAGCTTTTTGAACATCGCGCGTTCCTGCCGACTGGCAAAACCGAACAGCTCCATTGCGTCCTCGCGCACGTTCAAAACGGAATAGCAGCGCCATTTTTCGCCCTTCGCCGGGGCTTCCGCCAGCGTTGCGTTGGAGCACATCAAAAGAAAACCGACGCCGCCTGCGCTGATGACCAGCTCGCCCGGCGCCTTGCTTTCCACCGTGCCTTCGATGAAATCAATCATGATAGCCTCACTTAATCCTGAAATGCACGCGCCCCGCGCCTGCGTGCGCGTGGGTGATGGCGCAGGCCACCGCGTCCGCCGCGTCGTCCGGCTTGGGAATCTCCTTGATGCCCAGCAGCATCCGCACCATCATCTGAACCTGATGCTTATCCGCGCCGCCGTAACCGACGACGGCCTGCTTGATCTGCATCGGCGTATATTCAAACAATTTGTCCGTATATTCCTGACAGGCGACCAGCGCCACGCCGCGCGCGCCGCCGACCTGTATGCCCGTCGTCACGTTTTTGGAGAAAAACAGCTCTTCAAACGCGATTTCGTCCGGCTTGAAGGTTTCCAGCAGGCCGCGTACGCCCGTATAGATGCAGCGCAGGCGGGTGGGAAAGGTATCGCGCGGGTAGGTGATCAGCGCGCCGTACTGCACCAGCTTTTCGCGGTAGCCGTCCGCCTCAATCACGCCCCAGCCCATCGTCGCCAGGCCGGGGTCGATGCCCAGTATTCTCAAAAAAGTCTCCGCCTTTTATATTGAAATGAAAACAAAACGTTTCATGTATCAGTTTAACGTATTTTGTGCCGAATGTCAATCAAAGGCGTTTTTTTGAAACGGGACTGCATATACATTCGATTATGCATGCGCAGAGAGCGAAGATAATCAAAATTCCCATCAAGATATACAAAATATTGTATAAAACTGACGTAAATTCACGTTTTGACGGAATATTTACTCAGAAGTATTGCATTTTTATGAGCTGCGCGCTATAATGCATACCATCATCAAGCAATTCCCCTGACGCAATCGCCGGGCGGAGATATGGAGGAAATCATCATGGCGGATAAGAAAACTTATAAGCGCGTTCTGCTGGCCTATTCCGGCGGTCTGGATACGTCCATCATCATCCCGTGGCTCAAGGAAAACTACGGCTGCGCCGTGGTTTGCTGCGCCGCTGACGTGGGGCAGGGCGAAGAACTTGCGCCGCTGCACGAGAAGGCCAAGAAGACCGGCGCGGAGAAACTCTATATCGAGGATCTGCGCAAAGAATTCGTCGAGGATTTCATCTGGCCGACGCTCAAGGCCGACGCTGTCTATGAGGGCAAGTACCTGCTGGGCACCTCCTTCGCCCGTCCGCTGATTGCCAAGCGGCTGGTTGAAATTGCCGAGAAGGAAGGCTGCGACGCGATCTGCCACGGCTGCACCGGCAAGGGCAACGATCAGGTGCGTTTCGAGCTTTCCATCAAGGCGTTTGCGCCGAACATGCCGATCATCGCGCCGTGGCGCGAGTGGGATATCAAGACCCGCGAAGAGGAAATTGAGTATGCCGAGGCGCGCAATATCCCCGTCCCGGTGAAGAAGGATCGCCCGTATTCGATGGATCGCAACATCTGGCATCTCTCCCACGAGGGCTGCGATTTGGAAGACCCGGCCAACGAGCCGCCGCGCGATCTGCCGCTGATCTGCAAATACCCGGAGGATGCGCCGGATAAGCCGGAATACGTGACCATCGACTTCGAGCAGGGCGTGCCGGTGGCCGTCAACGGCGAGAAGATGGACGCGGTGAAGCTGCTTGAAACCTGCAACGAGATTGCCGCGCGCAACGGCGTGGGCATTGCAGATATGGTCGAGAACCGGCTGGTGGGCATGAAGTCCCGCGGCGTGTACGAAACCCCGGGCGGAACGCTGCTCTATGCGGCGCACCGCAACCTCGAGGAGATCACCGTTGACCGCGACACCGCCCATTACAAGGATCAGGTGGCCGTGAAGTTCGCCGAGCTGGTTTACAACGGCCTGTGGTATGCGCCGCTGCGCGAAAGCCTCTCCGCGTTTGTGGATGTGACCCAGAAGTACGTGACCGGCACCGCCAAGCTCAAGCTCTACAAGGGCAACTGCATCGGCGCGGGTGTGACCTCTCCGTACAGCCTGTACATGGAGGATATCGCGACTTTCGGCGACTCCGGCGAGATGTACAGCCACAAGGATTCCGCCGGCTTCATCAACCTCTACGGTCTGCCGCTCAAGGTTCAGGCTATGATGAAGGAAAAGGCCGGTTTGGAGAAGTAAGCTTTACGCTAAAAGAAATTCTCCCTCCCCGCAGGGGGAGGGAGAATTTATACTTTAAAGCCGTGTTTGCACGTAAAAGCCGTTTCAATCGCAGACCGCTTTGCGGTCTCCTCTGAAACTTGCGTTTCTTTGGACGGGGATACGGCGGGCGGCTGCCCGCACCTGCCTGAGGGATGATATCCTTCAGACTCCCTGCTTCGCTTCGCGGCGAAAAAAACAAACTGAGGAGGATTTCCATGAAGCTCTGGGGCGGACGCTTTGAAAAGAAAACCGACGGACTTGTCGATGATTTCCATTCTTCCATCACCTTTGACCAGCGGCTCTATCATCAGGATATCGCCGGTTCGATTGCCCACGCCACCATGCTCGGCGAGCAGGGCATTATTCCCAAGGCCGACGCGGATGCGATTGTCGCGGGGCTGAAAGGGATCGAGGCGGACATCGCGGCGGGCAAGGTGCACTTTGAACTGGACGCGGAAGATATCCACATGAACGTGGAAAAGCTGCTCATCGAGCGCATCGGCGACGCGGGCAAGCGCCTGCACACGGGCCGCAGCCGCAACGATCAGGTTGCGCTCGACTGCCGCATGTATGTCAAGGACGCCGCGAAGGAAGCCGCGTCCCTCCAGCGGGAGCTTTGCGAAACCCTGCTGACCATCGCGCAGAAGAACACGCACACCATCATGCCCGGCTACACGCACTTGCAGCGCGCCCAGCCGATCACCCTCGGCCATCATATGATGGCGTATTTCCAGATGTTCACGCGCGACATGCAGCGGATGAAGGAAGTCTACGCCCACGCGGACGTGATGCCGCTGGGTTCGGGCGCGCTGGCGGGCACGACGTACCCGCTCGATCGCGAGCGCGTGGCGGAGCTGCTGGGCTTCTCGGCGATCACGCAGAACAGCTTGGACGGCGTGGCCGACCGCGATTTCGTCTGCGATTACCTCTATGCGGCTTCCGCCTGCATGATGCACCTGTCCCGGTTCTGCGAGGAGCTGATCCTCTGGAACAGCCACGAGTTCCGCTTTGTGGAGATGGACGACGCGTATGCGACCGGCTCTTCCATCATGCCGCAGAAGAAGAACCCGGACGTGGCCGAGTTGATCCGCGGCAAGACGGGGCGCGTCTACGGCGACCTCACCGGCCTGCTGACGACGCTCAAGGGCCTGCCGCTGGCCTACAACAAGGATATGCAGGAGGACAAGGAAGCGCTGTTCGACGCGCGCGACACGCTGGTCAAGTCGCTGGTCGTATTTAACGCGATGCTCGCGGCCTGCACGTTCAACACGGACAACATGGCGCGCGGCGCGGCGGGCGGTTTCACCAACGCGACGGACGCGGCGGATTACCTCGTCAAAAAAGGCATGCCGTTCCGCGATGCGCACGCGGTCATCGGCCATCTGGTGCTGCACTGCGTGAAGGAGAACAAGGCGATCCTCGATCTGTCCATCGACGAACTGAAAGCCTTCTCCGAGCTGTTTGAGCCGGATGTTTACGAAGCCTGTTCCATGCATGCCTGCGTGGAGCTGCGCGACGTGCCCGGCGGCCCCGCGCCCAGCCGCGTGGAGGCGAGCATCCGCGCCGGGCAGGCGTGGCTTGATGCGTTCAGCATTTGATAAAAGAAAACTGCCAAGTTTTTGGCTTGACAGCCCCCTCATGTTTTAGCATACGTTACACCAGATGGAACACCCGGAAGAACAGGAAATACGCCAGCCCGTAATAGGAGATAACGGCCACGAGGTCGTTGACGGTCGTGATCAGCGGGCCGGAAGCGACGGCGGGGTCGATATGAATCTTTTTGAAGAAGATCGGCACGACGGTGCCCACAAGGCTGGAAAGCACCATCGAGAGCACCAGCGCCGCGCCCGCGCACCCGGAAATGCACAGGGAATAGAAGAGCGTTTTGCCCTTGAGCAGCCAGACGTACAGGCCGATGAACACGAGCGCCATCAAGCCGAGCATCAGGCCGCTGAAAAAGCCGACGCGCATTTCCTTGAGCACCAGACTGAGCTTCTGCTTGCCCGTCAGCTTTTCATCCATCAGCACGCGGATGGTGACGGCCAGCGACTGCGTGCCGACGTTGCCCGCCATATCCAGAATGAGGGATTGGAAGCAGACAATCAGCGCGACCTGCGAAACGACGGACTCGAACAGCCCGACGACGGAGGAAACGCCCATGCCGAGGAAAAGCAGGATGATCAGCCACGGCATGCGCTTTTTCAAGCTGGTTTTCAGCGGCTCATGCAAATCTTCTTCGCCGGTCAAGCCGCCCAGTTTGGCGTAATCGTCGCCCATCGCGTCATCCACGGCCTCGATGATATCGTCCGTGGTGATGACACCGATGACGCGCCGTTTTTCGCCCAGCACCGGGATGGAATCCTCGGCGTAACTGCGCAGGCGGTCGAGACATTCTTCCGTATGCTCGTGCGCCAAAACGGTCGGAAAGTTGCGGCTGATGAGCGAATCGAGCGCGGTGTCTTCACGGGCGACGATCAAATCCTTCAGGTCAATCGCGCCGTAAAAAGAGCCGTCGTCGTCGTTGACGAAGAGGGTGGAGATATTATCGTTCTCCTCGGCCTGCGCAATCAGCGCGCGCATGGCCTGTTTGACGGAGAGATGGCGGCTGATGGAGACGAAGTTCGTGCTCATCGCGCTGCCGATTTCATCCGGCTGGTAGGAACAGATCAGGCGGATATCGTGCTGCGATTCGGGGTCGAGCTTTTCCATCAGCGCGCTGCGCAGTTCGGGGGAGACGGTTTCCAGCGCGTCCACCGCGTCGTCTGCGTCCATCGCTTCAACGATATCGGCGGCCTGCTCCTGTGGCAGTTCGCGCAGGTACTTGCCCGCGTCGCTGACGTAGGCGAACACGTCGCCCAGCCGCTCGAGGCCGAGCAGGCGGTACAGTCTTGTGCGCTGGTGCACATCCAGCAATTCGAGCGCGGCGGCAATGTCGCGCTCATGGGCATTATGCAGCACGGTATCGAGCTGGTCATCGGTTAAGGCGCTGCTGCGCAGTTGACGCGCCAGCTCGCTGACGCGGGCGGACATGGAGAGTTCTTCTTCCAACGGCGTCACCTTCTTTCGTTAAAGGCAGGGGACGTTTGGGACGCTGTCCCAAACCCTGCCAAGAACCTGAGGTTCTTGGATTTCCCTCCTTTCTTTATCGCTTTGCGATAAAGAAAATGCGGAAGGTCAAGGAAACTCAGTTTCCTTGTGGGGTTTGGGGCAAAGCCCCAACGTTCTTCTCTTTACTTCTTCATGTACTTGTGAATCTGGTCGAGTACGAGCTGCGTGCCGTCCGCGTCCGGCAGGGCGGCGAGACGCTGATGCAGCAGTTCGCGATCCTCCCAAAGCGCGTCGATGGCGGGCGGCAGGGATTCGGCGGTCAGCTCGCTTTGCAGCATGACGTGCGCCAGGCCGCGCGCCTTGAGCGAATTGGCGTTGAGCACCTGATCGCCGCGGCCGCTGTGATAGGGAATCAGCAGCGCGGGCTTGCACAGCGCCATCAGTTCGGAAAGCGAATTGCTGCCCGCGCGGGAGAGCATGATATCCGCACAGGCGAACGCGTCCGGCAGTTCGTCGGAGAGGTATTCAAACTGCTTATAGCCCGGCATGCCGACCAGCGACGCATCCAGATTGCCCTTGCCGCAGACATGCAGCACGTCGAACTTCTGCGTCAGCGCGGGCAGCGCCGCGCGGAGCACCGTGTTGACCGTCTGCGCGCCCAGCGAGCCGCCGATCATCATCAGCACGGGCTTTTGGCCGTCGAAACCGGCCAGCTTGAGGCCGCGCGCGCGGTCGCCGGAGAAAATCTGCGCGCGAAGCGGCGTGCCTGTCTGTACGCCCTTCGGGGCGAGCAGCTTGGCGCACTCCGGGAACGTCGTGCAGATGGATTTGGCGAACGGCTTGCACAGCTTGTTCGCCAGGCCGGGCGTGATGTCGCTTTCATGCATCACCACCGGCACGCCGCAGATCGCCGCGCCGAAGACGACCGGGACGCTGACAAAGCCGCCCTTGGAAAAGACGATATCCGGCTTGAGCTTGCCGATGATCCCGATGCTCTGGAACGCGCCCGCGATGACGCGGAAAGGATCGGTGAAATTCTTCCAATCGAAATAACGGCGCAGTTTGCCGGAACTGACCGCGTGATAGGTCACGCCCTGCATCGGCTCAATCAGCGTGCGCTCGATGCCCTTCTTGGTGCCGATATAATGGATATCCCAGCCCTCGTCGAGCAGATGGGGGATGAGCGCCTGATTGGGCGAAACATGGCCGGCCGTACCGCCGCCGGTTAAAACAATGCGCTTCACGCAAAAACCTCCCTGCATGGATTTAGCTTTATTATAGCAAGCAAAAAGCGGAGGGTCAAGGGCGAAGTGCCGACGTAAAAACTGCGTTAAAAAAGTGCTCAGTTGGTGTAGCGTTGCCGTAAAGCCGCGGAAAAATTGTCACAAGCGGACGAATTTTATGAAGATAACAAATTGGGGAGGCAATTCGGGGCGAAATGTGTTATAATCAGACTGTTCGATTCTGTCAAACGTGTGAATCTCATCGACATTGTGAAGGGGTATTCAAGCATGAACGAGAACATCGAGTCGTCCCAGAAATTCCCGACGCGGCCGGTTGCGCCGCTGGGCATCATCGCCATGAACGGCTGCGAGGAAATGGGCCGCAAGGTCAACGAGTATCTGATGCACTGGCAGGTGGACGCGACCTCCGACCAGAAGCTCCACAGCTTCTACGGCTCGGATAAGAGCGGCTTCCTGCTGGAGGCGCATTGCCCGCGCTTCGGCACCGGCGAAGGCAAGGGCATGATCAAGGATACCGTTCGCGGCTATGATCTGTTCATCATCTGCGACGTCGGCGCATATCAGTGCACCTATAAACTCTACGGCCACGAAATCCCGATGACGCCGGACGAGCACTATGCCGACCTCAAGCGCATCATCGCGGCGGTCAGCGGCAAGGCTTACCGCATCAACGTCATCATGCCGATGCTTTACGAAGGCCGCCAGCACCGCCGCACCTCCCGCGAGTCTATGGACTGCGCCGTGATGCTCCAAGAGCTGGTCGCGATGGGCGTTTCCAACATCATCACCTTCGATGCGCACGACCCGCGCGTGCAGAACGCCATCCCGCTGAGCGGATTTGAGAGCATTATGCCGACCTATCAGATGCTCAAGGCCATGTGCCACACGTATGACGATCTGCGCATCGACAAGCATCACATGATGGTCATCTCCCCGGACGAGGGCGCGCTCAACCGCAACATCTATTACAGCTCCGCGATGGGCGTGGATATGGGCATGTTCTACAAGCGCCGCGACTACACCCGCGTGGTCAACGGCCGCAACCCCATCGTCGCGCACGAGTATCTGGGCGACAGCGTGGAGGGCAAGGATGTGTTCGTGGCGGACGATATCATCGCTTCCGGCGACTCCATCCTCGATCTGGCGTATAACCTCAAGAAGCGCAAGGCCAAGCGCGTGTTCGCGGGCGCGACGTTCGCGTTCTTCACCAGCGGCCTCGAGGCGTTCGATAAGGCGTATGCCGACGGCGTGATCGACCAAGTGTTCGCCACGAACCTGACCTATACCCCGCAGGAAGTGCTCGACCGCCCGTGGTTCAGCCAGGCGGATATGAGCAAATACATGGCGTTCGTCATTGCGACGCTCAACCACGATCAGTCCCTGAGCTACCTGCTCAACCCGTGGAACCGCATCGAGAAGCTGCTGACGAAGTA
>CAKTXH010000065.1 GCA_934630975.1 uncultured Clostridia bacterium | reverse complement strand
ATCGCGCCGGTGTCCTTGGTCTTGACGTCCTCCAGAATCTTGTCGGAGAACTGGGAGATTTTCGTCTGCGCGGCGTTGCCGTATTTGAGCACCGTTTCGCTGTTGTGAATGTCGATGCGCTCTACGAACGCCAGCACGGCGGCCTGCTCTTCGGGCGTCAGGTTGTCAAAGTTCAGCGAATCATCCTTCGCGTCCACAGGGGTTTGAGCGTCCTGCTGAGCGGGCGCGGTCTGAGCGGCTTCCTGCGCAGCCGGGGTTTCCTGCGCGGCAGGGGCTTCCTGAACGGCCGCAGCGGCCTGCTGGGGCGCTTCTTCGCCGGGGAGAACCAGAGACGGGATGGTTTTATCGTCCATAACAAAATCTCCTTTTTGATTGCTTCCTCTTTGTGCTTCCTTATATTCAGGGGATGCGTTTGAATAACGACATAAGCTTATTAAACATGATACACCAAAACAAAGAAGGTGTAAAGAGCTTTTCTTCCGGGCGGGTTTATGCTACAATAGGACGTACCTGTATGCTTATGCAAAAATGGAGAATAAGGATGTATAAACAGATGACAAAACGCGAGATTCTGGCCGACGGCCTGCTGCTGCTGACGGCTTTGATTTGGGGCTGCGCGTTCGCGGTGGTGAAGAACGCGCTGGACAGCTTTCCGCCGGGGGCGATTATTGCCATGCGCTATCTGATTGCGGCGGCCATCACGGGCGCGCTGTTCCGTCGGCATTTGAAGGGCCTGACGCGCGGAGACGTCGCGCGCGGCGCGCTGGTCGGGCTGGCGCTTTTCGGCGCGTATATCGTGCAGACCATCGGCCTGCAATATACGACTGCGGGCAAGAACGCGTTCCTGACGACGGTTTACGTGCTGCTTGTGCCGTTCGGCTGCGCGCTGCTGTTTCACCAGAAGCTGCAAAAGAGTAACCTGATTGCGGCGGCGATGATGCTCGTCGGCATCGGGCTTTTGTCGCTGGACGGACAGGGCGGCAGGCTGAATATCGGCGACGTTTTGACGCTGGTTTGCGGCTTCCTGTTCGCGGCGCACATCATCGCGGTGGAGCAATGCCAGAAAAAGACGAACACCTACGCGCTGATCGTGCTGCAATTCGCCTTCTGTGCGCTGTATGCGGCGGTATACAGTCTGATCTTTGAGCGCGGCATGCCGATGACGTTCAGCCTCGGCTCTGTCGGCGGACTGCTCTATATCGCGGTGTTTTCCACCACCATCGGCATGAGCCTGCAAAACATCGGGCAGAGCATGGCGCCCGCGTCGCATGCGGTGATTCTGCTGTCGCTGGAATCGGTGTTCGGCGTGCTGTTTTCCTGCCTGCTGCTGGGCGAGAAGGTCACGCTGCAAATGGGCTTCGGCTTTGCGGTGATCTTTGCCGCGCTGCTGGTCAGCGAGCTTGCGCCGAAGAAAGACGCATGATAAAAAGCGGAAAAGTAAAAACGATTGGGGCGGCTATGGTGTGCACCCCAATCGTTTTTTGTATGCTGTTTGTCTGTGCGCCGTGCGCCTTTTCGGCTGCCGTTAATTGCTTCCGCTCGGGAAGAACGGGCTCAGGCAGCCCGCCACGGCGGAAATCGGCATCGTCTGCAAAATGATGTGACCCGGCCCGTGCACGACGGTGTTAAACAGCCCTTCGCCGCCGAAGAGCTTGTTCTTCACGCCCGGTACGCTGACGATCTCTATCGTGCAGGTGTCGTCCATCGCGGCGAGATAGCCCGTATCCACAATCATCGACTGGCCGCGCTCGAGGTTGTATTCCACCGTCGAGCCGTCGATTTCCAGAAACGCCGTGCCGCTGCCGGAGAGCTTCTGCATGATGAAGCCTTCGCCGCCGAACAGACCCGTTCCGAATTTCTTCTGGAAGAACACGGACAGCTCCACGCCTTCCGTGCAGGCGAGGAAGCCGCGCTTTTGCACGACGATGCTGCGGCCGGGCACGATATCCACCGCGCGGATTTCGCCGGGGAAGCAGGAAGCGAAAGCGATCAATCCTTCGCCGCCCTGCGCCGTATAGCGGTTCTGGAAGATGGATTCGCCGGAGAACATGCGCCCCAAAGCGCCGCCAAGGCCGCCCTTTGCGCCCGTTTCCATTTTCATGTTCGGGCTCATCCAGCTCATCGCGCCGCTTTCGGTGATCATCGCTTCGCCCTTTTGCAGGGTGCAGATCACCACGGGCAGGTTTCCGCCTTTGATTTCGTAGTTCATAAACAGTCCTCCTTACTTTGTTTTATGAAATGATAAAGCAGTTGCGCATAGATTGATACTTTCTTTTCGGGGAACGCGCTCCGCTGGGCCTAGGGGGAAAACGGGATTATTCTCCCAGACACGCTTCCAGCGCTGCCCTTGTCCCTTTAATCATCATCTCAAGCTCCATCCCCGCAATCGGCGCGGTCAGGAGTTTTTCTTTTGCTTCCTCATCCGCGGCGGCGGCCAGCATCCGCTCGCGGTGGCGGCAGGCGTAGATGATCTGCGTCGGCACATGCATGAAGCCCGCGCGCAGGCCGGTTTCGCGGCTCAGTTTGGCGAGACGGTAGGTCATGTAGTTGCAAAGATACATGCCCGTCGTGCTCTGCATCGCCAGCGGCGCGCCCTCCGGAGCGGGGGTCAGCGCGCCGAGCTGCGCGGGCAAGCCTGCGGCGAGCATGGCGCGCACCATCGCTTCATACGGGAGCGTACCGCGCAGCCATTCGGGTTCGCCCACAAAAATCGGGGAATTCTCCTCCGGGGTATCGCCTGCGTCGCGCCCCTTGCGCCAGTTGACGCCGAAAGGCTCGGGGCGCAGGGCGCTGGCGCGCGCGTCCGTGCCGAGCGCCAGCACGAGGTCGGGCTTCTGCGCGTCAATGGCGGCCTGCACCGGCTCAAACGCGCCGTGCCAGAGCACGGGCATGGTCATGCCGTGCACCGTCGCCCGCACGTCGCCGCGGACGAGCGTTTCGCCGTCCAGCGCGTGGGCAATCAACTCGGCGTTGTTGGTTTCACCCTCCGGGATGCCGGCAAACCAGCCGTAGCCGCAGAGCAGAATGGAAAGGGAACGCATCGAAAGCCGCCTCCTTAAAAATGCGAAATAACGTATGCATAGCATAAAAGAAACGCGCCCGTCTGTCAATATCCGGCGGGACTGAACCGGGCGTAAAGTTTAGGAAAAGCAAGATTTCAGATTCACTTAACAGAAACACAAAAAACGAGCAATAACTGAAAAAATTGAAAAAATGGCGCGGAACGGAACGCGAAAAACCGAACAAAACGCAGAATTGACGGGAAAGTTTTTTCAAAACGCTTGACACCGGGGGCGAAATGTGTTTTAATCTGCATCGCGATATTAACCTGAAAGTTACGCACAACTAAACTGGAGGCGTTTTTGTGGGCATCAACATCGGCGGCAAGCTGCGAAGCCTCCGCCAGAAAAACAATTTGACGCAGAAGGAGCTGGCCGATCGCTGCGAGCTTTCCAAGGGCTTTATCTCCCAACTGGAAAGCAACCAGACTTCGCCGTCGCTCTCCACGCTGGAGGATATTCTGACCACGCTGGGCAGCTCGTTCCACGAGTTCTTCTCCGACGAGCAGGGGGATGATCCCGTCTGCCGCAAGGAGGATGTGTTCGTCAAGGAAGACGACGGCGTGACCATCCACTGGCTGATTCCCAACGCGCAGAAGAAGGATATCGAGCCGATTCTGGTGACGCTTCAGCCCGGCGCGAAGACCGAGACGGATCTGCCGCATATGGGCGAGGAATTCGGCTATGTGCTCTCCGGCGCGGTGACGCTGGAATTGGGCGGCAAGAGCTACCGGGTGCGCAAGGGCGACAGCTTTTCCTTTAAGCCGTCCCAGCAGCACGATTTGAAAAACACGGGCAAGACCCCGGCGACGGTGATCTGGGTCTGCACCCCGCCGAACTTCTAAGGAGGATAACATGGATAATCAGGCGATTCTTTCCATTCGGGATCTTCGCGTGGTCTTTGAAGACGGCTTCACCGCGCTGGGCGGCGTGAGCATCGACATCGGCGAAAACGAGTTTGTGACGCTGCTCGGCCCGTCCGGCTGCGGCAAGACGACGCTGCTGCGCTGCATCGGCGGCTTTGAAACGCCGACCAGCGGCGAAATTCTCTATAAGGGGCAGAACATCATCGGCCTGCCGCCGTACAAGCGCGCCATCAACACGGTGTTCCAGCGCTATGCGCTCTTCCCGCATCTGAACGTCGCGCAGAACGTCGCCTTCGGCCCGGATCTGCGTAAAGAGGATAAGAAAAAGACCGCCGAGGAGGTCAGCCGCATGCTGGCGCTGGTCGGTCTGGCGGGCTTTGAAAAGCGCCGCATTTCCAGCCTTTCCGGCGGCCAGCAGCAGCGCGTGGCGATTGCCCGCGCGCTGATCAACAAGCCGGATGTGCTGCTGCTGGATGAGCCGCTGGGCGCGCTCGACCTCAAGCTCCGCCGCGAAATGCAGCTCGAGCTTAAACGCATCCAGCGCGAGAGCGGCATTACCTTCATCTTCGTCACCCACGATCAGGAAGAGGCGCTGACCATGAGCGACCGCGTGGCCGTCATGAGCGCAGGCCATATCCTGCAACTGGGTACGCCGGAGGATATCTACAACGAGCCGCAGTCCGCTTTCGTCGCGGATTTCATCGGCGACAGCGACATCATGGCCGGCATGATGGTGCGCGACAGGCTGGTTCGCTTCCTCGGGTGCGATTTTCCGTGCGTGGACGCGGGCTTCGGCGAGAACGCGGATGTGGACGTGGTGCTGCGCCCGGAGGACGTGAAGCTCAAGCCCATCGACGACCCGGTTCAGGGCGTGCCGCAGGGCGTTGTGGAATCCCTGCTGTTCAAGGGTGTGCATTACGAGATGAAAGTGCGCGTGGGCGACAGCGTGCTGCTGGTTCATTCCACGCATGCCCGCCCGGTCGGCACGCAGGTGAAGCTCACCGTCGCGCCGGAGGACATTCAGGTCATGCACAAGAGCGATTATTCGCCGGATATTCTCAAGCGGCATGCCGCGCGCGCGTGAGGTGAGCAGCCATGAAGAAAAATAAGGCGCTTGCCGTGCCGTTCGTACTCTGGGCGGTTCTGTTTATCGCCGTGCCGCTGGTGATGGTGGTCTGGTACGGCGTGACGGTGGAGGAAACCCCGGCCTATGTCGAAGTCGCGGGCGACAACGGGCAGACGATGTTCCAGCTTGAGGACGGCACGCTGACGGCCGAGCGGCCGCAGAAGCAGACGGTCGTTTCCCTCGCCAACTTCAAGCGCATGCTGGAACCGACGTACCTCAAGCTGCTGCTGCGCTCGCTCAAGATTGCGCTGTTCACGACGATCATCTGCCTGCTGCTGGGCTATCCTGTCGCGCTGATCCTCAGCGGAAAGGATTTTAAGCGCCCCGGCCTGTGGCTGATGCTCATCATCCTGCCGATGTGGATGAACTTCCTGCTGCGCACGTATTCGTGGATGTCCATTTTGGAAAATTCGGGCATCCTCAACAGCTGGATTGCCTCGGTGCGCGACGCGATTCCGGCGTTTGACCGCTGGCTGACCAGCATGGGCGTGGGCAAGAAGATCATCTTCCTCTACAACGAAAACGCGGTTGTGCTCGGCATGGTGTACAACTACCTCTCCTTCATGATCATGCCGATCTACACCGTCATCGAAAAGACGGATCACAGCCTGCTGGAGGCCGCCGCCGACCTCGGCGCAAGCCCGGTGCAGAGCTTCCTGCGCGTGACGCTGCCCTACTCCCTGCCCGGCGTGCTGGAAGGCATCACGATGGTGTTCGTTCCGGCGGTGACCACCTTCGTCATCAGCCAGCTCATGGGCGGCGGCAAGGTGCCGCTCATCGGCGACATCATTCAGAACCAGTTCGGCAAATCGAGCGATTGGCACTTCGGCTCGACGCTCTCGCTGCTGGTGATGGTGGTCGTGCTGGCGTTCATGGGCGGCCTTCAGCGCATTGACAAGGAAGAAGAACCGCAGAAGGAGGTGCGCATCCTCTGATGAAAAAGCTCAGAAAGGCGTATATCGCCCTGATCATGGCGTTTCTGTATGCGCCGATCATCCTGCTGATTCTCTATTCCTTCAACGACAGCAAATCCCGCGCGAACTGGGGCGGCTTTACGCTGCGCTGGTATAAGGAACTCTTCTCCGACGCGGCGATCATGTCCGCGCTGGGCACGACGCTCTCCATCGGCCTGCTGGCGGCGGTCTTTTCGACCATCCTCGGCACGGTCGGCGCGATTGCGCTTTACCAGATGAAGCACGGCCCGCGCAAGGCGCTGCTGAGCATCGTCAACCTGCCGATGCTCAACTCCGAGGTCGTCACCGGCGTTTCGCTGATGCTGCTCTACGCGATGGCCAACATTCAGCTCGGCTATCTGACCCTGCTGCTTTCGCATATCGCGTTCTGCGTGCCCTACGTGGTGCTGAGCGTGATGCCCAAGCTGCGACAGCTTGACCCGAACCTCGCCGAAGCGGCGCAGGATCTGGGCGCAACGCCGATGCAGGGCTTCTTTAAGGTGATTCTGCCGGATATCATGCCGGGCGTGTTCTCCGGCTTTATCATGGCGCTGACCATGTCCATCGACGACTTTGTGGTCAGCTTCTTTACCACCGGCTCGGGCGTGAGCAACCTGTCCATCACGATTTACACGATGGCCAAGCGCGGCATTTCCCCGAAGATCAACGCGCTTTCCACGATCATCTTTGCCTGTGTGTTCGTCCTGCTCATCGGCCTGAATCTGCGCGACTTCCGCAAGGATGGCCGCAGCCAGAAGAAGCTCGACGAGGTGAAGATACCGTATTAATCACCCTTCTGTCGCCGTTGGCGACATCTCCCCTTAAAAGGGGAGATACACCCTTCCACCGCGCGACGGTCCCCCTCCCCTTAAAAGGGGAGGTAGGGGATTTCATCGAGCGTATTCAAAGAAAAGTGAGTCGGGTATGTATCGAAATAAAAACATGCTTCCCCGCGCAAAAGCTATGCGGCGCAACATGACGCCACAGGAAGCAAAGCTATGGTATCAGTTTCTTTCCAAACATCCGATTCACTGGTATAGACAACGAATTATTTCTACATACATTGCCGATTTCTACTGTGGTCGTGTAAAACTTGCAGTAGAAGTAGACGGAAAACAACATGAAACAGAGATTGGAAAGGAAAATGACATCATTCGAACGACAGTGCTTAACATTTATGGAGTAGATGTAATTCGATTTCGAAATTCTGAAATTGAAAATCAATTCGAATGGGTCTGCCGCCGGATTGATGAAGAAGTTTGCGCCCGTTTGCATGGTATGCCTAAAGAAACCGATGACGATCTCTAACTCAAACAGAACAGTTCAGCTTCAAAAAAAGCCCCGAACCTCCCCTTTTAAGGGGAGGGGGACCGCGTGAGCGGTGGAAGGGTTAGAACAAGTAAAGGAGAAATCAACCATGAAGAAATTCGCCATGCTGCTGCTTGCCGCCGCGCTGACGCTCTGCCCGCTGTTTGCTCTGGCGGCGCAGGAAACCATCAGCGTCTACAATTGGGGTGACTACATTGAGCCGGAAGTGCTCGACCTGTTCGAGCAGGAAACCGGCATCAAGGTCATCTATGAGACGTTCGAGACGAACGAGGATATGTACGCTAAAATCGCGATGGGCGGTTCGAGCTACGACGTGATCATCCCCAGCGACTACATGATCGAGCGTATGATTCAGGAGAACCTGCTCCAGAAGATCAACTGGGAAAACATCCCCAACGTCGCCAACATCGACCCGCGCTTCATGAACGAAAGCTATGACCCGCAGAGCGAGTATTCCGTGCCGTATACCTGGGGCACGATGGGCATCCTTTACAACACGACGATGGTGGATGAAGCGCCGACCAGTTGGGAAACGCTGATGGATCCGACCTATACGATGGATATGCTGATGCTCAACTCCCCGCGCGACACGCTGGCCATTGCGCTGGTGATGACGGGCCACGACCTGAACTCCACCGACCCGGCCGATCTGGAAGACGCGAAGAACCTGCTCATCGAGCAGAAGCCGATGGTGCTGGCCTACGTCGTCGATGAGGTCAAGGACAAGATGATCGCGGGCGAAGCCGCCGTCGCGCTGGTTTGGAGCGGCGACGCGACCTTCTGCATGAGCGAGAACGACGAGCTGGATTACATGATTCCGCCGGAAGGCAGCAACATCTTCTACGATTCCATCTGCATCCCGGCGAACGCGCGCAACGTTTCCGGCGCGGAGAAGTTCATCGACTTCCTCTGCCGCGGGGATATCGCCGCGATGAACTACGATTACGTCGGCTATGCGATTCCGAACACCGCTGCGATTGACATCATCGGCGCGGACGAATACAACGCCTCCCCGGTTAATAATCCGCCGCAGGAAGCGCTGGATCACTGCCAGGTGTTCAAGTATCTGGGCGACGACACCAAGCTCTACGACCAGATTTGGACGGAGATCATTTCCGAATTCTAATCGTCTTGACGACCTCCCCGGGCATGGGGAGGTTTTTAAGAAATGAAGGAAAAAAGATGAGCGAATATATATTGGAAAAAGGCCGCCCCGCGAGCGTAGAGGGTCGGCTCGATAAGGAAATCCGCGTCTATGACTTTCTGGATCGGCTGGGCGTCGATTACGAGCGCGTGGATCACCCGGCGCTGATGACGATGGAAGCCTGCGAAGCGGTGGACAAGGTGCTGGACACGCGCATCTGCAAAAACCTGTTTCTGTGCAACGCGCAGCGCACGCAGTTTTATCTGCTGCTGATGCCGGGCGATAAGAAATTCAAAACCGCCGTGCTCAGCAAGCAGATCGGTTCGGCACGCCTTTCCTTCGCGGAGCCGGAATATATGCTCGAAATGCTGGATATCACGCCCGGCAGCGTCAGCGTGATGGGGCTGATGAACGACAAAAACAGGCGCGTGCGCCTGCTGATCGACGAGGATGTGCTGAAAGAGCCGGTCTTTGCCTGCCATCCCTGCATCAACACCAGCAGCCTGCGCTTTGCCACGCGCGAGCTGACGGAGAAGATCCTGCCTGCGCTGGGCGAAACGGTTACGACCGTCGCGCTGTAAGGCGGCGGAGGAGGGGAAAATGGGAGCTTATGCGTCGGTGATTCATCAGGCGCTGGTGATTTACCCGCTGATTGTGCTGCTGTTTACCGTGCCCTACGTGCTGTATAACTACCACAAATACGGCTCGGTGTTCAGCCTGAGAATCATCATCGTCTATTCGTTCGTGCTGTACATGCTCTGCGTGTATTGCCTTGTGATTCTGCCGCTGCCCTCGGAAACCGTGGCGCAGACGCTGCACGGGCGGCGGATGCAGCTTGTGCCGTTCTGCTTCATCCGCGATATCCTCAGGGTGGCGAAGATTGATCCCGCCAGCCCGCGGACGTGGCTGACGCTGATCAACAACAGCGCGTTTTTGACGACATTGTTCAACCTGTTCATGACCATGCCGTTTGGCATGTACATGCGCTATTATTTCCGAAAGAGCTGGAAGCAGACGCTCGTGCTCTCTTCCTGCCTGTCGCTTTTCTTCGAGCTGACGCAGCTTTCCGGCCTGTATTTCATCTATCCGGGCAGCTATCGGCTGTTTGACGTAGACGATTTGATCGTCAATACGGCGGGCGGCATGGCGGGCTATGCGGCAATCGGCCCGTTGATGAAGCTCCTTCCCGCGCGCGGCGAGCTGGATCAGCTCAGCTATCGGCGCGGCGTGTCGGTATCGTTCCTGCGCAGGCTGATGGCGGTTGGAATTGACCTGCTCGTTGTCGGCGTGCTGGCGCTGGCGGTCGCCGTTGTGCTGGCCGGCTTGAGCGCAGGCTCGGCGGCGCACGGGCTTGAGATCGTGATGTTCGTTTACTTTGGCTTTATCCCGATGGTTGCGGGCGGGCAGACGCTTGGCAAACGGATGACAAGCATCCGCATTGTTTCGCGCTCGGGCAAGCGGGCACACTGGTATCAGTACGTCGTTCGTTTCGGCAGTCTGTATCTGGTGATGCAATGGCTGCCGTGGGAAATCACAAAGGGGCTGAACGCGCTGTACGAAGGCGGCACACTTTCCGAAATGGCGATGCTTGTGCTTTCGGGCATTGTCGTGGGCGTGTATCTGTTCTATCCGCTGTTTGCCAGCGTGATGATGACGATGCATAAACCGCTGTTTTACGAAAAGATATCCCGGACGCAGGTGGTCAGCACCGTTAAAGCGGCCCGATAACGCGCAGAAAGCCACGCGGGTCAGCGCGGAAAATGCCGCGGGCGCTTGTACCGAACCCGCGATGGTGGTACAATAAACACACAGAACGGTTTTTCAAATGGATTGTGCGGGAGGTTGATTTTGATGAAAAGACGTATCGGTATTCTGACCAGCGGCGGCGACTGCCCCGGCCTGAACGCCTGCATCCGCGGCGTGGCGCGCGCCAGCTATTCGATGTTTGACACGGAGATCGTCGGTATTCAGGACGGCTATGCGGGTCTGATTGCGGGCGATTATAAGGAGATGAAGCAGTCGGATTTCTCCGGCATCCTCACCCTCGGCGGCACGATTCTCGGCACCCGCCGCACGCCGTTCCGCAACATGCGCGTCGTCAGCGAGGACGGCGTGGACAAGGTGAAGGCAATGAAGGCGAACTACAAGAAGATGAAGCTGGATTGCCTGGTGACCCTCGGCGGCAACGGCACGCATAAGACCGCGAACCTGCTGGCCGAAGAGGGGCTGAACGTCATCGGCCTGCCCAAAACCATCGACAACGATATCTGGGGCACGGACGTCACCTTCGGTTTCCATACCGCCGTGGATATCGCCACCGAGGTTATCGACCGCATCCATACGACCGCCGCGAGTCATGGACGCTGCATGGTCATCGAGATCATGGGCAACAAGGCGGGCTGGCTGACGCTGTACTCCGGCATTGCGGGCGGCGCGGATATCATCCTCCTGCCGGAAATCCCGTATGACATCAACGTTGTGGCCGACGCCGTGCGCCGCCGCGCCGAAAACGGCAAGGATTTCTCCATCATCGCCGTGGCTGAAGGCGCGATGAGCGTCGAAGAGGCCGCCATGAAGAAGAAAGAGCGCGCCGCGTTCCGCGAGGAGACGGGCTTTAACGGCATCGCCAACCGCATCGCCAAGCAGCTGGAGGAGATGGTCGGCGTGGAGGCGCGCGCCGTTGTGCCGGGCCATGTGCAGCGCGGCGGCTCCCCGAGCGCTTACGACCGCATGCTTTCCACCGTTTTCGGCGTACACGCCGCGCAGTTGATTGCGGCGGAAAACTACGGGCAGGCCGTCGCGATGGTCGGCAACGCCGTTTCCCACAATCCGCTTTCCGAGGTCGCGGGCAAGACGAAGTTCGTGCCCGCCGATGCGCAGGCCGTCCGCGCGGCCAGAAGCATGGGGATTTCGCTGGGCGATTGATTTGAGCAAAATAAATTGACTTTTTCCCCGATTTCCACTATAATCAGTGGGAAACGATTTCCCGTGGAAACGGGGAAAAGTCCTTTGCATCCATAGCTCAGTAGGATAGAGCGTTCGCCTCCTAAGCGAAAGGCCCCGCGTTCGAGCCGCGGTGGGTGCGCCAGAAAGTGTCATGTGCGTGAAGCATGTGGCACTTTTTTTGATTGGAAAAAGAAAACCGCCAGCTATGCTGGCGGACAGAATGTAGACAAAATAACGATAGAAGGAATGCCGGTATGGAAAAGGACGATGAAAGTTTATCACGTACCAAGCGTTGGCGATGATGTTGAAGTACGGTTATTCTTCTTGAGACGCTTCCAAACGTGCGCGCAGGTCGGTCAGCTTTTCTCCATTATAAGTAAAGAAGTTTGGACCTTGAAGTGATTCGGAACGACCTTTTAGCTTTTGAGCCAAAGCAGAAGTTGAAGTTGTTTCGCCTTGATATTCGATATGTCGATCATCAATTACAGTTGCAAGAATGGAGGGGTCATCTATAAAAGCGATTTTGCTTCCAAATGGAATGTGGCAATCGCTGAAGCGGAAAGGACCGCGTCGAGCGGTTTCGCCGATGTTATGTGAAATCTGTTCATTAGGAATTGCGTGATCTTCGGAATAGCGTTTTAATCTGGATCGAGTGCCGCTGATTATCGCGATACACTCTAAAATACGATAAGCATCCCTGGCAGGAATCTTGTAAAATTCTCTAATTCGTGGTCTGCCATTAATTGTTTCTCGTACTCGTAAATCAGGATTGAGTATATCAATTAGTTTATGTAACTCTTTATCGGCAGATTCTTTTTCAACTTCATAAGTAGCATAAATATGAAAAGCATGCATAACGGCAGAACTTCGATTGAGTTGATCCAGACGTTCATGGACATTTTGTGTGTAGCCGATTTTAACAACATCCGAATAAGATGGAGTTGTAAACACGTAAATGACACCTTTTATCATAAAGTACTTCCTTCTCTTTGAATATTAGTAACGTATCGTGATAATGTTTGTACGGCTTTTGAAGTGCAGTAATTTTCGCTTTCTGCATGACCGCTGCTTTGAAAGACTGATATATGTTGCTTTCAGTATATCACAACGGGTTTAGCGGTGCAATTATAGAAAAGGAAGCGGGAATAAAGAAATGCTTCAGCACGACTTCCAGCGGTTCGCCGTTTTTTTCATATACGCCCAGCAGGATGAACGGGATCATCACCAGCACCATGATGAGCGAGGCAGCGCTTGAAGCCACATATGGCTTGAGCAGATAGAAAAGCGGCGCGCCGACAAGCGCACCGCCAAGGAAGCAGACGAGCTGCCGCCGGGTGAGATTGAAAAGTACCTTCTGCCTGACGTGCGTCAGGTCTTTCGGTACGGGTACATAAGCCAATCAATTCCTCCTTTTAATGTGCGCCGAACACGCTGCGGGACAGGCTGCTGGTCTTGAACAGCGCGAAGCAGAGAAGCACGGTATATCCCATACAGGTAAAGATGGCGACGGATACATCCGCGGTGACGGCGATATTCTGCACCAGAACGGCATAAATCGCCACGCACAGGATCATCATGAAAGCCTGGAAGCCCAGCGCAAACAGGGTGCGCAGGTAATTTTGACCTGTCTGCCCCCATTCGCGGGAAACCATCGTAGCCATAGGGATGGGTGCGATAGACGTGACAAGATAGATTTCGATCATTCTGCCGAAGGTAATGACAAAGATGCAGATCACCAGCGCCCACATGGTAAAACCGATGAGCATCGTCTGAAACCAGAGACCGAAAAGCGCGCCCAGCTCCATATCGGCCAGACGCGCTTCGATGCCCGTAATTGCGCTTTCAATGGACAACTGTGCGCCCGACATGACGAGCCCGGACGCGCGGCTGACCACGCTCTGCGCGGCTTCAAAGATGCCCATGACGATGTTCCATGTGTTGGAGACGATCAGCACCGACGCGGCGGTCTTGAACACCCATTTGAAGATGATGAACGTATCGAAATCGTGAAAGTTGTTCTTGTCGATGATCAGCTGAATGAGTTCGAGCGTTGCGATGACGGCGAGAATCGCGCCCGCAATGGGGACGACCACATGATCCGAAAGACCTTGAATCATGGAGAAAATGCTGCCGTTCCATTGCTGCGGGGTCTTGCCTACGTTGTCGGCAATACCGGAGATTTGGGTATTCACCTGGTCGAACAGCCCCGTCAGGTTATTCATAATACCCTCGATGAGCAGCTCCCGAATCCATTCCGTGAGTTTATCCCAGATAAAATTCAAAGAGGATCACCCTCTTTCGGGGCAAGCACTGCCGCGTGGGTGCGCGGCAGCGTTCCCGTAGCATGGACAGGGCGGCGGCAAGGGCGGGGTCGCTTAACAAAACAATCTGCCCGCAAGCTGTAAAGGGATAGTCCTCGTTTATTGGCGGCTGTGCAAAGTATTCATCTGTTGTGCCAAACGGCATAAACTTTT
>CAKTXH010000064.1 GCA_934630975.1 uncultured Clostridia bacterium | reverse complement strand
GACAGAGAAGGGGGCGGCGGGGGGCGAGCGATAAGCCCACCCGCATGTGGCGATGGATGGCAATTTCCGATAGTGATTATCAAGGCCGGTTCACGATTCCCACGCCGAAGGGGGTCTATCAGGCCGCGGGCGACACGAACATCAACACGGACTACGCGTATCGGGCGCAGAACATCCGCACGGAGCGGGGGCTTCTGGCCTCAAGCTACGGGACGAGCCGGGCGTTTCCGGCGCTGGGCGCACAGATCGAGACGCTGGCGCGGTTTTACCGCCGGACGAGGCCGGACGACGCGGACGTTTACGTGGCGGCGGCCGGAGGCGCGATTTACACCTACACGATGGGCACGGAGGGCTGGGTGAAGCGCGCGGAGGGCTACAAGAGTGACGTATGGTCGTTCGTGACCTACGAGGCGGCGGAGGACGGGCAGACAGTGGACATTCTGATTCTTTCCAACGCAAAGGACGGGATGATTGCCGTATACGGAAGCGATTTGCGGGTGGAAAAGAAGACGCTCACGCTGGGCGAGGACTACGGCGAGGTGAAATTTGCGACGCTGGGGCGGCACGCCGAGCGCATCTGGGGGACGGGCGCGGAGGGCTACCCGGACAGCATCTTCTATTCGCGGCCTTACGATCCGTTCGACTGGACGGACGTGGCGGAAACGCCGGAGATCGGCGGCGGGATGATCAATCAGCCGACATGGGACGGCGACAGGTTCATCGCGCTGGAGCCGTTCGGCGGGTATCTGCTGGCGGTGAAGGAGCGGACGATTTTCGAAATTCGCGGCACAGACCCGGGCAGCTTCACGATTACGGAGGCCTACGGCACGGACGGCCCGGTGGCGGAGAAGAGTATCTGCGTGGACAGGACGAGCATGATGTACCTTTCCCAAAGCGGAATCGGCCTATACGACGGAAGCACGCTGCGGCTGCTCAGCCGGGACGCGCTCTACGAGACGATGCGCATGCGCATGGACGGGATGGACGGCGCGGCGCGGTCGTGCGTCTGCAATCACACCTACTATCTGGCGCTGTGCGTGAAGGAAAACGCGGGCGACGTGCTCAGCGAAAACAACACGGTGATCGAATACGACACGGAGCGCGGAACGTTCATGATCCGCAAGGGGATGCGGGTCAAGGACTTCTTTTCCGTCGGCGGGCAGGTGTATTTCACGCAGGCGGACGAGCCGTTTGAGGTGCTCAGGTACGGCGATCCGGGGAGCGGGAGCTACATGGGCGAGCCGATGGAAAGCCTTTGGGAAACGCCGTGGCTCGACTTGGGCAAGGCCTACATGAAGCGGGACTTTGTGCTGCGGTTCACCGCCGACGCGGACGAGGACGACGTGCCGCTGGAGGTGGAGATCATCACCGAGCGACGGGAGAAAACGCGGGTGGTGCTGCTGCAAAGGCAGAGGCGGGACTACCGGGTGAAGATTCAGGTTGCGGGCGTGAGAATGAAGCTGCGGCTCAGGAGTTACGCGAAGGCGAGCGGGTGGCGGATTTTTGGCGGGGTGCAGGTGGAGTACAGTTTGGATGAGGTTTGAGGGTTCGCCGCCTGCGGGCGGAAGGAGGAATGACGGAGCAACATGGGCATTTACGATAAAGACGGTGAGAAATTGCGGCGCGCGTTTGCATTAAGCGGGCAGGCCGTCAGGCGCGCGTATGCGCTGGACGGAAACCTGCTCTGGTCGGCACACGAGGTGGAGGATTTCGCCTACGCGGGCGCGCAAACGCCGTGGGACGGGTGGAAATTCAAGCTGCTTTCGCAGGCGGCGAACATGAATTACGCCAGCGTGGCGGAAGCGGCGGAGGGCTTCGACGACAGCGGATGGGAGCGTGTGACGATTCCGCACGATTGGAGCATCTACCTTGACTTCAACGCGGACAGCGCTTCGACCTACGAGGGCGGTTTCCTTGACGGCGGGGACGCGTGGTACAGGTGCAGGATCAACGCGACGGAGGGGATGCTCAGCGACCAGACGGTTTTAAGCTTCGGCGCGGTGTACATGGAGTGCGTTGTGTATCTCAACGGGCGGAAGGTCGGCGAGCACCACTACGGGTTCGCGCCGTTCGAGGTGGACGTATCGGAGGTGCTGCGCGAGGGCGAAAACACGCTGGCGCTATTCGTGCGCAACCGTCAGCCGGGGTGCAGATGGTATTCCGGCTCGGGTATCTTCCGCCCGGTTTACCTGCTGGTCAAAGAAGGCGCGGGGAAATGGGTGAGCGACCCATACATCACCAGCCCTTCGCTGGAGGAGCAGCACGAGGGCGACGTGACCACGCACATCGCGTACACGGTGCACAACACGGGCGAAGCCTGCACGGCGCAGGCAAAGCTGGCCATTTACAAAAAAGGCGGGGCATGCGTGGCGACGGCGACGCAGGCGCTCACGCTGCCGGAGGGTGAAACGGTCTTTGAAACCGACATGACCGTCAGCGCGCCGGATTTGTGGGACGTGGGCGCACCGAACCTGTACGAGCTGGAAATCAAACTGTCGGGCGACTTTGGAAGCTACATTGCGCCGCGTGAAACCTTCGGCTATCGCTGGACGACGTGGAGCGTGGACAACGGCTTTAACATTAACGGCAGAAATCAGAAGCTATACGGTGTGTACATGCATCAGGACTTGGGGTGCATCGGCTCGGAGATCAACCGCTCGGCAATGGAGCGGCAGATTGACAGCATGGTGCAGATGGGCGTGAACATGATGCGCATCGCCCACTGCCCGTCAAGCGAAGAATACCTTGAGCTGTGCACCGAAAAGGGCGTGATGCTGGTCGAGGACTTTTTCGATTGTTGGAGCAAGCCGAAGCATCCCTACGACTTCGGGCGCTTCTTCGAGGCGGAATACGAGAGCGTCATTGATACGGTGGTCAAGAAGCACCGAAACAACCCGGCCATCATCATGTGGAGCATTGGCGATGAGGTTTCCGAGGTCAGCGGCAGCAACGACGGCAACGATTACGGCATCGAGGCGGTCGTCGCGCTCGGTCAGAAGATCGTGTCGGCGGTGAAGGCGCGCGACGCGACGCGCCCGGTGACGATGGGCGAGAACAAGCCGAACACCGATCAGGGACGCGCGCGCATGGCGCTGATGGACGTGGTGGGCATCAACTACAACAATCAGGACTTGAGCTATCCGCACGAAATCGGCAAGCCGGTATACAGCAGCGGCACATCGACCGCCGTATCGAGCCGGGGCGTTTACGCGCGCGACAATACCAACTATCAATGCTCGAGCCTGGACGACGATACGCCAAGCTGGGGCGGGTATGCCGGAACGGATTTGAGAAAAAACCTTGAGAACCCATACAGCGGCGGCGTTTGCGTATGGACGGGCTGGGACTACATCGGAGAACCCACGCCGTTCAACGTGTTCCCGACGAAAAGCAGCTATTTCGGCCTTTGCGACTTGGCGGGCTTCCCGAAGGACATTTACTACATGTACCAGAGCCGCTTCACGACCAAACCGATGGTTCACATCTTCCCGCGCAACATGGACGACTTCGAGGACGGCACAAAGCCGCTGATCTGCGTGTATTCCAACTGCTACAAGGTCGAGCTGTACGTGAACGGAAAGCTCGACGCGGCGCAGACGCAGGACGCGATGAACGACAAGTACATGCTGCGGTGGTGGCCGCCGTTCCATCCGGGGACAATTACGGTCAAGGGCTACAACGAAGCGGGCGAGCTGGTCGCGACGGACGAGGTGAAAACGAGCACGGGCGTTGCGGCGAAGCTGAGTCTTTCGAGCTACAAGCCGACGGTGAACGTCAATTCGGACGATCTGGTTTTCATCACCTGCGACATTCTGGACGCAAACGGGGTTTTCGTGCCGGACGCGGACACGGTGGTGACGTTCACCTGCGAGGGCGGAACGGTGCTCGGCACGGACAACGGCAACGCCGCCTGCGTGGAGAACATGCGCGGGAACGTGAGAAGCGCGTTTTCCGGGAAGTGCCTTTGCGTATGCAGGCACGACGGAACGCCGGGCGACCTTGTGGTGACGGCCAGCGCGGACGGCGTGGAGGGCGCGAGCGTGACAGTGACCAAGGAGGCGGAAACGGCGCTTTGCGACGTGGCGGAGGACGGGCAGATTTCCGTTTGGCGGTTCAAGGAGGGCGGCAGCCCGGCGCGCATCGTGAACGTGCCGCACGACTGGAGCATCGAAAAGGACTTTGACAGCGCGTCCGCCGCCGAATACGAGGGCGGCTATCTGGACGGCGGCGAGGCCGTATACGAAACCACGTTCCTTGTGCCGGACAAGCTGAAAAGCAAGCGGACGATGCTCTGCTTTGACGGCGCGTACATGGAGAGCGCGGTGACGCTCAACGGCGAGAAGCTGGGCGAGAACAAAAACGGCTACAACCCGTTCGAGTTCGACGTGACGGACAAGCTGGCAGACGGCGTGAACACGCTGCGGGTGGACGTTGCGAACCGACAGCCGAATTCCCGCTGGTACTCGGGCAGCGGCCTGTACCGCCCGGTCTGGCTGGAAGCGCGGGAGAAGCAGGGCTTCGCGGTGAGCGAGCTGGTGATTACCGCGCCTGACCTTGAGACGCAGGCGGGCGGTGACGTGACGACGCAGGCCACGTTCAAGCTGCACAATTTCGGCGAAACGAAGAACTGTCAGGTCGTCTTCGCGCTGCGCAAAAGCGGCGCGGATTCGGATTTGACGTATGTATCGAGCACGGAAGCCGTTTCGGCGGGCGAAAACGAGATGGAAATGCGCCTGATCATCAGCGCGCCGAAGCTTTGGGACATTGGCGCGCCGAACCTCTACGAGGCGGTGATTCGGGTGAACGGCGCGGCCATCGCGAGTTGTCCGA
Organism: uncultured Clostridia bacterium; assembly: GCA_934630975.1. Taxonomy (GTDB): domain Bacteria; phylum Bacillota; class Clostridia; order Christensenellales; family Aristaeellaceae; genus Ventricola. The sequence goes on along the minus strand of CAKTXH010000064.1, from coordinate 9,125 downwards.
TTGGTTACCGCTACGCGAAGTGGGAAGTGGACACGGGCTTCTGGCTCAACGGGCGGCGCATCAAGCTTCAGGGCGTATGCCTGCATCACGATCTGGGATGCATCGGCGCGGAGGCGAACCGCTCGGCGATGGAGCGCCAGCTTGACCGCATGCTTCAGATGGGCGCGAACGCCATCCGCCTGACGCACAACCCGGGCAGCAAAATGATGCTCGAGCTTTGCCGGGACAAGGGCATTTTGTGCGTGGAGGAGTTTTTCGACTGCTGGACGAGGGCGAAGAAGACCAACGACTTCGCGCGGTTCTTCGACGACCATGCGGAAACCGTCATCGAGACGACGGTGCGCAGGAGCATCAACAACCCGGCGGTGATCATGTGGAGTTTGGGCAACGAGATCGCCGGAGGCAACAGTGAACTGGGCTACACGCAGGACGAAGCAGCGAACATCTGTACGCGGCTGATCGCGGCGGTGAAGGCCATCGACGAAACGCGCCCGGTGACGATGGGCATTAACAACCCGGACACGGACAAATTCGCGGCGGGCGTGATGCCGCTGCTGGACGTGGTGGGCGTGAACTACAACAAAAACGTCATGCGCACACCGCACGAACTCGGCAAACCGGCCTACGGGAGCGAAACGACCAGCGCGCTTTCCAGCCGGGGCGAATACGCGCGGGACGAAACCCGCCTGCAATGCTCGAGCTTTGACGACGACAAGGTTGCGTGGGGAGATTATGCGGGCGTGGCGCTCTACAAGCACATGACCAATGCGTACAGCGGCGGGATGTTCGTGTGGACGGGCTGGGACTACATCGGAGAACCCACGCCGTTCAACAAGTTCCCGGCGAAGAGCAGCTATTTCGGCATCTGCGATCTGGCGGGCTTCCCGAAGGACGTTTACTACCTGTACCAGAGCCGCTGGACGAGCGGCCCGATGATTCACATCATGCCGGGCGACTGGGACAGCTGGACGGAAGGCGAAACGGTGAAGGTGTACCTGTACACCAACTGCGACACGATGGAGCTGTTCCAAAATGGCGTGAGCCTTGGGACGAAGACGAAATCCCAGCTCGATTTCCAGTACCGTTATGCGTTTGACGTGCCCTACGCCAAAGGCGAGCTGACGGCCAAGGGCTACGACGCAAGCGGAAATGTGGCCGCGACGGACACGGTGAAGAGCAGCGACGGAACGCCTGCAAAGCTGGAGCTGACCGCCGAAAAAGGATCTGTTGGCGCGGGCGAACTGGCGTTCATCCGCTGCCGGGTGCTCGACAAGGACGGCGTAATGGTCGCCAAGGCGGACAACCGCGTGATCTTTTCCGTCGTCGGTGGTACGGTGCTGGGCACGGACAACGGCAACGCGGCCTGCGTGGAGAACATGCGCAGGAACGCGAGAAGCGCGTTTAACGGCATGTGCCTGTGCGTGGTCAGGCCGGACGGGAACGCGGGCGAAATGGTTGTGAGCGCGTGGAGCGAAGGGATGACCGGGGCAAAGGTGAGCGTGACGAAGGAGTAAATATGGCATTTAAACAGCCGAGAGTGCCGCAGGAGACGGGCGGGACGCTGAGCGGGTACGTGAAGAGCATCGCGATGTTTCTGCGCGACTTCTGTACGGCGAGCTGGAACGCGGACAGGCTCAAGGATGCGGAGATTGAGAAGATCAAGAAGCGGTTAGACGCGCTGGAAGGGAAGTGAGCACATGGCGAAAAAAACGACGACGGAGACGCGGAATTCCTCGACGACAAACAGCACCAGTCAGGAGCACAGCACAAGCCAGAGCACGAGCAACAGCCAGAGCACGACGAAGAACGTGCTGGACGGGGAGCTGCTGAATCAGATTCTCGGCGGGCTGATGGGCAATATGACCGACGACGAGCTGACGCAGTTCGCGGAGAACCTGCTGCGGCCACAGCTCAACGCGGCGCTGGAGGAGAGCCAGCAGAACTACGAAACGACGAAGCTCGCCAAGGAGCAGGAGATTGAGAATCTGGCGCGCAGCCTGACGCGCTCCATCGACGAGCAGAACGGCGCTTACCGCAAGAGCGCGGCGAACGTGGAAACGGCGGCGCTCAGCCGCGGCATGGGCAGGAGCAGCTACACGCTGCAAACGCTGGCCAATCAGGGCGACGCGCTGGCGAAGGCGGTACGCGAGCTGACGGACGAGAACGCGCGGCAGAGCGGGCAGATTCAAGACCAGATCACGCAGGCGGCGCAGCAGAACAGCCAGACGCAGGGGCGGTTGACGACGGACTTTGCCAGCCAGCTTGCCAGCAAGGTGCAGGAGCTGAAAGAAAACCAGCGCAAGGAATGGAACAGCAACTACCTGACGGCGATTTCCTCGGCGATGGGGCAGCAGACGACGGGCAGCCAGCAGACGACGGGGACGACCGACACGACGGGCAGCCAGCGCACGGAGGAGAACAGCAGCACGACGACGGTGAGCCATTCGGGAAGCTCGGGGAGCGGCAGCGGCGGCTCGAGCGCGAAGAAAACGACGACCGGGGCGACGACGACGGTGAACACGCGCCAGATTTACGGGCGATACAGCCCGGACAACACAAGCAAGATCAGATAAGGAGAAAAAACAATGACATGGACAGCGCGAAATGGCAGAGAATGAGCGAGGAGACGAAGATTAAGGCGGTGCTGACGGAGTTGGCGAGGAGACGGGGGTAAGGAGGACGGGGGAGACGGCGGACGCGCATTCGTGAAACGGGCGCGTTTTTCGAAGAAAAAGGACAGCGCCCTGCGCGCCCCTACATGCATAGCCTGCGGGCTATGCGGGGACGTGCTCCGCAGGCCTAGGGGATTAGGGGGAGATTTCGATTTCTCCCCCTAAATCCCCTAGGAACCCCATTACCCCCACTAAAACGAGCAGGGACACCCTGCACCCGGGAACGGGGAAAACGTCCCTGACTATTGCCCTGCGGGGCACGTCAGGGGGATGGGGCTACGAACGGAACGGGAGAACGTACAAGCGTATCCATCAAGAAAACGGAGGGATTGAGATGATCGAGGCGAGTTTTGAGCAAAGAAACCACAAGAGTGCGGCGATTGGCGGGATTTACCAATACGACACGGGCCAGCGGCTACGGATGCGAGGCCTGCCCACGCCGCAGGAGCTGGCGGAGATGGACGATTTCCTGATCGGCGACACGGTGATGGTGCAGGCGCAATACGGCTTTGTCGGGGACAGCCAGACGGAAACGCGGCTGGCGAGCTTCGACGAGGAGACGGGCTGCTGGGAGGCGGACATCCCGGACGCGTATCTGACGCGAAGCAGTGCGGTGAAGGTCTTCGTTTACGTGAGCTACGGCGCGACAGCGGAGGAATCGCGGGCGAAGACCTGCTACGAGGGGAGCTTTACGCCCATCAGCCGCCCCGCGCCGAGCACGCAGGTCACGCCGAGCCAGGGAAACGCATGGGACGCGCTGGTGACGGAAATCAACCTGACGATTGCGAAGATGAACACGGCGATTTCCGAGACGAACGCGGCGGCGGAGAACGCCAAAACGCAGACCGAGGCGGCGCTGGAGGCGGAGAAAGGAGCGCTGCAGGCGGCCGCGGCAGCCGGGGCGCTCGCCGAGCGGCTGGGGAACATGGAGATTCAGGCGCAGGTGCGGGAATACGGCAGCGGCAGCACGGCGGAATTGACCGACGACGGCGAGAAGGCGGTGCTGGCGCTGGGGCTTGAGCGCGGCGCGCCGGGCGCAAAAGGCGACAAGGGAGACAAGGGCGACAAGGGCGACCCTGGCCCGATCGGCGCGACGTTCAAGCTTTCAGGCGGGATTCTCTACATCACGACGACGTGAGGTGAAGCATGGCGATCACGACGACGGAGGGAAGCTATCAGGACTACGCCTACACGGGCGGAATGCAGAAGATCACGATTCCGCAGGATGGCATTTACAAGTTTGAGGCGTGGGGCGCGGGCGGCATGAATTGCGAGATCGGCGGCACGGGTTCTTACGGCCTGAACTACGGAGAAAACAACAAGGGCGGTTACAGCGCCGGGTACAGGCTTTGCAAAAAGGGTGAGGTCATTTTCATCTGCGTGGGCGGATGCGCGAGCCGATACAACGGCGGCGGCGCGTGCAGCGACAAATACGGCTGCACGGGCGGCGGAGCGACGCACTTTGCGACGGCGACAGGGTTACTGAGCAGCCTTGCAGACAACAAGGCGGCGGTTCTGCTGGTTGCGGGCGGAGGCGGCGGCGTAGGCCAATACGCCAACAGCTCGGGAAGCCCGGGCGGCGGCCTGACCGGCGGCGGTTCGGGCGGTACGCAGACCGGGCCGAGCAGCGTGGGCTACATGCCGACGCAGTTCGGCTCGTTCGGACAGGGCGGACAGGGCTGGGGCGACTGGATCATCACCAACAACGCGGACAACGGAAGCGGCGGCGGCGGTGGAGGCGGCTGGTACGGCGGAAACGGCGGCAACCGTTACATCGGCGGCGGCGCGGACGGAGGCGGCGGAAGCGGGTACATCGGCGGCATGCCGGCCTTCACGAGCAAGGACGGGACGACGTACAGCCCGGTCACGACGACGGGCGCGGGCAGCGCGACGAACAAGAACGGCGCGGCGCGGGTGACGTTCGTGCGGAGAAACCAGCTGCCGGTCTTCCTGAACGGGGTACAGGCGGACGGCGTGGTGCTCAACGGCGTAACGCTGACGGGGCTGGTTGTGGACGGAATCAGGCTGTTTTTGAGGAAATGGAGGGCGAAGCGGTGTTTCGGGTAAACGGAAACCAGATTACGATGACGGCGGGGGACACCGCCTTGATGGCAATCTGCTCGGATGAAAAGGGATATGTGCCGACGGCAGACGACCGGGCGATTTTTACCGTGCGGGAAAGGCCGGGGCGGCGCGCGCTGATCGAGAAGGTGATCGTGCCGGAGGAGAGCGGCGTGGTGCTGGTGGTGTTTGACAGCACGGACACGGAGAAGCTGCGGGAGAGGGAATACTGCTGGGAGGTGAAGTATGCGCTGGACGCGATGGAGGACGAGGAGGGGAAGGTGGTTGGATGGCGGGAGATGGTGACGCCGATGGGGTACGGGCGGTTTGAGGTTTTGGGAATGTGAAACTCCTTCCGTCACGCCCTTTGGGATGACAACCTTTGGCGTTCTACATCGTCTGAATCCGCCACAGGCGGTGACGATGCGGAGAGGGAGGCGAGGAACGCGCTAAAGTAACTTAAAGCAGGGACGCGAAGGGTTATAGGGGCGACCGCAAAGCCCCTATATGAGATCGACAGCAAAACCGAAGGTTTTGACTGGCGCGTAACCTTGGAGGGACGATCTGCATAGCCTGCGGGCTATGCGGAGACGTGCTCCGCAGGCAAGGGGAGCTTAGGGGGATTTCGATTAACCGCGCTCAATGGTCGCAACGGTGTTGCTCCCTTTCGCTTGGGACGCTCCGCCTCGCTGAGCCGCCCACAGGGCGTGCTCGGCTTCGGTCCACTTCGCCCCCTTGACCCCCACACCCCTTAAAACGAGCAGGGACACCCTGCACCCGACCTCTCTGTCGCTGCGGCGACATCTCCCCTTAAAAGGGGAGATAGAAAGGGTTACGCCCTGACTATTGCCCTGCGGGGCACGTCAGAGGGAGGGGGTACGAATAAAACGAAAGGAAAAGAACGATGAGCAACAAGATGAAGGTGAGCTTGGAGAGCTTCAGAGGGCCGGACGGTTTCAGCCCGACGATTGAAGTGCTGGAGGAGAAAAGCGCGGTCGTGCTGGAAATCACGGACAAGAACGGAACGAAAACGGTGCGGATTCCGACGAGCGGCACGACGAGCGCAACGGGCGAAAAAGGCGAGAAGGGAGACAAAGGCGACAAGGGCGACCCGGGCGAAAAGGGAGAAAAGGGCGACAAGGGAGATCCCGGCGAGACGGGCGCGACCGGGCCGCAGGGCGAGCGGGGCGAACCCGGGGCGGGAATCACGGAGACGGCGAAAAGCCTGATTTTGGCGCTGTTTGAAAATGCGGCCTACGGCAACGAGAGCATGCAGGCGACGCTGGAAAGCTTGAAAACGGAATGGAACGGCGGCGGCTCGACGGTGATTGCGGTGCAGAGCGTTGCGCTGAATAAGTCCACGCTGACGCTCACCGAGGGGAACAGCGAGACGCTGACGGCGACGGTGAAGCCGGACAACGCGACGAGCAAAACGGTGAGCTGGTCGGTCAGCCCGAGCGGCTGCGCGACGGTGAGCGGCGGCGTGGTGAAGGCCGTGAAGGCGGGCAGGTGCACGGTGACGGCGAGCTGCGGCGGGAAGAGCGTGACGTGCGCAGTGACGGTGCAGGCGGCGGCTTCCGGCGGGGACACGGAGGACATCGCGGGCGAAACGCCTGCCTACAAGCTGGCGGCGGCGACGGAGATCACGCCGACGAAGGCAAACGCCATCGACACGGGCATCAAGCTGTTTGACGTGATCGACCCGAAGCCGGATATTACGATTCTGATGGAAATCGAGTACAACGAGAGCCTGACCACGCTGTACAAGCAGCACGCAATTCTGCACTGCATGCAGGAAAGCGACCCGTGGCCGGGCTTGGTGATCAAGGCGGGGAAATCGGGACAATTCCAGATCAATCTATTCGGGTACGAGAAGGTAATCGACACGGCGGCGAACCTGACGGGGACGAAACGGCGGTTCGCCTTCCGCATCGACGACACGAAGATTTACGGTTGGAGCTACAACGGCAACATGATCACATCCGCTTCGGGCGGCGATATCACCAAGTACGACAACACGGTCGCGAACACCGTGGTTCTCGGCGCGGCGAAGGACACGAGCGGCGGGATGGATTATTTCTTTGACGGGACGATTCACAAGTGCCTGATTTACAAGAAGGCGCTGACGGATAGCCAGATTAGGGAATGGGTGACGGGTTGACGCTCTGCTGGGTTTAGGGGACGGATTGCATAGCCTGCGGGCTATGCGGGGACGTGCTCCGCAGGCTTAGGGGATTAGGGGGAGATTTCGATTAACCGCGCTCAAAGGTCGCAACTGGGTTGCTCCCTTTCGCTTGGGGCGCTCCGCCTCGCTGAGCCGCCCACAGGGCGCGCTCGGCTGCGGCCCTCCCTAAATCCCCTAAGGACCCCATTACCCCCACTAAAACGAGCAGGGACACCCTGCACCCGACCTCTCTGTCGCTGCGGCGACATCTCCCCTTAAAAGGGGAGATAAAAGGGGGAACGTCCCTGACTATTGCCCTGCGGGGCACGTCAGGGGGAGGGGCTACGACGAAAGGAGGAAAAAGCAATGATTCAGGCAAGCGAAGCCATCCGCACGGCGCGGGGGCTGATTGGCACGCCTTACAGCGAACTGGACTGCATTAACCTGATTAAAAAGGTAATTCGAACCAGCACGGGCGGCGACATCAAGTACACGACGGCGGGAACGAATGATCTTTGGAACAGCGACAGCAAGAGCGGCAAATACCGCGACCTGACGGCCAAGCAGGAGGGTATTGCAGGCGCAAAGCCGGGGATGCTGGCGTTTATGGGCGTGGGCACGGGCGACGTGAACCACGTCGGGCTGGTGACGGAGTGCGGGACGGTGATTCACTCAAGCAAGAGCCGGGGCGGCGTGGTGGAAACCGAAATTACGAGCAAAAGCACATGGAACGGGCTGGGCGTGCATCGGATGATCAGGGTACAGGACACGACGGAAAGCGAAAGCGGCAAGGCCTTCGGCAACGCGTATGTGAACATCACGAGCGGGCACTTGAACCTGCGCGAGGGCGCAAGCACGCGGGGAAAAATCATCGACGAGCTGACAAACGGCCAGCGGGTGAACATCATCCGCGAGGCCGGAAGCGGCTGGGTTTTCCTCAAGACGGAAAATGGCACGGCGGGTTACGCGGCCAGCGTCTATCTGACCTACGATCAGGACGCGGCGGACGACGCGGGCGGCGAAGATACGGCGGACGACTGGGACGACGACGCGCTGTTTACCACGACGACGCTGAAAGGCGAAAGCGGCCAGTATGTCACGCTGATGGGCAGATGGGAGATTGCGGAGGACTAAAAGGAGGCATACAAATGGAAGACAAGGCGATGCAGGTTGTGCAGGGCGTGAAGCCGAACGTGGTAAACTGGGTCGGCGCGTTGATCGGCGCGGCGCTGGCGTGGTGGACGGGTCTGCCGCCGCTGGCACAGGCGCTTTTGATCGTGCAGGGCGCGGACATCCTGACCGGGCTGCTGTGCGCGGTGACGGGGAAATCCCGCAAGACGGAAAGCGGCAAGGTTTCCTCCGGCGCACTGCTGATGGGCGTGCTGAAAAAGGGGCTTGAATGGCTGGTCGTCGGCGTATGCGTGAGCGTGGGCAACGGGCTGGGCATGACGAGCGTATGCGGCGCGGCGATGACCTACATGATCGCCACGGAGCTGGTGAGCCTGATTGAGAATCTGGAAATCTTCGGGCTGAATGTGCCGCTGCTGGGGAAGCTGCTGGATGTGGCGCAAGGCGAAAAGAAGGAAGAAGCGTAATTCAGACAGAAAGAAGCGCTGATTCGCCGAGTGATATGCTGTACGAATACGGCAGGGAGACAGCGACAGGAACGTAAAGACGAAGAGATTTGAGGATTCGAGCCTTTCTGCAAAAAAGGGGTTGACAAAATCATCCGGCTATTCTATAATAGGTTTCGCTGGTTCAAGCAGACTGGAGAGATGGCCGAGTGGTTTATGGCGCTGGTCTTGAAAACCAGTGATACCGCAAGGTACCGGGGGTTCGAATCCCTCTCTCTCCGCCATTTTTTATGGCGAATTTCATAGCATATCGGTCGTGCAGAAGTACCCAAGAGGCCGAAGGGGCTCCCCTGCTAAGGGAGTAGGCTGCGGTAAGCGGCGCGAGGGTTCAAATCCCTCCTTCTGCGCCAAGAAAGAGACTTTGAGAAATCAGAGTCTCTTTTATTTTGCAACAAAACTGGGAAGCGAAGGGATTTGAACCGCACGGATGTGAATAAGGCCGCAGTGCGGCCTTAGAGCCGTGCGGACCGACGAGCGCGGAGCGAGGAGAGCCAAATCCCTCCTTCTGCGTCCAGGCAGAGACTTTGAGAAATCAGAGTCTCTTTCATTTTGCAAAGAAACTGGGAAGCGAGGGAATTTGAACCACACGGGAGT
>CAKTXH010000063.1 GCA_934630975.1 uncultured Clostridia bacterium | reverse complement strand
CGTTTGACGGGGAGATCATCTCGGCGGATTCGCGGCAGGTCTTTCGCGGGCTGGATTTGGGCAGCGGCAAGATCACGCCCGAGGAGATGCAGGGCGTTCCGCATTACCTGATCGACGTGCGCGAGCCGGGCGAGTTTTTTTCGATGGCGGATTTTCAGAAGCTGAGCTATGAAAAGATCGACGAGATCCGCGCGCGCGGCCGTCTGCCGATGATCGTCGGCGGTACGGGGCTGTACGTCGATTCCGTGCTGGACGGCTACCTGCTCTCCGATAAGGAGCCGGATTTGGCCTACCGCGCCGAGCTGGAAAAGCTGACCACGCCCGCGCTGTATGCGCAGCTCGTCACGCTCGTGCCGGATGCGCAGGTGGAGCGCAACAACCGCAACCGCGTCATGCGCATGCTCGAGCGCATCCACGACGGGGATGACGCCGTTCCCGCCAAGCAGGCGCGCTATGACAGCCTGCGTCTGGGCGTGAGCTGGCCGCGCGACGTGCTGGCCAAGCGCATCGACGAGCGCATCGAGACGCGGCTCGAGCAGGGGATGATCGAGGAGGTGCAGCACCTCATGGACGAGGGCGCAAGCACGGAATTCCTCCTCGGGCTGGGGCTGGAATATCGGTTCATCACGCAGTATCTCATCGGCGAAATCCCGGATAGGGACGATATGCTCGCCCAACTGGCGCACGCCATCAAGAAATTCGCCAAGCGCCAGATGACGTGGTTCCGCCGTAACCCGGATATCGTCTGGCTGGATATGCAGGGCGACGCGTATGGGCAGGCCTGCGAAGCCGTCGAGGCTTTCCTCCGAAAATGAACAGCAAAAATCTCCGACGGTTTAGGCCGACGGAGATTTTTTGACGGATAGGGGAGTTGCTTGCGAAAATATGCGTTTGATGCAGCTCTTTTTGCGCCTTATACATACTTTAACGGCGTATTACAGCACGAAAAAAAGAACGATGTACAATAAATTGTTCAAATCAAGGTTAATTAAGATGAGAATTATGTACATAATTACTATTTTCTTTCAAAAAAATTGCGCATAACGCTTGACAATGATGCATATACATAGTATAATTTGAACAACAGTGAGCAATCTGGCCAGGTTTTCACTCGTCGTTTTGAAAAAGGTTGAACAAGCAGAGAAAGAGGAATGTTATCACATGAAAAAACTTCTTATTGCAGTATGTATGATCCTTTCCTTGACTTTGGCAACTGGTTTGGCAGAAATGGAGTCCTTTGGTTTTGATTTCCCGGATGACGGCGATACGCAGGCGGATTGGAACATGGCGACTGCTATTGTCCAGAACATTGAACGACCGAAAATTCCCACCAACTATTCTGTGAATGTTGTTAAGGAATATGGGGCTGTGGGAGACGGAGCTGCAGACGATAAGCCGGCTATTCAGAAGGCGATTGACGAAACGAGCGAAAAGGGTGGCGGCCAGGTTGTCGTTCCGGCAGGCACGTATTTTTGCAAGGGTTCTATTGAGCTGAAGAGTTATGTGGATCTTCACTTGGAAGAAGGCGCTACGCTGCTGTTCAGTCCGGTGGCCGCCGATTTCCTGCCGGTTGTCAAGACCCGTTGGGAAGGAACGGAACTGCTGAATTATTCCCCGATGGTGTATGCGTATGGACAGCATGATATCGCTATCACGGGCAAGGGAAAGATTGACGGAAATCAGGACAGCGAGTTCCTTGCAATGATGAAAAACGAGGGATCAAGAGCAGACGTGGCTACGCTGCGTCAGATGGGCGCTGATGGCGTGCCGCTGGAAGAGCGTGTTTTTGGCGAAGGTCATTATCTGCGCCCGAGCTGCATCCAGATCAATTATTGCGACCGTGTCCTTCTGGAAGACTATACTGTGACCAATTCTCCGTTCTGGATCAACCACGTAAACTGCTCGAATCATGTGCAGGTTCGTGGCCTGACGGTGGATTCTATGTTTGGCAATAATGACGGCGTGGACATTGAATCCTCTACGTTCGTCGTTGTTGAAGAAAACAACTTCCATACTGGCGATGACTCCGTTGTGGTTAAGGCTGGCCGCGACTATGATGGTCGTCAGGTGGGTCTGCCTTCCAAGTACATCGTGGTGCGTAACAACATCATGGGTGGAGAGGACGGTATTGCACTCGGCTCCGAAATGGCAGGCGGCATTTCCTATGTGTTCTTTGAGAACAACACTTTGCCCGAGGGTGTCAGTGTTATTCGCTTCAAGTCCAATCTGGATCGCGGCGGCACGGTAGAACATATCCGTGTGCGCAATATGGATATTGGCAACTTTAAAAACTTCATTTGGTTCCAGATGAAGTATCCGGGCGACCAGGGCGGTAATTTCCCTGCAATCTATAACGACATCGTTTTTGAAGATTTCACAGTTGACAGTATTTCTGAGACGCTGTTCAAGTGTGAAGCGCCGGCGGGATATCCGCTTCAGAATGTTCTGATCAAGGACGTGACGGTTATGGAGTCTGCTACGACAACACTGCAGATGGAGAACCTGAAAAACCTTGTGTTGGATGACTTTGTCGTCAACGATCAGCGCATGAATGGCGTGATTTCTTCGTATTGATATTGATACGAGAATACAATAGGAGACTTAAAGCGTGAAAGGGGCTGTCTTGCTTGCAAGACAGCCCCTATGTAATTATTTATGGCGCTGCGACTGCCTTGGGGGGAGATGTGCGTCTCGATCTCAGCAGATAACCGTGCGCGAGGCGGATCACATCTCAAATTCGATGAAGTCGGACAGCTCGGTTTCGCCGAAGATATCGGTCAGTTGGAAGCAGTAATAGAATGTGGAATCCGCGCCCTCGAGGGAGACGTATTCGAACACGGGCAGCGTGTCGCCGACGGTGATCGGGTCGCCCTCGAACGTGTCCTCGGCGAACTCGTCGGAATCGGAGCCGTCGTCGTAGAGCATGGGGTAAAGCGGGATCAGCTCGTCGCCCTTTTGCAGCCGGGTCAGGCCGCGTACGGGCAGGCCGTTCACGTCGTAGCCCTCGGTGAAACCGGCGATCACGCCGTCGGGATTGGCCGTCGTGAAGACCATGACGAGATAACCGCTCGTGCCGTTGAGCATCACGGGAATCAGGCTGCGGCGCATGTTCTGCGTGCGCACCTGATCGTACATCACGATGATCTGGTCGTCGAGCATCGGCCACGTGCCGTCAAACCCGCTGACGATATCGCCGGTTGTCCAGTCGATACCGGCGTTCTGCATCGCGCCCAGCTCGATGAGGATGGTATCCTCCTCGTCGCTCGCGTCCAGATAGAGCAGACCCTCGACCAACGAGAGGTTGGCCAGCTCGTCCTGCGAGAGGGTCATGTAGCAGGCGTAGTCCGATTCGAGATCGAACAGGAAGGCGGCTTCCTCCTCTTCGGGTTCGTTCGCATCCGGGGTGATCGAGCCGGAGAGCACGCTGCCGAAGCCGCCCCATGTGCTCGTCTGCGCGGGCGCTTGCGTCGGCACGACTGCGGCCTCGTGCTGCGCATCCTCGGGCGCGACGTAGCTGCCGCCGGGCACGTAGGATGTGGTCAGCATGGAGGAGAATAGGCCGCCGGAGGCCGACGCGCCGGTCGTCTGCGACGGCTTTTGCAGCGTGAACTGGTAGTTGCCGCCCGCCAGCAGCGTCGCGTAGCCGTAAACGAACTGGCTGTAATTCGGGTAATTCTCGCCGCAGTCGTAGTAGGCATCGAAATTCTCGATAAATTCGCTGATGTTGTCACCCGGCAGGAACAGGCTCATGCCGGTGAGGTAATCGAACATGTCCGTGCCGGTGGAATAATAGACGCACTGGCGGTAGGTCGCCTCGAGCTGGCTGGCCATGTTCGGCGCGAACTGGCGCGTCGCGTCAAGGAAGGACATGAAATCCACCTGGTCGGAGGACGCGTCGGAGAACTTGCCGAAGGAATACATGCGCTGGCGCGAACGGCTGATGGTGGGCATCTGCCCGTTTTCCAGCGCGTCGGTCAGGTAGGAGGAGAAGGTTTCCAGCTGCGCCTTGAGTGTGGGGATGGCGCTCAGATTGATTACGCTCTGGCTCAGGTAGTCGTTCGGGTTGTCGGCCAGACACGCAGCCATGAAGTTGTCGGCGATGGAGACGGCGATATCCGCGCTGCTCATCTCCGGGTCGGCGGCCAGATCGCCGATCCAGCCCTCGTAATTCCAGCCGAGGCCGGGTTCAAGCTCTTCGCTGGCGACCATGTAATCCGCGTAACCCGCCATGTGCGCGGCCATCTCGTAGGTCGCCATCAGGCAGGCGTCAAACCCGATGATATCCAGCCGGAAGCCGGGGTTGCGCTGCTGATAGGCGTACAGCGCGTCGTTGACCTCGTGGATGGTCAGGCTGTCGTAATCCGCCGTCTCGTCGAAGCATACGCCGTTGTAGCCGCCGCCGTGATCCCACAGCACGAGGATGTAGCGGTCGGCCGGGTAAGCGTCCGCCGCCCAGTCGATAAAATCGTAGAGCGTCTGGCCGTCGCCCATGTTCTGCCACGCGAGGGTCTGCAAATCGTTGAACGTGTCGTAGGTGATGGTGAAGCGGTTGATGGCCTCGCCCGTCAGGTCGCTGTCGTCCCATTCGTAAGCGCCGCCCGCCTGCACCGCGATGGTCACGTTATCCGGCACATCGACGCTCGCCATTTCGTACATATCCATCACGCAGGCGCTTTGCAGGTCCGTACCGCACATGTACATCATGATGGTGGTGCTGGTCGCCTGCGCCAGCCCGGCGGGCAGCAGGAGCGCGAGCAGCAGCAGAAAGCCCCAATGAATCCTCTTCATAGCCGTCCTCTCTTTCGTGGTTGCGTTTTCTTTTCATTATACCATGCGCGGCGGGAAAGCGCCATGTCGAAAAGGCGCGATTCGTGCAGAAAAAACGTCGTTCAGGAAGGCGTAACCATACCGTTGGTAGAAAAACTTTTCTCCGATTGGTATGGCTGGTCGGTGGAAATCGCGTCTCGGCTTTGCTATAATGCAGGCATGACGAAGGGAGGAAAAACACATGGCGTTTGCTTTGAGCGATAACATCCGCAGCCTGCGCAAGTCGCGCGGCCTGACGCAGGAGCAGCTCGCCGAGGCGCTGGGCGTGACGGCGGGCGCGGTTTACAAATGGGAGGCGCGGCTTTCCCTGCCGGAGCTGCCGATGCTGGTGCAGATGGCGGATTTCTTCGATACGTCGGTGGACGCGCTGATCGGGTACATGATCAAGGATAACCGGCGTGACGCGACCCTCGCGCGGCTGAGGGATCTGCGCCACACCAAGGACGCGCGCGGCATAGACGAGGCGGAGAAGGCCGTGATGCGCTATCCGAACTGCTTCGACGTGGTGTATCAATCGGCGCTGATGATGCAGGTCTTTGCCCTTGAGCAGGACGACAAGGCGCTGGCCGGGCGCGCGATGGCGCTGTTTGAGCGCGCGCTGCTGATGATCGAGCAGAACAACGATTCGGAGGTCAGCGAGCTGACGATTCACGTGAGCATGGCAGAGTGCGACCTGATGCTGGGGCATAAGGAGAAGGCGCTGGAAACCCTCAAGGCCAACAACCCGATGGGCATGAACAACACGATGATCGGTATGTGGGCCATCACCCACTGTGACAGGGTGGAGGAGGCGGAGAACTATCTTTCCCGTGCGCTGCTGGAAAACGTGAGCCGCCTGTTTACCATGACGATGGGCTTTTTGACGCTTTATGACAAGCAGAAGCGTTGGAGCGAAGCAAGGGAGCTGGCACGATGGATGCTTGCCATTATTGAAGGACTGATTCTGGAAGACGTGCCAAGTGCGATGGTCAAGAGCTATGCGACGATGGCGGCCTGCGTGGGCATGACAGAGCACAACGCGGGAAATGATGCGGCAGCGCGACACGCGCTGAAAGCGGCCAAGGTATGGGCAAAACGCTTTGACGATGATCCGAGCTATGACATATCGGGTGTTCGTTTTGTGAACATGACCCAGCGCGCGACAGTTTACGATGATATGGGCGCGACGGCGATGGATGCGATTGAAAAGGTGATCGTCGAGCAGGAGGACGAACGCCTGACTGCGCTTTGGCAGGAGGTACGGGATGAAGAAGCCTAAGACGATAAAGCAACAATTAAGGGCGCAGTTTTACAAAGGAAATATGCTCCTGTTTTGCGCTGTAACGGCTGTCATGTTCCCCATCGGCATCATCAATCCGGGTTTTTCATGGCTCATTCAAGCCATCATGGACGAAATGACGGGTGCGCCCGGCGCATTGGGATTGAAGACTATCTTTCTGATCTCAGCGACGCTGATCGGCAGCGCGACAATATTGCTTCTTCTGCGCCGGGAGTTCGAACCGAGATTCGTTAGGCGTGCCATGCGGCAGTACAAGGCGTTTGCCTTTGAAAAGCTCACCGAAAAGAGCATGGCAGAATTTGGAAAAGAGAGTGCGGCAGGCTATCTTTCTGCGCTGACCAACGATGTGAACCAGATCGAGCAGGATTATATGCATCAGTATTTTCTATTTATCAATCACGTGGGAACGATCATCGCCGGGGTGGCGCTCATGCTCTATAATTCCCCGCTAATGACGGGGATCGCGGTCGCGCTGTCCGCCCTGCCGCTGGCGGTTTCCTTTTTGACGGGCAAAAAGCTGACTGCGTCGCAAAAACGGGTATCTGATAAGAACGCCGGTTTTACTGCGCAGCTTAGCGATTACCTGAATGGTTTTGCCGTCATCAAGAGCTTCCGTGCGGAAAAACAGATTCAGCAGATGTTCGAGAGTGAAAACGACAAGCTGGAACAGGAAAAATACGAAGGGCAGCGCATCCGACAGATGGTTGGGCTGCTCGGAAGCTCATCGGGAATCATAGCGCAGCAGGGTACGTTTCTTATCGGTGCGTTTCTAGCACTTATTGGATATGGCATAACGGTTGGTCAGGCGCTGCTGTTCGTCAATGAAGTTGGTCAGGTTATGTATTCCTTTACCGAGCTGCCGAAGATGATTGCCGCCCGCCGTGCGGCAATCGGCTTGACCGAAAAACTGGCACAGATGCTTGAAAAACACGAGGACGAGAGCGCCTGCGAAACCCTCGAAAAGTTCAGCGACAGCATGGAGTTGCAGAACGTTTCGTTCGGCTATGAGGCGGGGAAGGACGTGCTTCAGGATGTCTCGCTGACGTTTGAGGCGGGCAGGGCGTATGCCGTCGTCGGCGCAAGCGGAAGCGGCAAATCCACGCTGCTCAAGCTGCTGATGGGCACGGAAACGGGCTATCGCGGGCATATCGCCGTGGATGGGCACGAGCTGGCGGATATCCGCCGCGAATCGCTCTATGAACAGATTTCGGTCATTCAGCAGAACGTGTTCGTGTTCAATGCGTCGATTCGGGATAACATGACGATGTTCAGCGATTTTTCGGAAGGCGACGTGGAGCGCGCCGTTGACCGCGCGCATCTGCGCGGGCTGGTCGATGCGCGCGGCATGGATTACGCCTGCGGCGAGAACGGCAAGGCGCTTTCCGGCGGCGAAAAGCAGCGCATTTCCATCGCGCGCAGCCTGCTCAAGCGCTCGCCCATCCTCATGGCGGATGAAGCGACGGCCTCCCTCGACGCGGAAACCGCGCATCAGGTGGCCGCCGACCTGCTCGATCTGGACGGCGTGACGCGCATCGTCGTGACCCATGCGCTGGAGGAAGCCCTGCTCAGGCGATACGACGGCATCGTTGCGCTCAAGGATGGTCGCGTTGCCGAAACGGGCACGTTCGACGAGCTGATGGCGAAAAGGGGCTATTTCTACGCGCTCTATACCGTTTCGCACTGAAACAAAAGAAGGCTGTTCGGCGAAAATCGGACAGTCTTTTCGGCGCTCCAACGCAAACCTCTGAAAAAATTGTAAAAAAGGGGTTGACAGATTCGCCGGGCGGCGGTATAATCATCTCGTTCTTTGAAACAGATATTCCTCAGTAGCTCAATGGCAGAGCATTCGGCTGTTAACCGAAGGGTTGTAGGTTCGAGCCCTACCTGGGGAGCCAGAAACGCGCCTGATTGCGAAATCAGGCGTTTTTCTTTTATCTCCAATTAAATAGGCGTTGACGGATGAAGCCGTATGCGCTATACTCATATCATACAAGTTAAAGCTGGCTTTAAGTCAAGGACTTTTTGCAAAAAAGTGGCAAAGAAGGAGAAAAAGATGTATACCGTCGGTGAAATGGCGCGGCTGCTCAATGTGCCCGCCTCAACGCTTCGCTATTATGATAAGGAAGGGCTGCTTCCGTTTGTGGAACGCTCTTCCGGCGGCATCCGCGTGTTCAAGGATTCGGATTACGAGTGGCTGCGGCTGATCGGCTGCCTGAAAAAGGCGGGTATGTCCATCCGCGATATCCGCCAGTATATCCTGCTGGCCATGCAGGGCGATTCGACCATCGACGACCGGCTGCAAATGTTTTACGCTCAGCGCGAACGGCTGCTGGATCAAATGGCGCAGATGCAGGAGACGCTCGATACGCTCAATTACAAGTGCTGGTATTATGAGCAGGCGAAGGAGAAAGGCTCGACCCGGGCGGTTCCGCGCTGCGTGCCGGAGGAATATCAAAGCGCGGTCAACCGCCTGCGCAATGTGCCGCTGGCCAAAGATATCAACTGATGCCCTCGGCGTAATACCGGGGCAGGTATTCCACCAGCCGCTCGAGCGCGGCCTTGGCGTTGTCCGCGCGCCAGGCGAGGTCGGTCTGCACCTGCGGCCCGTCGGCAAACGGAACGCGCACCAGATCATCCGCGATGAAGAGCATCGGGTAGAGCGAGAGCATCACGCACGGCTGGGAGCGCAGGTTGGTGATGATTTCGCGCATTGTCCGCCCGTTGCGGCTGCTGAACTGCGAGCGCTGGGCGCGGATCTGCGTTTCGTGCCAGGTTTTGATTTTGAAGGGATCGTCGTTGCCCAGTAGGCAGAGCGTGTTTTGCAGGTCGCTCAGCGTCAGGCTTTCGCGGGCGGCCAGCGGATGACTGCGCGACATCACGCAGTATTCCGGGTTGGAAAACAGCGTCGTCTGCTGAAGCTCGTCCTGCGCGGAGATGAGCTGGCGCGGCGCGACGATGGCGTCAAGCTGCCGGGCGAGCAGGCGATCCACCAGCTCGGTGGAAGGCGGCAGATGCGTGTCGATGTGGAACGCCGGATAGAGCGTGGAAAAGGCGTAGATGGCGTGGTAAAACATCCAGTCGCCTTCGGGAAAATAGTGGCCCAGCGTGAGGCAGACGTCCTCATCCTGGGCAATTTTTTTGCATTCCGATACGATGTCTTGCAGCTGCTCGACGATGGGGCGCATGCGCTCCTCGAAGCGCTGCCCGGCGGGGGTGAGCGAAATCGCGCGATAGCCGCGGACGAACAGCGGGAAGCCCAGCTCCTCCTCGAGCGCGGCGATCTGGTGGGTCACGGTGGGCTGCGTCATGAAAAGCGCCTGCGCGGCGCGGGAAAAGCTCTGGTATTTGGAAACCGTCAGAAAGCACTCGATCTGTTTTTCATTCAAGGGGCATGCATCCTTCCCGAAAGGCTTTGAAAGGCCGGACGAACGGCGCAAAGCGATACTCTTTATTCTAACATAAGTTGACGATAAAATGAAGGACTTCTCACAAATAATCGAAATTCTTCGAATAGAACTTTCTTATCATGACGAATAAAAAACAAAATTTGACAAAAAACTATCGAGCGCCCATAATAGAGGCAAAGCGGGGCGGGGAAACGAGGGAAGCGCCCCGGGAAACGAAAGGAAGGAAAATTTCCATGAAGAAGAAGATGCTTTTCACTCTGACGTCTGCGGCGCTGCTCTGCGCAGCTGCCGCGGCGATGGCGGAAGCGCCTGTCGCGACGGGCGAAACGGCGTGGCTGCGCGGCAAGCCGGTGGCGACCTATACCTGCGAGGGCAAGACGGTGATCCCCGTCAGCGCGCTGAGCGAGTACGGCTTTGAGGTGGAGAACGGAGACGCGCTGAAGATCACAGTCAGCGACGCGGAGATCACCGCCGAGGGCGCGCCCGCGACGGCCGGCGACAAGCTCGCCGAGGTCAAGGCGGAGACGACCGCGACGCTGGACGGCCAGCCGGTCGTGGCGTACACGCTGGAAGACGGGGATGCGGTGATTGCTTTGGATGACTGCTTTGCTTACAACGCCGAAAAGCTTTCCGGCATTGACCTGATTGTCATTGGCACGAGCGATTTGGAAAAGAGCAAGGATTTCTTCGTCTCCCACATGGAGCTGAACGTCGTCGCGGAGGGCACGCTGGATGCGGCTTCCGTCAAGGCGCTCTACGGCCAAGAGGGCGAGGCCAAGTATGTGATGGTCATGAACAACGTGAACTCCACCAAGCTCATGCTCATCGAGTTCGCCGAGAAGACCGGTAAGACCACCCGCGAGGGCTTCCACGCGTGGGATTACGGCTACTTCGACGTGGCCTGGCGCTGCAACGATATCGACGCGATGTATGAGGAGCTGACCGGCGCGGGTTACAGCTTCGAGTGCGAGCCGTTCAACTACACGACCTCCTGGAGCGGCAACGCCGTCGCCGAGTGCGTCGCTTACGGCCCGGACGGCGTGCCGACGACGATGATCCTCAAGACGACGCAGGAGTTCGATACCAAGTTCTACAACATGGTGGACGCGGTGCTCGTCGTGGACGACATGGCTTCCGCCGTGGATTGGTACACCAACGTGATGGGCATGGATCTGGTTTACGACGCGCCGGTGGAGAAGGGCCTCGTCGATCGCGTGCTGGGCATCGAGGGCACGGATATCACCGTCCGCATGGGCTATTTCTACGGCTCCTACGCCAACGGCCAGAGCACGCTGATCGAGATCCTGGATTACTCCGAGCCGGGCGTGTCCATGACCGAGCAGGGCGGCTCCGTCCCGGGCAACGGCGGTATCTTCGCGCAGGCGTTTGAGACGAAGGATCTGGATAAGCTGCTGGCGCGCTGCGAGGCTTACGGCTACAAGACCGCCAGCGAGCGCACGACCATGACCCTCGAGTCCGTCGGCGAAATCGACACGGTGCTGGTCAGCGGCGTGAACGGCACGCTCTATCAGTTCTATCAGGTGAAGTAAACAGGGCAATACTCGGGCGGAGAGGCGCAACGTCTCCCCGCCCGTTTTTTGCATGAAAAACTGACCGTGCGGCAATCTTCGCGAAATCCGCAAAAAGCTTTTGCAAATCCGCATCAAATACGGTATAATAAAATCTATACAGAATTCGCAAAAAGGAGCGATTGCTTTGAGCGAGTATATCATTGAGATGCTGCATATTACCAAGGAGTTCCCGGGGATTATCGCTAACGACGATATCACCCTGCAACTCAAAAAGGGCGAAATCCACGCGCTGCTGGGCGAAAACGGCGCAGGCAAATCCACCCTGATGAGCGTGCTCTTCGGTATGTATCAGCCGGAGAAGGGCGAAATCCGCAAAAATGGAGAGGTCGTCCATATCAAAGACCCCAACGACGCGAACGCGCTGGGCATCGGCATGGTGCACCAGCATTTTAAGCTCGTAGACGTCTTTTCGGTGCTGGATAACATCATCCTCGGCGTAGAGCCGACGACAACGCCTTTCGGCTTTCTGCAAAAGGCGCAGGCACGCAAAAAGGTGATGGAACTCAGTGAGCGCTACGGCCTCAAGGTCGATCCCGACGCGATGGTCGAGGATATCACCGTGGGCATGCAGCAGCGCACCGAAATCCTGAAAATGCTGTACCGCGATAACGAGGTGCTCATTTTTGACGAACCGACCGCCGTGCTCACGCCGCAGGAAATCGAAGAGCTGATGAAGATCATGAAGGAGCTGACCAAGGAGGGCAAATCCATTCTCTTCATCACCCATAAGCTCGACGAAATCAAGGCCGTGGCCGACCGCTGCACCGTGCTGCGTAAGGGCAAATACGTCGGCACGGTCGATGTGGCGACCACCAGCAAGGAAGAGCTGAGCGAAATGATGGTGGGCCGCAAAGTGCAGCTGGTCATGGAAAAAACGCCGCTCAAGCCGGGCGAAAGCGTGCTGACGGTGCAGAACCTGACCGTCAAGAGCAAGAAGCACGGCAAGCCGGTGGTCAACAACGTCTCCTTCAACGTGCACCGCGGCGAAATCGTCTGCATCGCGGGCATCGACGGCAACGGCCAGAGCGAGCTGGTCTATGCGCTGACCGGCCTGCTCAAGCCGGACAGCGGTAAGATTTTCCTCAACAATCAGGATATCACGCACATGTCCATCCGCAAGCGCAACGAGGCGGGCCTGAGCCATATCCCGGAGGATCGCCACAAGCACGGCCTCGTTCTGGATTATTCGCTGGAAAACAACCTCGTGCTCAAGCGCTATTTCCACCCGGAATTCGAGCGCAGGGGCTTCCTGCAATTCGGCGAAATCCGCAAATATGCCGATGAGCTGATTGACCGTTACGATGTGCGCAGCGGTCAGGGCGCGGTGACGAAGGCGCGCAGCATGTCCGGCGGCAACCAGCAGAAGGCGATTATCGCCCGCGAGGTGGATTTGAGCAGCGACCTGCTCATCGCCGTGCAGCCGACGCGCGGCCTGGACGTCGGTGCAATCGAGTACATCCGCAAGGCGCTGCTCAAGCAGCGCGACGCGGGCAAAGCGGTTCTGCTCGTCTCGCTGGAGCTGGACGAGGTGCTGGAAGTGCCGGATCGCATCCTGGTGATGTACGAAGGCGCGATCGTCGGCGAGCTGGACCCGCGCTATACGACCGCCAAGGAGCTGGGGCTTTACATGGCGGGCGCGCAGCGCAATGTGTGATAGGAGGGAAGCCAAATGGAAAACAAAAAGGGCAAGCTGGGCAGCCGCCTGGCAGGCTCCGAAGCGTTTCTTTCGGTGGCGGCCTCGCTGATTTGCATCGTGATCGGCCTGCTGCTGGGCCTTGTGGTGCTGGCCATCATCAACGCGGAGCACGCCTTCGGCGACGGTCTGCTCGTCATTCTGCAAAGCGGCTTCAAGAGCCCACGCAACATGGGCACGGTGCTCGCCAACGCCGCGCCGCTGATCATGACGGGTCTTTCGGTTGGCTTCGCGTTTAAAACCGGCCTGTTTAATATCGGCGCGGCGGGGCAGTACACGCTCGGCGCGTTCGGCGCGCTGTACTGCGCCATCGTGCTGCAATGGCCGTGGTACCTGTGCCTGCTGGCGGCGATGCTCTTTGGCGCGGTATGGGGCGCGCTGCCGGGCATTTTCAAAGCGTATCTGAACATCAACGAGGTCATCACCGCCATCATGTTCAACTGGATCGGCCTGTATATGGTCAACGATATCATGTATGGCAAGGGCAAAAGCCCGATGTATGATCTTTCTTCCACCAAGACGTACAGCCTGCGCAAGGCCGCGCCTCAGGCGATGATTCCTAACTGCGGCATGAGCGAGATGTTCGGCAAGCTGCAATCCGTCACGATTGCGATTTTCATCGCGATTTTCTTCGCGATTGTCGTGTACATCATCCTCAACAAGACGGCGTTCGGCTATGAGCTGCGCGCCTGCGGCTTTAACAAAAACGCCGCGCGCTACGCGGGCATTAACGAAAAGCGCAACATCATCCTGTCGATGATGATTTCCGGCGCGCTGGCGGGCGTCGGCGCGGGTCTGTATTATCTCTCCACCGTCGCGGAGTGGAACCCGCAGGTTTCCACGGCGCTGCCTGCGATGGGCTTTAACGGCATCAGCACGGCGCTGCTGGCCTGCTCCAATCCGATTGGCACGATCTTCTCATCGCTGTTCATTTCGTATATCACCGTGGGCGGCACGAAGCTCTCCACGCAGTATTACAGCAAGGAAATCGCCGACGTGATCACCGCGCTGATTATCTACCTGTGCGCGTTCTCGCTGCTCTTTAAGAACAAGATCCGCGCGCTTCTGGCGGGCAAGGCCAAGCGGGTCTCCGTCGGGAAGGGAGGGGACGACTGATGTTTCTGCTGCTGAAATATACGCTGCTGTATACGGTCGTGCTGATGATGGTTGCGCTGGGCGGCATGTTCTCCGAGCGCAGCGGCATTATCAACATCGCGCTGGA
>CAKTXH010000062.1 GCA_934630975.1 uncultured Clostridia bacterium | reverse complement strand
TTTCTTGACGGAAAGCGTCTTGAGGACATCCCTGTATTTCTGCGTGGTTTCGGGCTTTCCCTGCTCCTGCGGCGCAAGCTCATTTTGTTTGAGCTAAAATGATTGCTGTGTTTTATTTCCGTCGCTTCTTCAATAATCGGCAAATATTTGTAAAAACAACGGGGGATTTCGTTTTTTGTTCAAAATCGTTGGAAAAAACATAAAAATAATTTCTTAAATGAATTTATTTGAATTGCATATTGCAATTATCTTTCGTTTCTGGTATATTTCTTCGCAAAAGAGAATCGAATGTTTTCTCGTCATTCATTCTCTCTTGTTTC
The DNA here is from genome assembly GCA_934630975.1 of uncultured Clostridia bacterium. Classification (GTDB taxonomy): domain Bacteria; phylum Bacillota; class Clostridia; order Christensenellales; family Aristaeellaceae; genus Ventricola. The sequence continues at coordinate 13,860 of CAKTXH010000062.1, read as the reverse complement.
AAAGCCGGAAAGGGAGGTATTTTCTGATGAAGAAACTGATCACATCTTTGCTGACGGCCGCTCTGCTGGTTTCGAGCATCCCCGCGCTTGCCGAAACCGATAAGCCCAAAGCCGCTGAACAAATCTATTATGACGTATACAGCAGCGATTGGCCTTCTCTGAATTACATGTATGAATCCAGTTCCGAAATGTGCGCCAATTTCATTGATACGCTGGTGGAATACGACAATTACGGTATCCTTCAGCCCTGTCTGGCGGAAAGCTGGGAATGCAGTGAGGACGGCTTGACTTGGACGTTCCATCTGCGCAAGGACGTCAAGTGGATGACCGCGGATATGGAAGAATACGGCGCGGATGTGGTGGCGGATGACTTTGTGTATTCCGCCAGCCGCATTCTGGACAGTTCGCTGACGCAGGTTTCCAAGACGAGCGACATTCTCTACGTCATCAAAAACGCCGAAGCGTATTTCAACGGCGAATGTGATTGGTCGGAGGTCGGCGTCAAGGCAATTGACGATTACACGCTCGAATATACGCTCGAACAGCCGGTCGCCTACTTTGAATCCATGCTTTCCTACGTCTGCTTTATGCCGTGCAACCGCGAATTTGGCGAAGAGATGGGCGAGGATTTTGGCACGAGCAACTACACGTATCTGTATTGCGGCGCGTACATCCTGACCGATTGGGAGCCGAGCGCCTATCGCGTGCTCAAGCGTAACCCGACCTATTGGGATATCGACAACATCCACATCGAAGAACTGAACGAAACGTTCAATTCGGAAGCCTCGACGCTCGGCGCGGAGCTGTTCAAGCGCGGCGAGATCATGACGGCTTCGCTGACGGCCTCCGAGGCGCAGACGTGGCTGGATGATCCGGAGCTTTCCCAAATGATCCGTCCCGGCCGCGCGGCGTTCAACTATTCTTACTGGTATGCGTTCAACTACTACATCAAGGCGGCTGACGGCAGCTACACCTATCCGGAGGAATACGACCCGGAGAATTATTTCCTCGCGGCGCAGAACAAGAACTTCCGCAAATCCATCTTCCATGCGCTGGATCGCGTCGCCGCGATGATGACCAAGGTTTCTGATGAAACTTCCGCACGCAGCCTGATGATCAACACGATTACGCCTCCGGGCTTTGCGACCGGCGCGGGCGAATATACGCAGACCGGAAGCCTTGCGGCGATTTCCAACACGGATTCCTACAACGCCGATCTTGCGCTCGAATACAAGGCGAAGGCTGTCGAAGAGCTGACCGCCGCAGGCGTCACCTTCCCGGTCAAGCTCTATATGCCGTATAACACCGGCAAAGCGGATTTGACCCAGCGGGCGCAGGTTGTGGAGCAGCAGCTCGAAAAGCTGCTGGGCAGCGATTACATCGACATCGTGCTGGAAGGCTATTCCAACGACGACTACCTGAATACCACCCGCCGCGCCGGAAACTATTCCTTCATGGAAGTCTATTGGGGACCGGATTACGCCGATCCGTATACCTTCACCGATCCGTTCCGCGTTTCGCAGAAATACGCTTATCTCTTCATGGGCAACGGACTGGGCAAGCCTGCGACAGCTGACACGCCTGACGCGCGGCAGGATCGGCTGGGCGGTTACTGGACGGATCTGGTTTACGACAACATGGTTGAGCCGGCTTTCGCCGAGCAGGATTTGGCGAAGCGCTACGCCATTCTCGCCGAAGCCGAGGCATGGCTGATTGACGAGGCCTATGTCATCCCGTTCTGCATGGATGGCGGCGGCTATGTGGCCAGCTATCTCAATCCGTTCGAATCGCAGTATGCTCCGTTTGGCGCGTCCGAAAATCGCTACAAGTATCAGTGGATTTACGAAACGCCGTTCGGCATGGATGAGTACGCCGAGCTGCTGGCAGAGTGGGAAGCCGAGCGTGACGCCCGTCTGGCTGCGTTGAAGTAAATTAAATCCCCCGCAATCCCGAACCTCCTCCTCTTTTTCAGGATGAGGAGGTTTCTTTTTCACTGGAATCCTGACACCGGAAAAACAAATTTCGCACCGGTGTCATGGAAAAGCGTCCGATTGCAGGCGCTTCTCCATGACATCGGCCACCCAAGGGAGGGACAGGCTTGTTCAAGTACCTGTTGAAACGTTTAAGCTCGGCGATTGTTTCGATGTTTATCGTCGTCACCGTAGTCTTTCTGCTGATGCGGCTCATGCCGGTCGAAGGCTATTTCGGCGGACGTGCGGACAGCATGACCGAGGAAAACAAGCAGAAGATTCTGCAAAACATGGGGCTGCTTGACCCATGGTATAAGCAGCTGCTGAATTTTTACGACGATCTCGTGCATCTGGATTTCGGGCGTTCGGTGACGCTCCAGCCCAAGACGCCCGTGGTCAAGATCCTGGCTAAAAAACTGCCGTATTCCGTGAATTTCGGTCTTGGCGCCATCGCCATTTCGCTGCTGCTGGGCTGCTCGCTGGGCGTTCTGATGGCGCGGCGGAAGGGCGGTTTTTGGGATAAGATCGGAACGGGTTATATCGTCATCATCAACGCCGTGCCGCCCATTGTCTATTATCTGATGATCCAGATTTCTGTTACGGCGTCCACACCGCTCCCCATGCTGTTCAACGCGAACAAGCCCGTCAGCTACATCCTCCCGTTGGTCTGCATGGCACTCGGACCGACCGCGAACTATGCCATGTGGATTCGACGCTATATGGTGGATGAACTCAACCGGGACTACATCAAGCTGGCTCGCGCCAAGGGCATGCCCAACAACGCCATCATGCGCCGCCATGTCATGCGAAACGCCTTTATTCCGCTGGCACAGTATCTGCCCAGCACCATTCTGTTTACGATTTCCGGCTCTATTTACGTGGAAGCGCTTTTCTCCATTCCGGGCATGGGCGGTTTGCTGATTTCCGCCATCCAGAAGCAGGATAACCCCGTGGTTCAGGCCGTCGTGCTGCTCTATGCGGTGATGGGCGTGTTCGGTCTGCTGCTGGGCGATATCGCGATGGCCGTATGCGATCCCCGAATCAGCCTGTACAAGAAGGGAGGCAGCCGCTGATGCTTCATGTTTTCAAACACGGCACAGCTCAAAAAGCCAAGCCTGTCGCATCTCTTTTGGAAACCTATCCCGACAAACTGCCGGATGAGCTTTTTGAACGCGCTTCGTATGACCCGACCGCGGGCGAGCGCAGCGGCTATTCCAATTATTCCTATTGGGGTTCGACCCTGCGCGCGTTCCGCAAAAACAAGGCGGCGATGTTCTTCCTCTGGCTGCTGCTCCTGTTGCTGCTGTTCACCTTCATTCAGCCGCTTTTGCCCGGTCAGCGCGACCCCAACCTGATCAACAATGACCCTGAAACAGGCTTCATGCTCAAAAACCAGCAGCCCAGCAGCGCCTTCTGGTTCGGCACAAACGCCATCGGGCAGGACTTGTGGAGCCGGCTGTGGAGCGGTACGCGCACCTCGCTGTTCATCGGCGTGGTGGTTGCCTTCTTTGAAGCGCTCATCGGCATCGTCATGGGCGCGCTGTGGGGCTATGTCCGCAAGCTCGACCGCCTGTTCACCGAAATCTACAACGTAATTGACAACATCCCGACGACGATCATCCGCATGCTTTTTGCCTATATGCTGCGCCCCTCGCTGTTCACGGTGACGTTTGTGATGTGCCTGACAGGCTGGTTTTCGATGGCCCGCTTCATCCGCAACCAGATCGTCATCATCCGCGACCGGGAATATAACCTTGCTTCCCGCTGTTTGGGCACGAGCACGCAGCGCATCATCACACGCAATCTGCTGCCCTATATGGTTTCCGTCATCATGCTGCGCATGGCGCTGGCCGTCCCCGGCGCGATTGGCACGGAGGTCTTTCTGACCTACATCGGCTTGGGTCTGCCCGTCACCATCCCGTCGCTGGGCAACCTGATCAACGAGGGCAAGCAGGTGATGCTCAACGCTTCGCTGGTCTATCAGCTGTATTTCCCGGCAATCGTCATTTCAATCATCACGATTGCGTTTTACATGATCGGCAACGCCTTTTCGGATGCTGCCGATCCGCGAAACCATGTGTAAGGGAGGGCTCTCTATGGCAGAACCCATTCTGTCCGTCCGCGATCTGGTGGTTCGCTTTTCCCTGCGCGGGCAGACTCTGACCGCCATTCGCGGCGCGTCGCTCGATCTGTATCGGGGCGAAAGCCTTGCCATCGTCGGCGAAAGCGGATCGGGCAAAAGCGTTTTAACCAAATCCTTCATGGGCATGCTGGATGGAAACGGCCGCATTGATAGCGGTACAATCCGCTTTGACGGCGAAAACATCGCCGCATATACCACCGAAAAGGAATGGCTCAAGATTCGCGGTAAGCGCATCGCGATGGTCTTTCAAGACCCGATGACCGCGCTGTCCCCGCTGATGTCTGTCGGCAAGCAAATTGCCGAAACGCTGACGCTGCATCAGGGGCTTCGCGGGCGTGCCGCCAAACAGCGTGCCATTGAAATTCTGCGCGATGTAGGCATCGTCAATCCGGAAAAGCGCTATAAACAGTATCCGCACGAGTTTTCCGGCGGCATGCGCCAACGCGTCGTCATCGCAATCGCAATTGCCTGCAACCCGGAAATCCTCATCTGCGATGAACCGACGACCGCGCTGGACGTCACCATTCAGGCGCAGATTCTGCACCTGCTGCGCGATCTGCAAAAGCAATATGGCCTGACGCTGATCTATATCACGCATGACCTCGGCGTGGTTGCCAACGTTGCAGATAGAATCGCCGTCATGTACGCGGGCGATATCGTCGAAATTGGCACAAGCGACGAAATCTTCTTCGATGCGCGTCATCCGTATACTTGGGCGCTGCTTTCCTCTCTGCCGCAGCTCGGCGAACACGGCAAGGATCTCTTTGCTATCGCGGGCACGCCGCCGAACCTGTTCCGTCCGGTTCGGGGCGATGCGTTTGCGCCGCGCAATCCTTACGCGCTGAAGATTGATTTTGAATACCGTCCGCCGTATTTTGAAATAACGCCGACCCACAAGGCGCGGACATGGCTGCTTGATCCGCGTGCGCCGCATATCGAGCGCCCAACCTGTCTGGATAAAATCGCGGAGATGGGAGGGTATATTCATGAGTGAAACCCATGAAAAAGAAGTGCTGCTCAGCGTTAAAAACATCGGCGTGACGTTCGGACGGGGGCGGTATGCCTTCCACGCCGTTCGGGATGTCAGTTTCGACATTTATCGGGGCGAAACGTTCGGCGTCGTCGGCGAAAGCGGTTCCGGCAAGACGACGATCGGACGCTCCATCATGCGCATACAGCCGATCACTACGGGTGAAATCTGCTTCAAAGGGCAGCGGATCAGCGGCAAAATTCCGCATGCCCTCGATCAGAAAATTACATCCCAAATTCAGATGATTTTTCAGGATCCGATGGCTTCCCTCAACGAGCGTGCCAAGGTGGAATACATCGTTGCCGAGGGACTTTACGCGATGCATAAGCATATCAGCCATGAATATGTGAGCGAAGCCGTTTCGCGTGCGCTGTCGGACGTAGGTCTGCTGCCGGAGTTTGCCAGCCGCTTTCCACATGAATTTTCCGGCGGTCAGCGCCAGCGCATCGGCATTGCGCGTGCGCTCATCATGCAGCCTGAATTCGTGATTGCGGATGAACCGATTTCCGCGCTGGATGTCTCCATTCGTGCGCAGGTTCTCAATCTGCTCTCCAAGCTCCAGCGCGAGCGCAGGTTGACTTATCTGTTTATTTCCCACGATTTAAGCGTGATGCGCTTCATCTGCGACCGCATCGCAGTTGTTCATCTGGGGCAGATTGTCGAGCTGGCGGATACCGAAACGTTGTACAGCCATCCGCTTCATCCGTATACGCGTGCGTTGCTTTCCGCCATCCCACTGCCCAATCCGCATGCGGAACGCCGGAAAAAGCTGCTGGTGTATGATCCGAGTATGCACGACTATGCGCATCATTCGCCGGAATTTACTGAAATTGAGCCGGGGCATTTTGTGCTGGCCAATTCCAGTGAATTGAAGAATTATCAGCAAATGCTGAATGTCTAGTTTCAAATTACAAACAAAAGATGCGAGTTGGTAAAGACCTTCTCGCATCTTTTTCTATTCTTTTTTGCAGGGCGGCTCATGCTTAGCCTGACAGTCCCCCCGGTCGTGCTATATGTAAAATAGGATTTGTAATATGGTCAAAGTATGATAGAATATAGGCAAGGGGGCTGTGCCGTAAGCTGTGTTTGGACCGGAACAATGGATACGGATTTGCGGGCAGACGAATGTGCGCTTCCTTTTTGAAAGGGAGCCCGCGCATGTACGTTAAAACGGGAGGGCGAACAGGATGATGTTGCCGCTGATAATCGCGGTCATGCCGGAGGGAGCGGACCGGGATTATATGGAGTGGCTCTTTGTGGAGCATCATAGGCTGATGATGGTGACGGCCTTTGGCATCGTGCCGCAAAGCGCGGACGCGGACGAGATCGTCTCGGATAGCCTCATCGCCTTATACAAAAAGATCGATAAACTGCGCGGCATGGAGAAAAATGCGCTGCGTCTGTACATCGTTTCGACAGTTCGAAACACGTCGCTCAACTACCTGAAAAAACATCAGCGAATGAACAGCCAGTTCCTGCACATGCCGGACGCGGTCATCTGCCAGGTACCCGGCAGGGACAACACGGAAGGAAAGATCGTCCTGTCCGAAGAACTGGATCGGGTGCGCATGGCCATCCGCGAATTGCCCGAGCGCGAGTGCATGGCGATTCAGCTCAAGTTTGACCTAGACAGGACGGATGCGGAGATTGCGCAGTTGATGGGCATCAGCGTGGACAGCGTCCGGCGGTACATCCATCGGGGGCGGGAGCGAATCCGGCAGAAGGTCTATCAGGAGGAGAAGGACGATGAATGAGAATCGTTTGAATTTTCCGGAGATTCAGGACGCGCATCTGGATCAGATGATCCGCCTGGCCTTCGCGCAGGAGGCCGCGCTGTGGGCACAGGAATGGATGGCGCAGAGCGAAACGCCAGAGACGCCGCAGGAACAGGAGCGGGCAGAGCGGCTTTTGAGGCGGATGCGGGCGCAGATTGACCGGGAGGAACGCGCTGTGCGGCGCAGAAGCCGGAGCGCCCGCCTGCGGCGGATCGTGCCGCGGGTTGTAGAAATTGCGGCCTGCGTGGTGCTGGCTGTCGCTGTGGTCACACCCTTTGCAATAGCGAACGTGGAATTCATCCGCTCAGCGGTGATGAAGCTGCTCATCCGTATCGACTGGGATGAGGGCGTCATGCAGATGAATCTGGTGGAAGACGAGGGCGCCGCGTTTAACGTGCCGGCGGACTGGCCGGGTGAGTACTTCCCGTCGTACCTGCCGGAGGGTCTTGAGGTGACGTGGAAGAGTTATATTCCTGGATATCCATGCATCGAGTACACTTCCGAATCGGGCGAACGAGTGATCAATTTCAGCGAAATGGGAGAGAATTCTACACAAGTTAACGGAATTGAAGGCGCGGTCATCTCGTATATGGACATCAACGGGCAGACCGCTGTCGTGATTGAGACCGAGCATCCGGAAAATGAAGCGGATTACTACGTCGGTATCGCATGGGACAACGGGGAAAAGTGGTTCAGCGTGGATACCAGTGGGATACCCAAGGAGGAAACGATCAAAATCGCCCGCAGCGTCAAAAAAATACTCAAAAATTGAAAAAAGTTTGTCCCGTTTGTGTCTCCTCAGTTGTCTTATATAGTGAGAAGCAATTGAGGAGGTTTTTCCCATGAAAATGCATCAAGTCGCAGCAAGTATCCTGTGCATGGCTTTGCTCCTGGCGCTCTACCTGCCTGCTGCCTACTCTGAAGAAATCATCCCCTTTGCGGAAAGTGGAAACAATGTTCAAGCTATACTGAGATTTTCAAATGGCAAGGCTATTAGTGACGGTAGAGTAGCCAAACTCGAAGCAGGGTGTACCGCAAGTACAACCGTCTATGTGCAGGCCAAGAGCGGGAGCAGATGGACGACCAAGGCTTCGGGAAGCGGTGGCCGGGAAGCAAGCGCTTCCTGCACAGCGCAAAAGGGTACGGAATACCGCGCTTATGCCGTTGCAACGATTTATGACAGCGAAGGGAACAAGGTCGATACGGTCAAGAGCTACAGCAGCTCCAGCGTGTATTGATGAATTCATGGTGTGATAAGTCAAAGGAGGGAATTCCCTTGAACCATGTTCGCTTTGCGGAAGGTTTTCCGATGCCGCAATGATTTCTCACAAAAACGGATGCAAGTTTTGAAAACATTGTCGTACGATGGATGGTTTTAGTAAAAAACAAAAGCAGGGAGGATTATTCATGAAAAAGATGGTTTGTATTTTCCTCGTTGTAACGATGCTGTTCTCTCTGAGCTGCGCGGCAATGGCGGCTTCTTTCTCCACAGTTTCTCTGAACCAGGGTGTTGGCGCTAACGCCGGCTCTGCCAAGAAAACCACGGGAACCGGGTCAGCGGCCAGTGGCAGCGCGACCTATGCATCCTCCAGCCGCGCCATCTTCCAGGCAACCGTCCGCAAGCCGGATGGCGTGAATGCGTCTGAAACCCGACCGTTTACCGGAGCAGGCAGTTTTACCCTGCCCACGCGCATGGACGGATATGGAAACGCGCTGCTTCGCAACGGGTATGATTACGTGCTCCGCATTGCCCATCGCTCGAACTCTCCCGTCTCCACTGCCTCTGTGAGTGGCAACTGGAATCCGTAACACAAGGACGGGGCAGGACAAGCCGTCCTGCTCCGTTTTGCACAGGAAAGGGGGCGCAATTTCATGACATTCATGGCGAAAGGGCTGATGATGATCCTGCTCCTGCTGGCAGGGGCCGCCTGTGGCTTGGCGCAATCGTGCATTCCTTTGGAGGTTCAGCCCTTTGACTACACGCTGGATGTGCACGGCACGCGCTACGCGGGCACGGCCGTGGTTTCCCCGGTTCCCGAGGAGCCGGTGTATGAGCTGACCGCCGAAGGATATACCGGCGTGCGCGAGGACGCCGAACGGATCTATGCCCTGTTGGGCCACGCGGGCGAGGCGATGGAGGAAAAACACATCAACAGGGAGTACACCCATTCGTACATCATTGGCACAAAAGACGTGCATTTTTCGCCTGCGTGCTTGCGCTATGGGGCGGATCTGGAGAAGCTGGATCAGTTTGACCGGGCGGGCGCGTGGATATCCGGGCTCCATGATACATATACAGACGTATATCGCGGATATCAACTCCCCTGGCGGGAAATCCCCCTGATTGCGCAGACGGACTTTGGGGCGCGGGTAGAGGAGGCGTTTGCCATCCTGGAGAGTATGGGCGTTGCGTTCGGGGAGCCGGAGGCAGTTGCCTACTGGGACGTCTTTGCGATGCAAAGTGAGTACGACCGGTTACAGTTCGACCAAGAACCCCATACGTTTGAGGAAGCGGACGCGATACTGGAGATTCAAATGCCCACGTATCTGAACGGCATGCGCTTAAAGGCGGCCAGCATGGGAACCAGCGACGCCAGCCTCAACGATTGCCGGACATCCATCCGCGTGCGCATGACGCAGCAGCAGATCATGGAGATCGACGCGGGCGATTGCCGGTTTAAGGCGCCGCAAAAGCAGCGGGGCGGCGAACCCATCCCGCCGGAGCAGGCGCTGGCGCAGTATGAGCAATATCTCAATCAGATGCTGGTCCTCGAAGAGGGGATGACGGAAATCACCGGCATACTGCTCGAGTACGATGTCTGGCATCGCTACACGGCAGGCGTGTTTTCCCCGACGTATCATTTTTACCCCGTCTGGAGCATCTACACGGCGTGGAGCTGCGATCAACCGGCGATGATGATTCACGCGCTGGATGGAACGGAAGTGATCTGGTGAACCGAAGCGAAAAGGCCAAAACAGCGGCCGCGCCGGCACGGCGGAATGTGCCGCATCGAATCTGCGTGTTTTTGAAAGAGACCTTCCTGACGCTGCGCTTTGCCGAGGGGGCGCTCCTGTGCTGCGGGATCTATGTTCTCGGCGATCTGGTCTGGTGGGGCGCGAAAAGCTTTCTCTATGTATTCGGCGCGTCCACGCTTTTCAGCTCCTTCATTTATCTGTTCCCGGTTTGCGCCGCGTTTCCCTACGCCCTGCGATACCGGGAAAACAGAAAGAACCATTTGGACTACATGATCTTGCAGCGGTGCTCGGTTTTCAGGTATTTGAACACCCTGTTTGTCCGCACCGCCGTCTCCGGTTTTGCCGTCATGGCGGTGGGCACGCTCCTGTTTCTTGGCCTGATTCCCGTGTGTTTCCCTCACGCCGTCCTTTCCTATGAGCTGGAAGAGATCGGCGGCCTCATCATGCCGTTCCTGGAAACTGTCGCCCAGGCGGAAAACTGGTTTGCGTACTTCGGATTTTATACGCTGCTCATCGGGATTTCCGGCGTTTTTTGGGGCGTTCTGGCCCTGACCGTCTCCGCATGGGTGGACAACACGTATGCGATTTACATTTTTCCCATTCTCTTTTTGTACGCGATGGACTATGCTGCCCCCAACCTTCACCTGTATTCGCTTTCAGGGCAAATGTTTGCCATGTATTACTATGAAACGTGGCAGCAGGCGCTGCTTTATCCGCTGGTGACCTTCGGGTCGATGAGCTTTTTGTGCTACCTGGCATTCATCTATCGGGGAAGGAGGAACTGCCGTGAGTCTTAACAGGCGTTCCAATCATCTGCTCAGGGACATGGTCATGAAAATGCGGTCCGTGTTCATTCTGCTGTTGATTGTCGCGTACGCAGGTCCCTATCTGAGTCAGGGATATGTGTACACAAGCCGATACGGGGCCGTTTTGAATGCGTGGGGCACGTTTGCCTGCGCCATGAGCAATGCGAAAATCCTGCTCGTCTGTTTTGTGGGCTATATCCTGTTGATCAGCGATGTCCCCTACTTTTCCGCTGCCAACATCTATGAGGTTGTGCGTTCCAAACGGTGGACGATCATGTCCGTGCGCGTCATTGCGCTGTTGAAGGTCACGCTGCTTTATTTTGCCGTGCTCTTTGCGCTTTTCTGCATTTTAGGCGGCTGTACGGATTTCAATCCCAACGTCTGGGACCGAATCCATTATTCCTACGCGCACGGGCAGTACATTGAGGACCTGTATATGGATGCTCCGGGGAATGTGATTGCAAACTACACGCCGTTTTCAGCCTTCGCGGTCAATCTGTGCCTGCTGTTGCTCGTCTTTACCAGCATGGGCCTGCTCTTGCTGTTTGCGGCCATGCTGTTGCCCGCAAAAAAAGTGCTGCTCATAAGCCTGTGCGCCTGGGGCGGGTTTGACATGGCGATTGACGAGATGGGCTTCGGCTACAAAATGTATCTGTATTCGCCGTTGTCCTATACGCGCCTGAACATCATTGACGCGCATCACACCAACCTGTATTACCCCTCAAAAGGACGAATCGTTGCGGCCGCGCTTTTCATTTGTGCTGCGGTCACCGCCGGATGCCTGCTTTTCCCCGTAGAACGCCGGTTGGGCTATCTGAATAAGAAGGAGTAATCATCATGAACCAAATCATCCTTCATGAAATGAGCAAGTCCTTTGGCAAGAAGAATGTAATCAAAGCGCAGAATGCCTGCTTTTCTCCGGGCCGGATCTACGGGATTGTCGGGCAAAACGGTTGTGGGAAAACCGTGCTGTTCAAATGCATGAGCGGCCTGATGCCCACGACGTCCGGGCGTATTGAAATCCAGCTGGACGACCCGGCCCAAAAGGCGCGCCCGTACTGCGGCGTTGTGATTGACGGCGCGGGATTCAATGATTCACTCAGCGGTCTGAGCAATCTCGTCGCCCTGGCGGACATCACAAAAAAAGCCGACAAAAAAGCAATCGCCAGCCTCATGACGTCCGTAGGTCTTTCGCCAGACAACCGAAAAAAAGTGCGGTATTATTCCCTGGGCATGCGCCAGCGGCTGGCGATTGCCCAAGCGATTATGGAAGATCCCGCGATTTTGCTCCTCGATGAACCGCTGAATGGACTGGATTACGAAGGCGTAAAAACGGTTTACGACATCCTCAAGGTGCAAAAGGAGAGGGGGAAAATCATCCTCGTCGCCAGCCACCACGAGGAGGACATCCGCCTGCTCTGCGACGAGGTGTATTGGCTCAAGGATGGCATTCTGGAGCGGATTGAGGACATATCCGAATACACGCGGTTTAAAGAGGCACGGGTCAAAAACGAAAAAACGGATTGAGGAACTGCAAGCGTTTTCAAACAGTACAAGGGCAGCTTCATGCGCTCGTTGAGAATAATGGCAATCGGTTCGGTCGGTTTGACGAACGTACCGTCGAGTGTCAGCGTCACCTGCGCGCCGCTGGGCAGATAAGCTGTTTCAAAGCGATTTCGATAGGTTCCTTGCGGAAAGCGAAATCAAATAATCACGTTTGAAAATCCGACAAACGTTCTTTTGCGATCAACACATTAGTGCTGGTCGCTTCCTCTTATATCCTTTTTGAAAGGAAACAAAATGATGCAACCGGGTTCCCTAGTGAATCGCATGATAGAAAACTTTTCCTACATCATAAAAAATTTCACTCCATTTTAAGACTTACAAGGAAGAAATACGCAATGAGCTTCGTTAATTAATTGGAACCAAGCATTTAGTATGCAACCTTGCTCAATCTGCTGAGATATGGAAGCAAACTATGGAGGGGGGGCCAATTATTATCGACTAAACAAGGAATTTGATTTAGTCACCTCGAATTGTTTGGTATGGCGAATAGGAGAAACTGCCACTGTCAAAAATGAAAAGGAGAAAAGAACATGAAACAAAGTGCTTTTTCACGTCCTCCTTGCAGGTTAATCTGGTATGCTTTGGTGCCCCTTAGTCTGATTTTTGCGTTTTGTTTTTTCCTTAACGGCGCCATCGCTGACGAAGAACCTTCTCTCTGGGAAACCGCCGTTGTCAGCAATCCAAACCCACAGGCTCGATTAAACCTGCGCGAACAACCGTCAGAGGCAGCTGCATCGCTGGGCAAATACTACAACGGCGTTGTGGTGCAAATCGATCAAAATCTGCAAAATGGTTGGGTACATGTAACTATCGGCAACGGCGAAGGAATTGCACAGGGCTACATGTCCACGCAGTATCTCGCTTTCGGTCAAGATGCTCAAACCGTGGCATCGGCTATTCCCCAATATCAATCTACTTCCAGTCAATGGAGCCTGCGTGCCCTGCCGAATGATTTTGGTACGGAGTTACCCATTCGTTATGCGAGCGGCGTACAAGTCGAGCTGTTGGGTTTCACTGACGAATGGTGGCATATGCGTGTTGGTGATTGCACGGGATACATTCGGCATAATCCTGCAGCGTTCAAACAGTTATCTGGCTACTATTATGACGGCTATCGGATAGGCATCGTGAATAATGCTAATCCTTCCGATCGGCTAAATCTTCGAAAGGAGCCAAAGACCAGTGCTTCTTCACTGGGCAAATACTATAATGGTTGTGTTGTCGAATTGCTTTCGGATCAAAGCAACGGATGGATTCGTGTGCGTATTGGAAACCTCGAAGGTTATATGAAAGCACGTTATCTTTTGCTGAATGCAGGAATCAACAGTGTCGCATCCGCTATGCCAACAGTAACCATTCGGAATTCATCTGGCACTGGACTCAATTTGCGAGAAAATCCCTCGAAGAATTCTACAATATTAGGTTTGTATTCCAACGGAACATCGGTTCAAGTTCTGGGGCTATCAGAAAACTGGTATCACGTTCAGGTTGATGGAAAAACAGGGTTTATGATTTCTAGTGGTTTTTCTGACCGTCTTTCTTATTCATCTTCCAACACCGGTAACTCTTCTAATAACACCGGTAACTCTTCTAA
>CAKTXH010000061.1 GCA_934630975.1 uncultured Clostridia bacterium | reverse complement strand
ATTTGATTCTGATGGATATTCAGATGCCGGTGATGGACGGATACGAAGCCACGCGCGCCATCCGCGCGGGCATTCATCCCGACGCAAAGACCATTCCGATTGTCGCGATGACGGCGAACGCTTTCTCCGAAGATGTGCAGAAATCCATCGATGCGGGCATGAATGCGCATATCTCCAAGCCCGTGGATGCGTACAGCCTGAATAAGATGATCGGCGACCTGATGCAGAGCCTGAAGCGGTGAGGAGCGCCGCTTGACAAGAAGACGGGATGCGGGTATACTGAATCATAACAGACGGAGGTACAGGGTCATGGAGAATGAAAAGATTTTGCAGGCGATTCTTGATGAGCTTAAAGAACTCAAAGAAGGCCAAAAGGCTCTTGAAGAAGGTCAAAAGGCTCTTGAAGAAGGCCAGAAGGTAACAAATGACCGACTTTCTGCACTTGAAGAAAGGCAAAAGGCCCTTGAAGAAGGCCAAAAAGCACTTCGTGTTGAACTGAATGAGAAGATCGACAAGCTGAGCGGTGAAATCGGTACGGTTCTCGCTAACGTCACCGATAATGTTGGACGGGAAATCAATAATCTGAAATTCATCAAGTAATTTACCAAACAGCCCGCGCGGGACTTAACCTGCGCGGGCTGTTTGGCATAATGTGTTACATGCTGATCCATCCGAACGCGTTGGCAACCGAGCTGATGAGGATGATGGCCGCGAACAGCGGGCAGAGGCAGCGGATCATCAGATTGAACACGCGCTTGCGGCGGAAGCGTTCTTCGCCGTGGCAGACTTCCTGCTCAATGGCGCTGACCCCGGCGACGCGGGAAACCAGCAGGCACACCGCAATCGCGGCAATCGGCATCATGACCGAGTTGGTCAGAAAATCGAAGAAATCCAACAGCTGCATGCCCAGAATCGTCACGTTTGCAAGCGGGCCGTAGCTCAGCGAGGAGAGACTGCCCAGCAGCATCATCATCACGCCCATCAGCAGCGTCGCTTTGTGCCGGCTCCAGCCCAGCTCGTCCTGGAAGGTGGAAACGGCGCTTTCCGTCAGCGCAATGGAGCTGGTCATCGCCGCGAACAGCACCAGCACGAAGAACAGAATGCCGACCGCCGTGCCCAGCCCCATGCTGTCAAACACCTTCGGAATGGTGATGAACATCAGCGAAGGGCCGGCTTGCAGCGTGTTCGGGTCGCCGCCGGAGAAAGCGAAAATCGCGGGAATGATCATCAATCCGGCCATCACGGCGATGGCGGTATCAAAAATTTCCACCGTCTCTGTCGAGCCTTCGATGGAGACGTCTTTTTTCATATAGGAGCCGAAAGTGATCAGAATGCCCATCGCGATGGAGAGCGAATAAAACATCTGTCCCATCGCGGTGACGACGGTCATCCACGAGAAGTTTTCGAAGTTCGGCACGAGGAAATACTTCACGCCCGCCAGCGCGCCCGGCTGCGTGACGGAATAGCCCGCAATCAGCAAGGAGAGCACGACCAGAATCGGCATCATCAGCTTGGAGACGCGCTCGATGCCGTTGCGCACGCCTGCATAGATGATCAGCAGCGTGATGGCCGCGAAGACGACGAAGCAAAGCTCGGTGGACAGGCCGTCGGAAATGAATGCGGAGAAATAGCCGTCGCCCGCGAGCGCGTGGCCGTTGCCCAGCAGATATTCCAGCAGGTACTTGATCACCCAGCCGCCGATAACCGAGTAATACGGCACGATGAGCATCGGGATGATGGCGTTGAGCCAGCCGCCTGCCGACAGCCAGCGCGACCGGCCGAAGGAACGGAACGCGCCGACCGGGCTTTTGCCCGTCATGCGGCCGATCGAGGTTTCCGCAACGATCATCGTGTAGCCGAAGGTCAGAGCCAGAAGAATATAGATCAGCAGGAAGATACCGCCGCCGTATTTGGCCGCCAGATAGGGGAAACGCCAGATGTTGCCCAGGCCCACGGAGGCGCCGGCTGCGGAGAGCACAAACCCGATCTTGCCGGAAAACGTGCTTCGCGCATGATGCTGCTTTTGCATGATGTCACACTCTTTCGTTCATATTGAATTCAGTGTAGCACACGGGGAGGGGAAAAGCAACGGGGCGAGAGATGATAAAAAATGATGATGACAGGGGATAGCGTGAAAGGTTTTGGCGGTTGAAAACGGGTTTGTGCATAAACCGGTCTCATTTTGGCAGACTATGTGTTGACAGAACAAGGCGGGAGGGAAAACATGAAGGAAATGTTTTGCTTTCAATGCCAGCAGACGGCCCACAACACGGGCTGCGAGGGCAGAGTGGGCGTTTGCGGCAAAAGGGCGGACACGGCCAACGCGCAGGATGCGCTGATCGGCGCGCTCATCGGTTTGGCGAGGGCGGCAAAGGCGGGAAAAACCACGACACGGACGGACGAGCTGATGCTCAAAGGGCTGTTTACGACGATCACAAATGTGAATTTTAACAACGAGACGATTGAAAGGCTGAAAAAAGAGATTGAGGCGGAAAAAGAACGCCTTGCCCCCCAAAAGGCGGAAAACGGCGATTTGCGCAGGCTTTGGGAGGCGGACGAGGATATTCGTTCGCTCAAGTCGCTGATTTTGTTCGGCCTCAAGGGTATGGCGGCCTATGCGTACCATGCGCGCGTCTTGGGCAGGACGGACGAACAGGTGAACGGCTTCTTTTATGAAGCGCTGGCGGCCATCGGGGCGGAAAAAACGCCCGGCGAGCTGCTTGCGCTGGTGCTTAAAACAGGCGAAATCAATTTGAAATGTATGAAGCTGCTTGATGCGGCGCATACCGAGGCTTACGGCGACCCCGTGCCGACCAAGGTGCCGCTGACCATTGAAAAAGGGCCGTTTATCGTTGTGAGCGGCCACGATCTGCATGATCTCAAGCTGCTGCTGGAGCAGACGAAGGGGAAAGGCGTCAATGTGTATACCCACAGCGAAATGCTGCCTGCTCACGGCTATCCCAAGCTGAAAGCCTATCCCCAGCTCAAGGGCAACTTCGGCACGGGCTGGCAGAACCAGCAATCCGAATTCCACAACATCCCGGCGCCGATTCTGTTTACGACGAACTGCCTGATGCCCGTTCGGCAGAGTTACAGCGACCGGGTGTTTACCACGTCGGTTGTCTCGTATCCGGAGCTGGTACACATCGGCGAGGACAAGGATTTCACGCCCGTGATCGAAAAGGCGCTGGCGTGCGGCGGATATGATGAAGACAGGCACATGACGGGGATGAACGGCGGAAGCACGGTGACGACGGGTTTCGCGCGCAACGCGGTGCTTGCGCAGGCGGAGAAGATCGTCCGGCTGGCGAAGGAAGGGAAGATTCAGCACTTCTTTCTCATCGGCGGCTGTGACGGCGCCGCGCCGGGGCGGAGCTATTACACCGATTTTGCCAAGCTCACGCCGCCGGATACGCTCATCCTGACGCTGGCCTGCGGCAAATATCGCATCAACGATCTGGATTTGGGCGAAATCGAGGGTATTCCGAGAATTCTGGATTGCGGACAGTGTAATGACGCATACAGCGCGATTGAAATTGCGCTGGCGCTGGCTCAGGCGTTTGGCTGCGGCGTGAACGACCTGCCGCTGACGCTCGTGCTGTCGTGGTATGAGCAGAAGGCGGTGTGCATCCTGCTGACGCTGCTCGCGCTGGGCATTCAAAACATCTACCTGGGGCCGACCCTGCCCGCGTTTGTTTCGCCGGGCGTGCTGGATACGCTGGTGAAGACGTTTCATCTTCATCCGACGGATACGCCGGAGGGGGATTTGAAGGCGATTTTGGAGCAAAAGGATAAAATCAGGAATTGACGAACGCCCCAAAAGGTGATACAATCACAGAGATAAGAAAATAAGCCTTTAATTCGATCCCGTGAGGTCGGCAAGGCGGCAAATGTGAGGTAAAAGGGAAAGTCGATCCCTTTGTTTGCCCTGTTCCGAACTCCGGAACGGGGCATTTTTTATGCTCAAAGGCTGAGGAGGATGCAGATGGATACCTCAAAGCTCAAATTCAAAGCCGACATCATGGATGAAAACGCCATGAAGCGCGCGCTTCGGCGCATTGCGCACGAAATTATCGAAAATAACGACGGCGTGGAAAACCTCAAGCTGGTCGGCATTCAGCGCCGGGGCGTGACGCTGGCGAAGATGCTGCAAGAGATGATCGAGCAGGTGGAGGGCGTGAAGCTGCCGCTGGGCGTGCTGGATATCACGTTCTACCGCGACGACCTCTCCATCCTCTCCGAGCACCCGGTCGTCAACGCGACCGACCTGCCGTTTCAGGTGCAGGATGCGCGCATCGTGATGGTGGACGACGTGCTCTTCTCCGGCCGGACGGCGCGCGCCGCGATGGACGCAATCTGCGACATGGGGCGGCCGAGCTGCATCCAGCTGGCGGTGATGGTGGATCGCGGTCACCGGGAACTGCCGATTCGCGCGGACTACGTTGGCAAAAACCTGCCGACGAGCAAAAACGAGCTGGTCGGCGTGCGTGTGCCGGAATTTGACGGCGACATGAGCGTCGTCTTGTATGACAAAAGGAGCGAGTGAGCATGAAGCGCAAAGATTTGCTGGGCCTTGACGGCGTGAGCCGCGAGGAGATCACCTCCATTCTCGATACGGCGCTGATGATGCGTCAGGTTGTCCGTTCGAACAACAAAAAGACGGCGCATTTGCAGGGCAAATCCATCGTGACGCTGTTTTATGAGAATTCCACGCGCACGCGCATGTCCTTCGAGCTGGCGAGCAAATACATGTCCGCCGCGGCGGCGAACATCTCTGCCAGCGCGTCGAGCGTGGCCAAGGGTGAAACGCTCATCGATACCGGCGTGACCCTCGATCAGATGGGCACGGACGTCATCATCATCCGCCATCCGATGAGCGGCGCGCCGACGCTGCTGGCGAAGCATGTCCGCGCAAGCGTCATCAACGCGGGCGACGGCATGAACGAGCATCCGACGCAGGCGCTGCTGGATATGCTGACCATGCGGGAGCACCTCGGCGGGCTGGAGGGCGCGAAAATCGCCATCTGCGGCGACGTGATGCACTCCCGCGTGGCGCGCAGCAACATCTACGGCCTGACGACGATGGGCGCGAACGTGGTGCTTTGTGCGCCGCCGACGCTCATCCCCACGCGCATTGAGGAGCTGGGCTGCACCGTCGCCCCGACGATCGAGGACGCCTGCGAAAACGCGGACGTGGTGATGGGCCTGCGCATTCAGCGCGAACGCCAGCAGAAGGGGCTGTTCCCCTCCGTCGCGGAATACTGCGACCATTGGGAGATCACGCCGGACAGGCTGGCGCTGGCGAAGAAGAACGCGCTGGTCATGCACCCCGGCCCGATGAACCGCGGCGTGGAAATTGCCTCAAGCGTCGCGGACTGCGGCCAATCGGTCATCACTCAGCAGGTTGAAAGCGGCGTGGCCGTGCGCATGGCGCTGCTCTACATGCTCACCAGAAGGGAGAATGCGTGATGGAAAAGGTTTTGATTCGCGGCGGCCGTGTGATCGACCCGGCCAACGGTGTGGATCGGGTTGCGGATGTGCTGATTGAGGACGGAAAAATTGCGGCAATCGGCGAAAATCTCTCGGCCGAGGGCGCGAAGGTTTACGACGCGGCGGGCAGGGTTGTCGCGCCGGGCTTCATCGATATGCACTGCCATCTGCGCGACCCCGGTCAGGAATATAAGGAAGACATCATCTCCGGCACGCGTGCCGCGGCGCACGGCGGCTTTACGGCGGTCTGCTGCATGCCCAACACGAAGCCGGTCAACGACAACGCGGCGGTGACGCGCTACATCATCGAAAAGGCCGAGACGCAGGGCAGCGGCGTACACGTCTATCCGGTCGGCGCGGTTTCCAAGGGCTTGAACGGTGCGGAAATGGCGGAAATCGGCCGGATGAAGGAAGCTGGCATCATCGCGATTTCCGACGACGGGCAGCCGGTGGCGAATTCGAACCTGTTCCGGCTGGCGATGCAGTATGCCGACCATTTCGGCCTGTTCATCATGAGCCACAGCGAGGATAAGAACCTCGTCGGCGACGGCGTGATGAACGAGGGCTTCATCTCCACAAAGCTGGGTCTGCCGGGCATCACGCGCGCGGCGGAAGAAGTGATGATCGCCCGCGACATTCTGGTTGCGGAAGCGGAGGGGAAGCGGATTCACCTGTGCCACGTCTCCACGCGCGGCGGCGTGCAGCTGGTGCGCGAGGCGAAGGCGCGCGGCGTTCGCGTGACGGCGGAAACCACGCCGCACTACATCGGCGCGACGGACGAATGGGTGATCGGTTATGACAGCCGCTGCCGCGTGAATCCGCCGCTTCGCGAGGAAGCGGACAGGCAGGCCTGCATCGAGGGCCTCTGCGACGGCACCATCGACGTGATTGCGACCGACCACGCGCCGCACCACGAGGACGAGAAGCGTTGCGAATTCCATCTGGCGGCGAGCGGCATCAGCGGGTTTGAGACGGCCTTCTGCATCAGCAACAGCATGCTGGTGAAATCCGGCAAAATGACGCTTTCCGATTTGATCGAGCGGATGAGCGTCCGCCCGGCGGAGCTGCTGGGCGTGGCGGGCGGCAGTCTTTCCGTCGGCAGCGCGGCGGACGTGGTGGTCTTCGACCCGGACAAGGAAGTCGTCGTGGATGCGAGCAAGTTCCTTTCCCGCGGCAAGAACACGCCGTTTGACGGCAAGCGCTACTTTGGTGAAATCGAGCTGACGCTGGTGGGCGGCAAGACTGCCTATCAGGCTGAATAAAGGAGAAAAAACAATGAATATCATGGAAAAGCTTGCGGCCCGCATTTCTGAACTCAAGAACCCGACCGTCGCGGGGCTGGATACCCGCATCGAATATCTGCCGGAGAGCTTTGTGAAAGAGGTTCTGCCGGCGGGCATCCATTCCTTCGAGGATGCGGCGAAGGCCGTTTACGCCTATAACGTGCGCCTGATTGACGCGCTCTGCGACATCGTTCCGGCGGTCAAGGTGCAGGTGGCATACTACGAGATGTACGGCCCGGCGGGCATGGAGGTCTACGAAAAGACCATCCGTTACGCGCACGAGAAGGGGCTGATCGTCATGGCGGACGTGAAGCGCAACGACATCGGCGCGACTGCCGCTTGCTATGCCAACGCTTACGTCGGCAAGACGGATATGCCGGACGGCGCGCAGGCCGCGTTCGGCGCGGATATCGCGACCATCAACCCGTACCTCGGCGTGGACGGTATCAAGCCGTTTACCGACGCCTGCCGCGAGAACGGAACGGGCGTGTTCGTGCTGGTCAAGACGAGCAACCCTTCCTCCGGCCAGCTTCAGGATCTGCGCTTTGAAGATGGGCGGACGCTGTATCAGGCGGTCGCCGATCTGGTCGAGGAATGGGGCGAGGAGACGCGCGGCGAGAGCGGCTATTCCGCCGTCGGCGCGGTCGTCGGCGCGACCTATCCACAGCAGGGCGTCGAACTGCGCGCGCGCATGCCGCATGCGTTCTTCCTCGTGCCGGGCTACGGCGCGCAGGGCGCGAAGGGCACGGATATCGCGGGCTGCTTCGACGCGAATGGCAACGGCGCGATTGTCAACGCGTCCCGCTCGATCCTCTGCGCGTGGAAGAAGCGCGAGGGCATGGCGTTCGACGCGGCCGCGCGCGACGAGGCGCTGCGCATGAAGGAAGACCTTGCGGGCAGCCTCGCGGCCGTCGGCAAGGCGATTCAGTAAAGGGAGGCGTGGACATGCAGGATTCAGCCGCGCGCGTCCTGGCCTGCGAGCCGCTGGCGCAGGATCTGGTGCGCATCATCCTTTCCGCGCCGGAAATCGCGGCGCAGGCCAAGGCCGGGCAGTTTATCCACATGCTCGTGCCGGACAGCGGCCACGTGCTGCGCCGCCCCATCAGCCTGATGGCGGCGGATGCGGCGGCGGGCACACTGACGCTGGCGATTCAGCCCAAGGGCGCGGGAACGCAGATGCTCTGCGCTTGCAAGCAGGGGGAGACGATCCGCGTGCTCGGCCCGCTGGGCACGGGCTTTGACGGCAGGGGCGCGGCATGCGTCTACTTTGTCGGCGGCGGCGTGGGCGTTGCGCCGATCTGCTGCGCGATGGACGCGTTCGCGACGAAGGAGAGCCGCGCGTTCTTCGGCTTCCGCACGGCGGCACACGCTTACGGCATGACGCAGGCCCCCTGCGCGGTCACGGCGGTCAGCGACGATGGCTCGCTGGGCGAGCGCGCGCTGGTGACCAAACCGCTGGAAGCGGCGATTCTGGCGCGCAAACCGGATATGGTCATGGCCTGCGGGCCGACGCCGATGCTGGCGGCGGTGCAGGCGCTCTGCGCAAAGCACGACGTGCCGTGCCAGCTCTCGCTGGAGGAGCGGATGGGCTGCGGCATTGGCGCGTGTCTCGGGTGCAACGTGAAGATTGCGCAGCCGGACGGCGGCTGGGTTTACAAGCGCGTCTGCAAGGACGGTCCGGTGTTCGACGCGAAGGAGGTGTGTCTGCGTGGCTGATCTTTCCCTCGATCTGTGCGGCGTGAAGCTCAAGAACCCGATTATCGCGGCGAGCGGCACGTTCGGTTTTGGCCGCGAGTACGACGAGCTGTACGACATCGGCCAACTGGGCGGCATTTCCGTCAAGGGGCTGAGCCTGCTGCCGCGGACGGGCAACCCGCCCTCCCGCATTGCGGAAACGCCGAGCGGCATGCTCAACAGCGTCGGCCTGCAAAACCCCGGCGTGGAGAGCTTCATTGAAAACGACCTGCCGTGGCTGCTGACCAAAAACGTTGCGGTGATTGCCAACATCACCGGCACGAGCGTCGAGCAGTATGTGCGGATGGCCGAGCGGCTGGCGGGCACGGGCGTACACCTGCTGGAGATGAATATCTCCTGCCCGAACGTGCACGAGGGCGGCGTGGCCTTCGGCGTGAAGCCGGAGAGCGTTTACGCCATCACCAAGGCGGTCAAGGCGGCGGCCAAACAGCCGCTCATCGTCAAGCTGACGCCGAACGTGTCCGACATCACGGAAAACGCGCTGGCCGCCGAAGAAGCGGGCGCGGACGCGATTTCCATGATCAACACGCTGACAGGCATTGCCGTGGACGTGAACAAGCGGAAAATGGTGCTGGCCAACAACACGGGCGGCCTGTCCGGCCCGGCGGTGCGCCCGGTCGCCCTGCGCATGGTCTGGCAGAGCGCCAAGAAGGTGCATATTCCGATCATCGGCATGGGCGGCGTCGAGACCGGCGAAGACGCGGCGGCGTTCATGCTCTGCGGCGCGAAGGCCGTCATGGTCGGTACGGCGAACTTCACCGATCCGTTTGCCTGCCCACGCATCATCCGCGAGCTGGACGCGTACTGCGGCCGGCAGAAGGTGCAGCGCGCGCAGGAGCTGGTCGGGACGCTGACGGAATATTGAGGACGAACTCCTTCCGTCAGCTCCGCTGACACCTCCCTCGAAGAGGAAGGCATTTGGTATAAGAAACGAACTGAATCAAATAACCCGAGCGGATGCGCTGCTTGCATACCCTTCCAGTCAGCTTTGCAGACGGAGAAGGTGAGCCAGCGGCATATCCGCTCATTTTTTATAGAAACGCAAAAACAGCTCCCTCTCAGAGGGAGCTGTCGAGCGAAGCGAGACTGAAGGAGGTCTTACAGCATCTGGCCGTGATCCTCGGTCGTCTTGCCGTATTCGTAGTTATTCTGGAAGTTGTAATCCTTGCCCGGCAGGATGGCGTTGACCACAATGCCGACGATGGCGG
This sequence comes from uncultured Clostridia bacterium, assembly GCA_934630975.1. Classification (GTDB taxonomy): domain Bacteria; phylum Bacillota; class Clostridia; order Christensenellales; family Aristaeellaceae; genus Ventricola. Next base: position 4,448 of record CAKTXH010000061.1, on the reverse strand, counting down.
CGACGGCCAGGCCGGAGAAGTTCAGCGTGAACTCGCCGACATGGAAGGTGATCGCGCCCGCGGCGGAGAAAGTGATGCCCAGCGCCAGCGAGATGATCAGAGAAACGACGATGACGTTGCGGCTCTTGGCCAGATCCACGCGGTTCTCGACGAGGTTGCGCACGCCGATGGCGGAGATCATGCCGTAAAGAATCAGGGAAACGCCGCCGATGGTGCCGGTCGGCATGGCGGAAACGAGCGCCGCGAACTTCGGGCAGAAGGACGCGATGATCGCGTAGACGGCGGCCAGACGGATGACCAGCGGATCATACACGCGGGTCAGCGCCAGAACGCCGGTGTTCTCGCCGTAGGTGGTGTTGGCCGGCGCGCCGAAGAGGGACGCGATGCTCGTGGCGAGACCGTCGCCCAGCAGGGTGCGGTGCAGGCCCGGATCGGCGATGAAGTTCTCGCCGACGGTGGAGGAAATCGCGCAGATATCGCCGATGTGCTCGATCATCGTCGCGAAGGCGATGGGCATGATGGCGATGATGGCGGTGACGAGCAGGTTCACGTCGCAGTTGCCGATGAGGGAGAAGACGGTGTTTTCCATCTTCACCGGCAGGCCGATCCACGCGGCGCTGGCCACGCCGGAGAAATCCACGCGGCCGGTGACGGCGGCGTAGGTATAGGAGACGAGCACGCCCAGCAGAATCGGAATAATGCGCAGCATGCCCTTGCCCCAGATGTTGAAGACGACCACCGTAATGATGGCGACCAGCGCGATATCCCAGCTGCCGGTGCAGTTATTGATGGCGGAGTTGGCCAGCGTCATGCCGATGCAGATGATGATCGGGCCGGTGACGACGGGCGGGAAGAACCGCATGACGCGGTTCGCGCCGAAGCCGCGCACCAGCGCCGCGAGAATCAGGTACAGCAGGCCGGAAGCGGCGACGCCCACGCAGGCATAGGGGAGAAGCGCGGTTTCGCCGTTCGGCGCGATGGCGGCGTAACCGGCCAGATACGCGAACGAGCTGCCCAGGAAGGCCGGAACCTTGCCTTTCGTGAGGAAATGGAAGAAAAGCGTGCCCAGACCCGCGAACAGCAGCGTCGCGGAAACGGAAAGGCCGGTCAGCGCGGGCACGAGCACCGTTGCGCCGAACATGGCGAACATGTGCTGGAGGCCCAGAACGAGCAACTTCGGCGTGCCCAGCGAGCGGGCATCGCGGATACCTTGGTTCTGCATGGCAATATCTCCTTCGTAAATATGAAATTTGCGCGCGGCAGACCGCCGCGCATATCCTCCATATTATAGGAGCGGAAGCGCCAAAAAGCAAGAAAAAGACGAAATTTCAGCCGGGTCAATTCACGAATGTTCGGGGTTTGGCACATCCAGCAGGTAAGAGCCGAACGCGTTGATGACGGTGGTATCGCCATGCTGGCGGATGCGCTTGAAATTATACTGATAATTCTGGTGAACGTGGCCATGCACCATGTAGCGCGGGCGATACTTTTCCATCACGTCGATAAAGGTTTGAAAGCCGGTATGCGCCAGGTCGGTGTCGTCGCCCAGCCCCAGCGCGGGCGAATGGGTCATCAGAATATCCACGCCGCCGCTGCGCCAGAGCTTGAAGCGCAGTTTTTGAACGCGCCGCTGCATCTGTTTTTCGGTGTACTGGTTGACGCCCTTGTTATAGCGCATCGAGCCGCCGAGGCCGAGGATGCGCAGACCGCCGACGGTGACGAGCTGATCTTCGATGCAGATGCAGCCCTCCGGCGGGTTTTGGGCGTAGCGGTCGTCGTGATTGCCGCGGATATAGAGGATGGGCGCGGCGGTGAAGCAGGTGAGGAAGGAGAGATAGCTGGCGGGCAGGTCGCCGCAGGCCAGCACCAGCTCCACGCCTTCGAGCTTGCGCCTGTCCAGATGCTCCCAGAGCGTCGGTTCCGCCTGATCGGCGAGCAGAAGAATCTTCATCGGCTCACTCCTTTGTGGCGGCGCGGATGCCTTGCAGCGAAACCAGACCCTTGGCAACGTCATTCAGCTCGTCCACCGAGGGAATCCGGCCGACGACGTTTCCGGCCAGATAATCCATCAGGATGATCTCCTGCGGGGTCAGCGCCACGTCGGCCGCGACGCGAACCTGTCCGGCCTGATCGACAATCGGCCCGACGAAGGGCAGGAACGCGCCGGAACGGATGCGCTCGTGCAGCAGATCGACCAGCCGCCGTGTGCGCGCGGGCAGACGCTGGGAGCAGATGATATCAATCGCGTCGGTGGACATGCCCATATAATAATTCATGGCGCGGTCGGCGTTGTGCTCGCCCTCGTCGCTCCATGCGCCGGTGAGGATGCTGCGGACGATGCCTTCGTACAGCTTGCCCCAGCCCCAGACCGGCATGGCGAGGTTGGAGATTGCGCCGTCCTGCTCGTGGTACAGGCCGAACGCGCGGGATTCCAGATGCGGCGCGCTGATGTCGCGGCTGGAGATGATGTGCACGCCGCGGGCGGAGAGCGCCGCTTCCGGGCTGTGGCCGGGCAGGGTGGACCACTCGAGCACGATTTTCGCGCGCGGGTTGACCAGCTGCGCGCCGAGCGCGAAGGCGTTGATCGACGCGGGCGTGCCGTAGATGGGGTAATCCGCGATGTAGCCGACCTCATCCGTTTCCGAAAGCGAAGCGGCAATCGCGCCCAGAATGAACTTGGCTTCGTACACGCGCAGATAGTAGCTGCGGACGTTGTGGTAGCTGGCCAGCACCGAGCAGTTGAGGATTTTCGCGCCCGGATGCGCGGCGCACTGGCGCATGCATGCGTCCAGAAAGACGGGGGAGGCGGCGAAGATCACGTCGTAGCCGTCTTCGATAAAGCGTTCGATGACGGCTTCCGCATCGGCCTGCGCGACGTATTCCCGGCAGACGGTTTCCACGCGCGAGCCGAAAGCGTCTTCCAGCGCCTTGCGGCCCAGCTCGTGCCAATACGACCAGCCGGAATCCTGCGGCGAACGGTTGTAGAGGAACGCGCAGCGCACCTTCTGCGGCGGCCTGTGCCAGACGGATTGCAGAAAACCCGGCTTGGCCTCCGTCGGCTGGGAGAGCAGCGCGGCGGGCTTGTTGGCCGCGGCGACGACGAATTCCGACCAGATGCGTTCGATCTCCTGCCCGAACTCGGCGGGCGTTTTCTCCACGCTGTCGTTGTAGCCGAAAACCTCCAGATAGATCAGCAGCGCGTCGCAGGCGGACATCGGCGCGTCGCCGCCCGCCCTGGCCGTATACGCCTGCTGGAAGCGGTAGAAGCAGGATTGGAAGTCGAACAGATCCTCCGGCGTCCACTTTTCGCCCGGCGTTTTGCCCATCAGCTTGTAGAGCTTTTCATAGCTGCCCTCGCGGCTGAAGGTGATGAAGTTGATTTTCGTATCGGCGTAAAAGCTCAGAAACTCCTGATAGATGCGGTAGCGCTCGCTGTCCTCAACCTCCGGCAGGACGCGGGTGACGTTCGCCTCGATGTTCACCGCGTCGAGGCGGCGCATGACGCTCACGCGCTTGTTGCCCTCCACGATGTAGAAGCGGGTGTAATATTCCAGCGCGACGATGGGCTGGCGCAGGCCGTCCTCCACCACGCCGTCGTAGAGCAGGCTCCACTTCGTCGCGAACTCGGAATCCTGCTCGAGCAGCGGCATGAAGCCGCGCGAAAACGCCGTCGTGCGCCCCTTGGTCGCCGTGCCCTCGATTTGATCCAGCGCAATCTGCACCAGCCCCAGCGGCACCTGCGGCAGCTTGTTGAGGGCGGGCACCAGCTCGGCCAGCACCGGCAGATAGGGATCCTGCCCGCGCGCCTGCGAGGCGTGCAGCTGCTTGAGGCCCTCCTTGCGGGCGGCGATATAATCCTCCATGCTCATGGCGATACGCTCTCCCCTTTTTGGAACAAAGTTGTTTTCCCATTTATTGCGAAGCAATAAATGAAGTGGGAAATCCAAGAACCTCAGGTTCTTGGTGGGGTTTGGGGCAAAGCCCCAATCGTTTCTTCCCCGATTATAGCATCGCGCGCGCCTGCGCGCAACCGTCCCTTGATGAATGAAGGCGACTGTGCTATAATTTCAGAAAGAAAGCCCGAATACGGGCGGGAGGAACAACATGAGCGAATTCAAAGTCAGGCCCGATTGGATGGCCTTTTGTCTGCCGGATATTTCCGAGGCCGAGGTGCAGGCGGATGCGGACGTGATCCGTTCCGGCTGGTGGGCGAAAGGCCCGCGCACGATGGAGTTTCAAAAGAAGTTTGCGGAGTATGTCGGCGCGAAGCACTGCATCGCGGTGAACTCCTGCACGGCGGCGCTGCATCTGGCGCTGCTGACGCAGGACATCGGCCCGGGCGACGAGGTGATCACCACGCCGCTGACGTTCGCCTCCACGGCGAACACGATTCTGCACGTCGGCGCAACGCCGGTCTTTGCGGATATCGACCCGGACACGGGCCTGAT